>JAPSIR010000018.1 GCA_031178625.1 Cellulomonas sp.
TCGAGGCGTGGTGCGCGAGCCGCGAGGCGGCGGAGGGCCGGTACGACTTCGCGGTCACCGCCAACGGGTCCGACGAGTACCGCGGCGAGATCGTCCTCAACGACATCGACGAGGACGTGCGCTGCGCCGGTCTGCGCCTCGCGATGCGCCCGGCGTACCGGGGCCGCGGGTACGGCACCGAGGCGATCGAGCTCGTGCTCGAGTTCGCCTTCGAGGGCCTGGGGATGCACCGCGTGGAGCTGGAGGCGCTCAGCATCAACACGCGCGCCGTGTCGCTGTACGAGAACATCGGCTTCCGCGTCGAGGGCCGCCGTCGCGACGGCTACCGGGACGGCGACGGCTGGTGCGACGCGATCGTCATGTCGATGCTCGAGGACGAGTACCGCGCGCGCCAGCCCGCCTGAGCGGCGGGTCCCCGCCCCCACGCAGCACCCGCACCTCAGCAGCAGCACCGCACCGCCGACCGAGGGACCCGTACCGCACCGTGCTCACCGCGACCATCCCCGACCCCGACCTCCTCGCCCGGCTCGCCGACCTCGCCGCCGCCCACCCCGACGACCTGCGGCTCGTGCCGTGGGACCTGCGCTCCCCGCTGGACGCCGCGCAGGCGGCCGACGTCGACCTGGTGGTGGTCCCGCACTACTTCGTCGCGCGTGAGGGGTTCGCCGTGCTGCACGACCTGCCGCGGCTGCGCTGGGTGCAGCTGCCGAGCGCCGGGTACGAGCACGCGCTGCCGCACCTGCCGGCGGGCGTCACGCTCCTCAACGGCCGGGGCGTGCACGACGCGGGGACCGCCGAGCTCGCCGTGGCGCTGACGCTCGCGGTGCAGCGCGACCTGCCGGGTGCCGTGCGGGCGCAGGACGCGGGGCGGTGGGAGAACCCCTTCGGCCCGTCGCTCGCCGACCGGCGCGTCCTCGTCGTGGGGCAGGGCTCGGTGGGCCGCGCGATCGGTGCGCGGTTCGCGCCGTTCGAGGTGGACCTGGTGCGCGTGGCGACGAGCGCCCGCGACGACGCCGACGGCCACGTGCACGGCGTCGACGAGCTGGCCGACCTGCTGCCGGACGCGGACGTCGTCGTGCTCGCGATCCCGCTGACGCGCGCGTCCTACCACCTGCTCGGCGCCGAGGAGCTGGGCCGCATGAAGGACGGCGCGGTGCTCGTCAACGTCGCGCGCGGCAAGGTCGTCGACACGGACGCGCTGCTCGCCGAGCTCACCGCCGGGCGCCTGCGCGCGGGCCTCGACGTGACCGACCCCGAGCCGCTGCCCGCCGACCACCCCCTCTGGCGTGCGCCGGGGGCGCTGATCACCGCGCACCAGGGCGGCAACACCGACGCGACGTACCCGCGCGTCGCGGCGCTCGTCCGCCGCCAGCTCGAGGCGCTGCTCGCCGGGAAGGACCCCGACAACGAGGTCGCCCGCACCTGAGCCACCGGGGCACCATGGCGACATGACTTCAGCGCCGTCCCGGGCGGACGTCGAGGGCTGGTTCGCCGCTTTGCTGTCCGGTGCCGCCTCACGCGACGCCGTCGACAGGTGCGCGGCCGCCGTCGTGCTCGACGACGTCGACGTCCAGGACGACGTCGTGTGGTGGGCTCTGGAGCTGCTGCACGGGATCGACCTCCGGCACGGACCGGACGAGCCCTACCTCCACGACGAGGCGCAGATCGCCGACTGGCTCGAGGAGTTCCGGGACCGTTGCGCCGCGAGCGCGCCCGATGCGTGACGCGTGCGGGTGTCATGACACCCGCACGCGTGACGCGGCGGGCGCAGTCGACGTCACCCCGCGGCCGCTCGGCTCACGGCCTCCGGGCGGGGTCAGGACGGGCGGCGGGCGTGCGCGTCGAGGGCCACCTGGCGCTCGCGCGCGTGGTCGACCATCGGGGGCGGGTAGTCCTCCGGCGCCTGCAGGCCGAGCGTCCACGGCTCGTGCACGGCGGACGTCGGCACGTCGCGCAGCTCCGGCACCCACCGGCGCACGTACGCGCCGTCGGGGTCGAACTTCTTCCCCTGCGTGACCGGGTTGAACACGCGGAAGTAGGGCGCCGCGTCGCGGCCGGTGCCGGCGACCCACTGCCAGTTGAGCTGGTTCTGCGGCACGTCGCCGTCGACGAGCCAGGCCATGAAGTGCGCCGCACCGCGCTGCCACGGCAGGTGCAGGTCCTTGACGAGGAACGACGCGGTCACCATGCGCATGCGGTTGTGCATCCAGCCGATCGTGCGCAGCTGCCGCATGGCGGCGTCGACGACGGGGTAGCCGGTGCGGCCCTCCGCCCACACGGCGAACGCCGCGTCCGCCTCCGGGCCCGTGGCCCACGCGTCCTCGGGCACCACGGGCCGCAGCGACTCCCACGCGGCCGCCGGCACGTGCCACAGCACGTCCGCGTGGAACTCCCGCCAGGCGAGCTCCGACCGGTACGTCGTCACCGACTCGGCGAGCGGCCCGGCGGCACCCCGCCCGGCCTCGGCGAGGTCCGCCAGCATCGTCCGCGGGTGGATCTCGCCGTACTTGAGGTGCGGGGACATGACGGACGTGGTGTCGACGTCGGGCCGGTTCCTGTCCTCGCGGTAGCCGGCGAGGTCCTCGAGGACGAACGCACGCCAGCGGGCGAGGGCCGCCTCCTCGCCGGCGGCCGGCAGCCGCACGTCGGTCTCAGGGCCGGCGGGCACGCCGTCGCCGCGCACGTCCGCCCACGGGGCGTCCCGCGGCCGCGGTGCCGGCGCCGACCACCCGTGGTCGAGCCACGCGTTCCGGAACGGCGTGAAGACGCGGTACGGGTCCCCGGCACCGGTGCTCAGCAGGCCGGGCCCGACGGCGTACGGGGAGCCCGTCCCGACGAACGGGACGTCGCCGAGCGCCGCCGCCACGGCGTCGTCGCGCCGGCGCCCGTAGGGCTCGGTGGCCGCACTCACGTGCACGGCCGACGCGCCGACCTCGCGCACGAGCTCCGGCACCACCGCGGCAGGGCGCCCGTGCCGCACCACGAGCCGGCCACCGAGCGACGCGTCGAGCGCGCGCAGGCTCGCCGCGAGGTACGCGAGCCGCGGCGACCCCGAGACCGACCACAGCCGCGGGTCGACGACGAACAGCGGCACGACCTCGCCGCCCTCGGCGCGGGCCTGCTCGACGGCCGCCACGAGCGCGGGGTGGTCGGCGAGGCGCAGATCGCGGCGGAACCACAGGACGGTCGGCACGCGGCACGCTAACCCGGCGTCCGGAGCAGGGCGACCGGGGGACCGAAGGCCCGCGGTGCGACCGTCGGTGCGTGCTGTGCCGGCCCGCACGTCGTCCGTGTGCGGAGCCCACGCGACGGGAGCACGCGCAGCACGGGTCGGCGGGGGTCAGCATGGGTGGCATGAGCAACGCTGCCGACCTGCCCGTGCGCGCGACGCCGACGGAGGGTCGCACCCTCCTGGGCCACCCCGCCGGGCTCTTCACGCTGTTCGGCACCGAGCTGTGGGAGCGCTTCAGCTACTACGGCATGCGCGCGATCCTCTTCTACTACCTGACCGACGCGATCGAGAACGACGGCCTCGGCGTCGACGAGGCCACGGGTCTCGCGCTGGTCGCGGTCTACGGGTCGGCGGTCTACCTGCTGACGGTGATCGGCGGCTGGGTCGCCGACCGGGTCATCGGGGCCCGGCGGTCCACGCTCTACGGCGGCGTCGTCATCGCCGCCGGGCACGTCGCCCTCGCGCTGCCCTCCGCGGCGACCGCCTACCTCGGCATCGTCCTCGTGGCGGTCGGGACGGGTCTGCTGAAGCCGAACGTGTCGAGCATGGTCGGCGACCTGTACCGCCGCGACGACCCGCGGCGCGACTCCGCCTTCTCCATCTTCTACATGGGGATCAACATGGGGTCGCTGGCGGCACCGCTCGCCGTCGGCCTCGCGCGCGGGATCGGCGGCTACCACGCGGGGTTCGCGGTCGCCGCGGTCGGCATGGGTCTGGCGCTCGTCGCGTTCGTCGTCGGGCGCGGGCTGCTCCACGGGGCGGGGGAGCAGGCCCCGAACCCGCTGACGCCCGCCGACCGGCCGGGCGTGGTCCGCATGGTGCTGCTCCTCGCGGTGGCGGTCGCCGCCGCCGTCGCGCTCGGGTGGGCCGTCACGGCCGTGACCGACCGCACCGAGGGCCCCCTCGACGTGGTGATCAACGGTCTGTCCTACCTCGCGTTCGCCGCGCCCGTGGCGATGTTCCTGATCATGTTCCGCTCGCCGAAGGTCAACGCCGCCGAGCGGTCGCGCCTCACCGCGTACGTGCCGCTGTTCGTCGCCGCGACGCTGTTCTGGATGATCTTCGAGCAGGCGTCGAGCACCCTGTCGGCGCACGCGCGCGACCGCACCGACCTGCGGGTCCTCGGCACCACGATCTCGCCCGAGCTGTACCAGTCGGTGAACCCGGCCGCGATCATCGTGCTCGCGCCCCTGTTCGCGTGGCTGTGGCTGCGCAC
Organism: Cellulomonas sp.; assembly: GCA_031178625.1. Lineage (GTDB taxonomy): Bacteria > Actinomycetota > Actinomycetes > Actinomycetales > Cellulomonadaceae > Cellulomonas. The sequence continues at coordinate 4,449 of JAPSIR010000018.1, forward strand.
GGGCGACCGGCCGTCCACGGCGGTCAAGTTCGCGCTCGGCCTGGGCCTGGCCGCGCTGAGCTTCCTCTTCCTGGCGGGTGCGACCGCGGCCGTCGGCGACGCCAAGGCACCCTGGTGGGTGCTCGTCGTCGTGTACCTGCTGCAGACCCTCGGCGAGCTGTGCCTGTCGCCGGTCGGTCTCGCGGCGACGACGCTGCTCGCGCCGCAGGCCTTCCGCGGGCAGGCCATGGCGCTGTGGTTCCTCGCGCCCGCGGCGGGCAACGCCATCACGGCGCAGCTCGTCGGTGCCACGCAGGACGTGCCGGTCGTCACCTACTTCGGCGGCATCGGCCTCGTCGCCCTCGTCCTCGCAGGGGCGATGGCGGCGCTGGCGCCGTGGGTGACGCGGCACGTCGCCGCCGGTGCGGAGACCGACGAGGACGTCGCCGCGCGTGCGTGAGACGGGCGGGCCGTGAGCGGCGGGCCCGGCGCGTCGACGCCGGGTGCGTCGAGCTCGCCGGCGCGGGCGGTGCCGCGCCGTGGGTCAGGCCGCGGGCGGCGCCGTCGACGCGCGCACGACCAGCTCCGTGGGCAGCCGCAGGTGCGGCTCGCGCTCGCGGCCGGCGATCAGGTCCACGAGCAGGTGGAGGGCCTCGGCGCCCATCCGCTGCAGGGGCTGGTTGATGGTCGTCAGCGGCGGCGTGCACAGCGCCGACTCGGGCACGTTGTCGAACCCGATGACGGACAGGTCGCGCGGCACGTCGAGCCCGAGCTCCTGGGCCACGCGCACGAGCGCGATGCCCGACAGGTCGTTCGCGGCGAACACGGCGGTGGGCGGGTGCGCGCGGTCCAGCAGGTCGCGGGCGGGGGCCGCCGCCGTCTCGGGGCGGTACCCGCCGTTGCGGACGAGCGACTCGTCGACCTGCAGACCGGCCGCCGCCATGGCCTGCCGGAAGCCCCGCTCGCGCTCGCGGGCGGACTCCAGGTCCGGGCGGCCGCCGAGCAGCCCGATGCGTCGGTGGCCGAGCCCGAGCAGGTGCTCGGTCGCGGTGACGGCGCCGGCGAAGCTGTCCGCGTCGACGGTCGGCAGGCCGGACGGGCCCGCGTGCGGGTCGACGGCGACCACGGGGATGCCGGGCACGGCCTCGAGGACGGTCGGCGTGACGATGACGGCGCCGTCGATGAGCGTCCCGGAGAGCCGGGAGAGGTAGCGGCGCTCCCACCCGACGTCGGCGTGGCCGCCGCCGCCGGAGTACGCCAGCAGCTCGTAGCCCGTCGCGGTGACGGCTCCCGAGGCGCCCTTGAGGAGCTCGGTGGAGAAGGGCTCGAACTCGGCCACGAGGATGCCGAGCACGTTGGTGCGCGAGCTGCGCAGCGAGCGCGCGCCGAGGCTCGCCTCGTAGCCCAGCTGGGCGATGACTCCCTGGACGCGCTCCAGGGTGCTCTGCGAGACGCCGTAGCGACCGTTGACGACCTTCGAGACGGTGGCGACCGAGACCCCGGCGGTTCGGGCGACGTCGGCCATCTTGACGCGAGGAGCGAGGTCCACGTGGGTGATCGTAGAGCAACCGTGTCGATAACGTTATCGACATCGATTGACACGGCTTCTGGACGGCTGATTACCTAACGCCGTCCCTCCCTCTCAAGGACGACGAGGAGATCGAAGATGAAGAGGACTACCGCCCTCCGCGCCGTGGCGCTGGGCGCTGGACTCGCGATGCTCGCCACCGCCTGCAGCTCGGGCGGCTCCGGCAGCAGCGAGGAGACCGCTGGCGGCGACGGCGAGAACGTCACGCTGCAGTGGTGGCACAACTCGAACACCGGCGAAGGCAAGGACTACTACGACCAGGTCGCCGACCAGTTCGAGCAGGACAACCCCGGCGTGACGATCGAGGTGAGCGCCCTCCAGCACGAGGACATGCTCACCAAGCTCGACGCGGCCTTCCAGACGGGCGACACCCCCGACGTCTTCATGGAGCGTGGCGGCGGCGAGCTCGCGGCCCACGTGGAGGCCGGCCTCGTGAAGGACATCACCGAGTCGGCGTCGGAGACGATCGCCAACATCGGCGGCGTCGTCGACGGCTGGACGCACGAGGACAAGGTCTACGCGCTGCCGTTCTCGATCGGCGTCGTCGGCTTCTGGTACAACAAGTCGCTCTTCCAGCAGGCGGGCATCACCGAGCCGCCCGCGACGATGGAGGAGCTCAACGCGGCGAACGACAAGCTCAAGGCCGCGGGCATCGAGCCGATCTCGGTCGGCGCCGGCGACAAGTGGCCGGCCGCGCACTACTGGTACTACTTCGCGCTCCGCGAGTGCTCGAAGGACGTCATGGGCGAGGCCATCGCCACCCGTGACTTCTCGGACGACTGCTTCCTGCGTGCCGGTGCGGACCTCGAGGCGCTCGTCGCCACGAAGCCGTTCAACACCGGCTACCTGGCCACGGTGGCGCAGACGGGCCCGGCCTCCGCGTCGGGTCTGCTCGCCACGGGCAAGGTCGCCATGGAGCTCGCCGGCCACTGGGAGCCGGGCGTCATGAAGGGCCTCACCGAGGACGGCACCGGCCTCGGCGAGAACACCGGCTGGTTCGCGTTCCCGGCGGTCGACGGCGGCGAGGGCGACCAGGCCGCGCAGCTCGGCGGCGGTGACGCGTGGGCCTGCGCCCAGGACGCGCCCGACGTCTGCGTCGACTTCATCGAGTACCTGCTGTCCGACGAGGTCCAGAAGGGCTTCGCCGAGTACGACATGGGTCTGCCGACCAACCGTTCGGCCAGCGCGTTCGTCCAGGACCCGGCGCTCGCCGGCCTGCTGGCCGTCCGCAACGACGCCCCGTACATCCAGCTCTACCTGGACACGGAGTTCGGCGAGAACATCGGTGGCGCCATGAACGACGCGATCGCGACCGTCTTCGCCGAGCAGGGCTCTGCGCAGGACATCGTCGACGCGATGACGTCCGCAGCCGCGAACGAGTGAGTGACGTGGCCAGCGACCTGACCCCCCGTACGCAGGGGAGGGGACCCAGGGGCGCAGCCGCGGGAGCACGCACCGGCGCCGCCGGCCAGGCATCCGCCTGGCCGGCGGCGGCCGGTCCGCGCGACCCGGACGCCCGGTTCCGCTCGCGCCAGTGGCGCCAGCGGCTCGAGATCGCCTTCTTCGTCACCCCGGCTCTCGTGCTGTTCGCGGTGTTCGTCGTCGTGCCGATCGTGCAGGCCGGCCGGTACTCCATGTTCAAGTGGAACGGCCTCGGCCCGATGGACAACTTCATCGGGTTCCAGAACTACGCGAACGCCCTCGCGGACACGATCTTCCAGCGAGCGGTCACCAACAACCTCCTGATCGTGGTGCTGTCCATCGCGATCCAGCTCCCGATCGGTCTCGCGATCGCCCTGCTGCTCAACCGCAGCTTCCCCGGCCGCACCGCGATGCGCGTCATCGTGTTCGTGCCCTACGTGCTCGCCGAGGTCGTGGCGGGTGTCATCTGGGCGCTGCTGCTGCAGCCGAACGGCCCGCTCGACTCCGTGCTCGACGCGGTCGGGCTCGGGTTCGTGAAGCAGGTCTGGCTGGGCGACCCCGGGTTCGCCCTGTGGACGGTCATCGGCGTGCTGACGTGGAAGTACGTCGGCCTCGCGATCGTCCTGCTCCTCGCCGGCCTGCAGGGTGTGCCGGAGGAGCTCAACGAGGCCGCGTCGATCGACGGCGCCTCGTGGTGGCAGGTGCAGCGCAAGATCACGATCCCGCTGCTGGGCCCGACCATCCGCACCTGGATCTTCCTGTCGATGATCGGCTCGCTGCAGCTGTTCGACATGGTGTGGATCCTCACGAAGGGCGGCCCCGCCAACGCGACCGTCACGATGGCGACGTACCTGATCAACCAGGGCACCGAGCGCAGCCAGTACGGCTACGCGTCGGCCGTGGCGGTCCTGCTCTTCGCCATCTCGTTCATCCTCGCGATCCTGTACCAGACGTTCATCCAGCGGAACGACTCGGACGACGCGTCCGTGGTCCGCGGCCGCAGGAAGGTGTCCCGATGACCGCCGTCGCCGCCCCGCCGTCCCGGGGCCCGCGTCCGCGCGTGGCTCGCGTGCGCGCCGACCGACGTCGTGTCGGTCCCCTCGTCTACGTCGCCGCCGTGGTGGTCGCGGTCGCGGTGCTGGCGCCGGTCGTCTACGCGGTGATCAGCGGATTCCGCTCGAACGGGCAGCTCGCCGAGAACCCCGTCGGCCTGCCGAGCCCGTGGGTCTGGCAGAACTACGTCAACGTGCTGACCGGTGGCAACTTCTGGAAGTACGCGCTCAACTCGACGATCATCGCGCTCATCACGACCGCGGTCGTCGTCGTGCTGGGCATCATGGCCGCGTACCCGCTGGCCCGGTACCGGTTCAAGGGACGCGACGGCCTCTACATGGTCTTCGTGCTCGGCCTGCTGTTCCCGGCCACGGTCGCGATCATCCCGCTGTTCCTGCAGATCCGGGACCTCGGCCTGGTCAACACGTTCTGGGGCGTGGCGCTCCCGCAGGCGGCGTTCGCGCTGCCGGTGACGGTCGTCATCCTGCGGCCGTTCCTCCAGGCGCTGCCCAAGGAGCTCGAGGAGGCGGCGTCGATCGACGGCGCGTCCCGCATCGGGTTCTTCTGGCGGATCCTCGTCCCGCTGTCGGGGCCGGGCATGGTCACGGTCGGCGTGCTGGCGTTCGTCGGCTCGTGGAACGCGTACCTCCTGCCGCTGCTGATCCTCAACGACCCGGCGATGAAGACCCTGCCGCTGGGCGTCGCGGACTTCTCGACGCAGTACGCGTCGGACACCGCCGGCGTGCTGGCGTTCACGTCGCTGGCCGTCATCCCCGCGCTCGTCTTCTTCCTGACGATGCAGAAGCGGATCGTCAGCGGCCTCCAGGGCGCCGTCAAGGGCTGACCCCCTTCCCACGCGCTGCCGCGTGACGCGCCGCTGCTGCGGCGCCGCACGAACCATGGGCAGGCGGGCGCACGCGAGACACGTGTGCGCCCGCCCGTCCCGTCGCACCATCGAAGGAGTGGGATCCGTGACGGATCTGCAGGTGTCCGCGGTCCCGGCCACGAGCCGGGACACAGAGGACCGCACGCCCGAGGGGCTCCTGGCCCGGATGACCCTCGAGGAGAAGCTGGCCCAGATCGTCGGCTTCTGGGAGAAGGAGGACGGCGAGGCCGTCGCCCCGCTGCAGGGCGAGTTCGAGGCCGCTCGCGGCTACGACGACGTGACGAGGCACGGGCTCGGCCACCTCACCCGCGTGTACGGCACGCGGCCGGTCGAGGCGGACGCGCAGGCGCGCCGCCTGTGGGCGCAGCAGCGCCGGCTCGTCACGGGCACGCGCCTCGGCATCCCCGCGATCGTGCACGAGGAGTGCCTCACCGGCCTGTCCGCGTGGAAGGCCGCGACCTTCCCGACCCCGCTCGCGTGGGGCGCGTCGTTCGACCCCGAGCTGGTCGAGGAGATGGCCGCGCTGATCGGCGGCTCCATGCGGGACCTCGGCATCCACCAGGGGCTGTCCCCGGTGCTGGACGTCGTCCGCGACCCGCGGTGGGGCCGCGTCGACGAGTGCATCGGCGAGGACCCCTACCTCGTCGGCACGCTCGGCACGTCGTACGTGCGCGGTCTGCAGTCGACCGGCGTGCTCGCCACGCTCAAGCACTTCGTCGGGTACTCGGCGTCGCAGTCGGGACGCAACTTCGCCCCCGTGCACGCCGGCCCGCGCGAGGTGGCCGACGTGCTGCTCCCGCCGTTCGAGATGGCGGTGCTGGACGGCGGCGTCCGCTCGGTCATGCACTCGTACGCGGAGATCGACGGCGTGCCCGTCGCCTCGGACCCCCGCCTGCTGACGGACAAGCTCCGCGGCGAGTGGGGCTTCGACGGCACCGTCGTCGCGGACTACTTCGGGGTGGCGTTCCTGCACCTGCTGCACCACGTGGCGGGCGACCTCGGCGAGGCGGCCGGCCTGGCGCTCAACGCCGGCGTCGACATCGAGCTGCCGACCGGCGACGCGTACCTCGACCCGCTGGCCGCCGCCGTGCGCTCCGGCGCGGTCGACGAGGCGCTCGTGGACCGGGCGGTGCTGCGCGTGCTGCGGCAGAAGGAGGAGGTCGGGCTGCTCGCGGCGACGTTCGAGGACGAGCCGCCGAGCGGCGTCGACCTCGACAGCCCCGAGCACCGCCGCGTCGCCGCGCGCCTCGCGGAGGAGTCGCTCGTGCTGCTCGGCAACGACGGCACGCTGCCGCTCGCACAGCCCCGCCGCGTCGCCGTCATCGGCCCGAACGCGGACCGGCCGCACGCGCTGTTCGGCTGCTACTCCTTCCTCAACCACGTGCTCGCGCAGCACCCCGACGCCGAGGTGGCGCTCGAGATCCCGACGGTGCGCGAGGCGCTCGTGGAGGAGCTCTCGGGTGCCGAGGTCGTCGCGGCCGCCGGCTGCGCGGTGGACGACGACGACACGTCCGGGTTCGACGAGGCGGTCGCGACCGCGTCGTCGGCCGACGTCGCCGTGCTCGTCATGGGCGACCACGCGGGCCTGTTCGGCCGCGGCACCGTCGGCGAGGGCTGCGACCGCGACGACCTCGACCTGCCGGGCGTGCAGCGCGCGCTCGTCGAGGCCGTGCTCGCCACGGGGACGCCCGTCGTCCTGGTGCTCCTCACGGGTCGTCCGTACGTCCTGGACTGGGCGCTCGAGCGCTGCGCGGCCGTCGTGCAGGCGTTCTTCCCCGGCGAGGAGGGCGGGCGCGCGATCGCCGGGGTGCTGTCCGGTCGCGTGAACCCGTCGGGCCGGCTGCCGGTGAGCCTGCCGCGGTCGTCCGGCGCGCAGCCGTTCAGCTACCTGCACCCGGCGCTCGGCGGCGACGGCGACGTCACGAACCTCAGCACGGTCCCCGTCCGGCCCTTCGGGTTCGGCCTGTCGTACACGACGTTCGCGCACAGCGACCTGGTCGTGGACGCCGAGCCGCGCACGGACGGTGCCGTCACGGCGCGCGTCCGCGTGACGAACACGGGTGAGCGCGCCGGCGCCGACGTCGTGCAGCTGTACGTGCACGACGTCGTCGCGAGCGTGACCCGGCCGGTCGCACAGCTCGTCGGGTACCGGCGCGTCGAGCTCGCGGCGGGGGAGTCCGTCGAGGTCGAGCTCGTCGTGCCCACCGCGCGTCTGGCGTTCACGGACCGCTCGGGCCGGCGCGTCGTCGAGCCCGGCGAGCTCGAGCTGTGGGTCGGCGCGTCGTCCTCCGACAAGGAGACGACCGCGCGCACGACGCTCACGGGCGACGTGCACGTGGTGACGACGTCGGACCCGCGCTGGACGTCGGCCGCCGTCGTCTGACGAGGCCGACCGCGCGCGGACGTACGTCCACCCGGCCGCGCGCGACGTCCGCCCACCCGCCCGCCCGTCGGGGCGGGTGGGCGGACCACGGGTCGGACGTACGTTCGACCCGCGACCACGGCGACGTACTGTGTCGGGGCCCCTGGCGTCGGCCGGGGCCCCGTCCGCGTGAAGGAGAAGTCCCGCGATGAGCCGTCCGCTGCGCTCTCGTACCTCGACCCACGGCCGCAACATGGCCGGTGCGCGCGCGCTGTGGCGTGCGACGGGCATGACCAGCGAGGACTTCGGCAAGCCGATCGTCGCGATCGCGAACTCGTACACGCAGTTCGTGCCGGGGCACGTGCACCTCAAGGACATGGGCGACCTCGTCGCGTCGGCCGTGCGCGAGGCGGGCGGCGTGGCGAAGGAGTTCAACACGATCGCCGTCGACGACGGCATCGCGATGGGCCACGGCGGGATGCTGTACTCGCTGCCCAGCCGCGACCTCATCGCGGACTCGGTCGAGTACATGGTCAACGCGCACTGCGCGGACGCCCTCGTCTGCATCTCCAACTGCGACAAGATCACACCGGGCATGCTGAACGCGGCGCTGCGGCTCAACATCCCGGTGGTCTTCGTGTCCGGCGGGCCGATGGAGGCCGGCAAGGCCGTCGTCGCGAACGGGGTCGCGCGCACGCCGCTCAACCTCATCAACGCCATCAACTACTCGGCCGACGACGCGGTGGACGACGCCGCGCTCGCGCAGGTCGAGGAGAACGCGTGCCCGACCTGCGGGTCGTGCTCCGGCATGTTCACCGCCAACTCGATGAACTGCCTCACCGAGGCGCTCGGCCTGTCCCTGCCGGGCAACGGCTCGACGCTCGCCACGCACGGCGCGCGCCGCGAGCTGTTCCTCGAGGCGGGGCGCACGGTGGTCGACCTGGCGCGCCGCTACTACGAGGACGAGGACGACACCGCGGCGCCGCGCGGCATCGCGACGAGGGCCGCGTTCGCCAACGCGATGGCGCTGGACGTGGCCATGGGTGGCTCGACCAACACCGTGCTCCACGTGCTGGCCGCGGCCCAGGAGGCCGAGGTCGACTTCACGCTCGCCGACATCGACGCCATCAGCCGGCGCGTGCCGTGCCTGTCGAAGGTCGCGCCGAACCACCCCGACTTCCACATGGAGGACGTGCACCGCGCCGGCGGCATCCCCGCCCTGCTGGGGGAGCTCGACCGGGGCGGCCTGCTGGACCACGACGTCACGTCGGTGCACACGCCGACGCTGCGCGCGTGGCTCGACGACTGGGACGTGCGCGGCGGCAAGGCGACGGAGCGCGCGCTGCAGCTCTTCCACGCCGCGCCGGGCGGGGTCCGCACCACGCAGGCGTTCTCGACGTCGAACGTGTGGGAGTCCCTCGACACCGACGCCGCGAACGGCTGCATCCGCGACGTGGCGCACGCCTACACGGTCGAGGGCGGGCTCGCGGTGCTGCGCGGCAACCTCGCCGAGGACGGCGCGATCATCAAGACCGCCGGGATCGACCCCGACGTCTTCCACTTCGTCGGCACGGCGCTGGTCTGCGAGTCGCAGGACGAGGCCGTCGACAAGATCCTCCGCAAGGAGGTCAAGCCGGGGCACGTCGTCGTGGTGCGGTACGAGGGCCCGTCCGGCGGGCCCGGCATGCAGGAGATGCTCTACCCCACCTCGTTCATCAAGGGCCGCGGCCTGGGCAAGGTGTGCGCGCTCATCACGGACGGCCGGTTCTCCGGCGGCTCGAGCGGCATCTCGGTCGGGCACGTCAGCCCGGAGGCCGCCGCCGGCGGCACGATCGGCCTGATCGAGGACGGCGACGAGATCGAGATCGACGTGGAGACCCGTCTCATCCGCGTCAACGTCCCCGACGCCGTGCTCGCGGAGCGCCGCGCCAAGATGGAGGCGCGCGAGAACCCGTGGCAGCCGGTCGACCGCGACCGGTACGTGTCCCCGGCGCTGCAGGCGTACGCCGCCATGGCGACGTCCGCGGACCGCGGCGCCGTCCGCGACGTGAGCCGCATCCGCCGCGCCTGACCCGGCGTCCGGCGGGCGGCCCACGCCGTCCGCCGGGCGGCCGAGCCGCTCACCCGGCGAGCGCCGCCCGGGCGTCGATGAGGCGGGCGAGGGCCTGGTGGTCGCGCTGCAGGTCCGCGTAGACGCCGTTCGCGTGCGTGACGCGGAACAGCTCCTGCGCGTACCGGATCACGCCCAGGCGGAAGCGCTCGTCCCCGGCGCGGACGCGTGCCGCCGTGTCGGGGTGCGCCGCGAGGGCCTCGTCGACGAGCGTGACGAGCCGCTCGGGGTCCGGGACGTCGGCCAGCCGCTGCACGGCCGCGGCGGCACCGGGCCCGAACGCCCAGTACTGGGCCCACGGGGCGGACGCCGAGACGAGCTCGGCGGGCGCGGGCGGCGCGGGCCACACCTGCAGCACGTACGTCTCCGCCGGTGGCTCGTCCCACCGCCCGTCGGCGAACTGGTCGCTGCCTGCCTGCCCGTCCGCCACGGCGTACCGGACCCGGAGGCCGACACCGGCGGGTGCGGGCACCGCCAGGGTGCCCTCGCCCGCCCAGCCGGTGACCGTGACGGCGTCCCCGCTGCGCACCGAGAGCTCCGTCACCGCGTCCCAGCGGGGGTCGGCCGGCGGTGGACCGTCGTGGACCTCGACCCGGACCGGCACGTCCCCGTGCTGACGGGCGACGGTGAGGATCGCGCGGGCGTCCGCCTCGGGGGCGTGCCCCTGGTCCAGCACGAGGACGAGGCCCACGGCCTCCCGGACGTCGACCGCGCCGCCCGGCCCGACGTGCAGCTCCACCTGGGAGTAGTCGGCCACGACCTTGCCCTCGACGCTCAGCACGGGTCCCAGGCTAGGGACGCGCCCGCGCGGGCGGTCCCGCCGTCCGGGCGAGTGCGGGGACGGCCCTCGCCGCGGCTCTCCGGTCGTGCGTGCGACGTCGGCGTGCAGCGCGCGCCACCGCGGGGCCGTCCGTGACGCCGCCCGGACCGGCCCTGCCCGGACCGGCCCTGCCCGATCCCGTCGGGCGTGCGCCCGCCGCGGCCCGGCGGGACACTGGCGCGCGGGGCGCAGACGCCCCGGGTCGGGGGGGGGCGACGTGCGGGAGGTGCTCGCCACGACCGGCCCGACGCCGCGGTGGCTCTGGGGGATGGCCGCGGTGCAGGCGGCGAACTTCGCGCTGTGGACCGTGCGGCTGGTTCGCGGGGACGACGACGCCGTCGTGGTCATGGCGGTGACTCTGGCCGTCGCGGTGGCCGCGGCGACCGTCGCGCTCGTCGGCGGGCGCCGGGTGCGGCTGGTGCTGACCGACGACGCCCTGCACGTGGAGCGTCGGTTCCGCCCGGTCACCGTGCCGCGCGCCGCCGTCCGGGGCGTCCGGGGTGACGTGCCGGACCGGCCGGGGTGGTCGCAGGCCGTCCTCGTCGAGCTCGACGGCCGCGTGGTCCGCCTGCCGGCCGTGGACGCGCCGCCGTCGGTCCTCGTCCCCCGGCTGCAGGCGTGGGCGCGCGTGGGGGAGCGCGCCCGGACGGACCCGGGTGCCGCGGCGCCGCCGACTGCCTAGTCTCGTCCGCGTCCGCGTCCGCGTCCGCGTCCGCGTCCGCGTCCGCGGCCCCGACGCCGTGCGCGCCCGACGCGCGCGCCCGGCCGGGACCTGCGCCCGTCGCGTACGACCGCCTACACGGGACGCCGCGCGAGACCCGGGACGCGGGGCCGCGGCACGGTCGACAGCCGCACGGGCCGGCTCAGCAGGGCGGCGACCTCCTCCCGCGGCGACGGGCGCCCGAACAGGTAGCCCTGGCCCTCGGGGCAGCCGAGCGCCCGCAGGGCCTCGGCCTCGTCGGCGGTCTCGATCTGCTCGGCGACGGCAGGAAGGTCGAGGCTCGCGCAGAGGTCGACGATCGCGCTGGCGAGTGCCCGGCGGCGACGGCCCTCGTCGCCGGGCTCGGCCGCGAACCGGGTGAAGGCGCCGTCGATCTTGACGAGGTCCACCGGCAGTCGCTGCAGGTAGGCCAGCGACGAGTACCCGGTGCCGAAGTCGTCGATCGCGACGCGCACGCCGTGCTCGCGCAGCCGCGACAGGTGCGCGACCACGTGCTCGGCGTCCGGGGCCTCGGCCGCGAGCAGCTCGGTCTCGGTGATCTCCAGCACGAGCGCCCGGCCGGGCAGGCCGGCGTCGGCCAGCGCACCGAGGACCTGGTCGACGATCTCGGGGCGGCGCAGCTGGCGGCCGGACACGTTGACGTGCACCGCGACGCCGTGCGCCTCGAACCAGGGACGCGCGTCGGCGCAGGCGCGTCGCAGCACGTGCTCGCCGATCGGGACGATCAGGCCCGTCTCCTCCGCGACGGGGATGAAGGCGTCCGGCATGACGAGCCCCTCCGACGACTGCCACCGCAGCAGCGCCTCGACGGACTGCACCCGCCCGTCACCGAGCGACACGACCGGTTGGTAGTGCACGACGAGCTCGCCGCGCGCGACCGCGTGCTGCAGCCCGTCGGCGATCGTGGACCGGCGGTCGTGGGCGACGCGCATCCCGGCCTCGAACACGCAGACCTGGTTCTTGCCCGCCGCCTTCGCCGCGTAGAGCGCGAGGTCGGCGTCGCGCAGGACCTCGCGCGGCTCGACGGAGGCGTCGACGACGCGCACGCCCACGCTCGACGTCACCCGTAGGGCGTGCCCGTCGACGACGAAGGGCTTGGCGAGTGCGTGCACGACGCGCCACGCGACGGCCCGGGCGTCCGCCTCGTCGGCGTCCTCCAGCACGACGGCGAACTCGTCGCCGCCCAGCCGCGCGAGGGTGTCGTCGTCGCCCACGACCCGGCGCAGCCGCCGGGCGACCCCCACCAGCAGGTCGTCGCCCGCGTGGTGCCCGTGGTCGTCGTTCACCGTCTTGAAACCGTCCAGGTCGAGCATCAGCACCGCGCGCCGGTCGGAGCCGCGCCGACGCGGCGCCGAGAGCCGGTCGGTGAAGCGCGTGCGGTTGCCCAGGCCGGTCAGCGGGTCGTGCAGCGCCTGGTGGCTCAGCCGCAGCTGCAGCTCGCCCTGCTCGCGCAGCGCCTGCGAGAGCTCCGCCGCCTGCCGGTCGAGCTGGATCGCGCGCAGCTGGGCCGTGCTCGTGCCGACGACGAGCCGCGCCACGAGGAACGCGGTGAGCGCGGTGATGGTGAGCAGCGGGACGGCGAGGTCGGACCAGGCCACGGTCACCGCGCCGCCGTCGTGGGAGGACAGCAGCAGGGTGGTGGGACCGATCGACGCGGTGAGGAAGAAGATGACGCCGCGGGCGACGGTGAACGAGTGGTCCGGCGTGGCGTCGGGCGACGCCGCGACGACGCCGGGGTGCAGGGCGGCCGCGCCGAACAGCACGAACCACACCAGCCAGCCCGCGCTGCCGACGCTCTCGGCGACGGACGTCTCGAGCAGGGAGATGCCCGGGGCGCCGTCGCCCGTCAGCATCACGGTGTACATGACGTCGCCCACCATGGACGCGGCGACCCCCCAGCCGAGCAGCAGGTAGGCGCCGTTGCCGTTGCCGTACCGGAACCACAGCCGCGACACCATGAACGCGACGCCGAGGCTCATGGCGAGCGCCAGCACGGCGACGACCTGCTGCGGTTCGGCCGGGACGCGCCCCCCGAAGACGCCGCGGAACACCAGCGCCCAGTACAGCAGCGCCGCACCGGCGACCACGACGACCGCGTCCATGGTCGCCGTCTCGTGCCGGTCCCGGAGCGAGTTGCGGGGGAGCCGCGCGAACCCGGCGGCCAGCAGCGGGTAGGCGAGCATGTAGACGACGTCGAACCACCACGGGATCTGCCCGTCGTCCCCGTCCGCCAGCACGTACCAGGTGGTCCACACGAGGTCGCTCAGCGTCCACCAGGCCACGCCTGCCGTCAGCCACCACCAGGCGCGCACCGCGGGCCCGCGGCGCCGGCGCAGCCCGACGACCATCGCGGCGCACGCCAGCACGGGCACCGCGTCCCACAGGATCTCGCCGGGCCAGCCGGGCAGCACCAGCACGACGCCCGTGAGCGCGAGACCTGCGACGAGGAACCGCTGCCAGGTGACGACGGTGAGCAGGCGGTCCCGTCGCGACGGCGGCGCGTGCGCGGTCACGGGACCTCCCGGCGGGCTCGGGGCACCGCAGCGACGTGCGACCGGCACCTTTCCGCCCCGCCCATCGGCCGGTCGGGCGGTCCTCGTAGGGATCGGCGGCCGCGACACCCGGTCGGCCCAACGCGCGACGTGGATGCCGAGCGGCCCGGTGCTGCCTACCCTCGACCCATGACGACCACCCAGCCCGGGACGCCCCCCGGCGTCGACATCAAGCCCCGCTCCCGGCAGGTGACCGACGGGCTGGAGGCGACCGCCGCGCGCGGCATGCTCCGCGCGGTCGGCATGGGCGACGAGGACTTCGCGAAGCCCCAGGTGGGCGTCGCGAGCTCGTGGAACGAGATCACGCCCTGCAACCTCTCGCTCGACCGGCTCGCGAAGGCGGTGAAGGACGGCGTGCACGCGGGCGGCGGGTACCCGCTCGAGTTCGGCACCATCTCGGTCTCGGACGGCATCTCGATGGGTCACGAGGGCATGCACTACTCGCTCGTGAGCCGCGACGTCATCGCCGACTCCGTGGAGACGGTGATGATGGCGGAGCGGCTCGACGGGTCGGTGCTCCTCGCCGGGTGCGACAAGTCGCTGCCGGGCATGCTCATGGCCGCGGCCCGCCTCGACCTGGCGAGCGTCTTCCTCTACGCCGGGTCGATCATGCCGGGCTGGGTGAAGCTGTCCGACGGCACCGAGAAGGACGTCACGATCATCGACGCGTTCGAGGCCGTCGGCGCGTGCGCGCGCGGCCTCATGAGCCGCGAGGACGTCGACCGCATCGAGCGCGCCATCTGCCCGGGTGAGGGCGCCTGCGGCGGCATGTACACGGCCAACACGATGGCGTCGGTGGCCGAGGCGATGGGCATGTCGCTGCCGGGGTCGGCGGCGCCGCCGAGCGCCGACCGCCGTCGCGACCAGTTCGCCCGCCGGTCGGGGGAGGCGGTCGTCGAGCTGCTGCGCCGGGGCATCACCGCGCGGCAGATCATGACGAAGGAGGCGTTCGAGAACGCGATCGCCGTCGTCATGGCGTTCGGCGGGTCCACGAACGCGGTGCTGCACCTGCTCGCGATCGCGCACGAGGCGGAGGTCGACCTGACGCTGGAGGACTTCAGCCGCGTCGCCGCGCGCGTGCCGCACCTCGGCGACCTCAAGCCGTTCGGCCGGTACGTGATGAACGACGTCGACCGCATCGGCGGCGTCCCGGTCGTGATGAAGGCCCTGCTCGACGCCGGCCTGCTGCACGGGGACTGCCTCACCGTCACCGGCCGCACGGTGGCGGAGAACCTCGCCGACATCGCGCCGCCCGACCCCGACGGCAAGATCCTGCGCGCGCTCGACGACCCGATCCACCGCACCGGCGGCATCACGATCCTCGGCGGGTCGCTGGCGCCGGAGGGCGCGGTGGTGAAGTCGGCGGGGTTCGACTCGGACGTCTTCGAGGGGACGGCGCGCGTGTTCGAGCGGGAGCGCGCGGCCCTCGACGCGCTCGAGGACGGCACGATCCAGGCCGGCGACGTCGTCGTGATCCGGTACGAGGGCCCCAAGGGCGGCCCCGGCATGCGCGAGATGCTCGCCATCACGGGGGCGATCAAGGGCGCCGGGCTGGGCAAGGACGTCCTGCTGATCACCGACGGCCGGTTCTCCGGCGGCACGACGGGCCTGTGCGTCGGGCACATCGCGCCCGAGGCGGTCGACGCCGGCCCGATCGCGTTCGTGCGCGACGGCGACCGCATCCGCCTCGACGTCGCGCACGCGACGCTCGACCTCCTCGTCGACGACGCCGAGCTGGCCGCGCGGCGCGAGGGCTGGCGCCCGCTCCCGCCGCGGTACACGCGCGGCGTGCTCGGCAAGTACCAGAAGCTCGTGCAGTCAGCCTCGAAGGGTGCGGTGCTCGGCTGACGCCTCGGCACGGCGGACGAGGTCGGAGGCGTCGCCGCGGTGCGGCGACGCCTCCTGCGCGCGGGTGTCCTGCTGCGCGCCACCTTCGGGGCCCACGCCGACGACCTGCACGCCCGGCATGGCCCCGACCGCGGCCCCGGCGACGTGGGTGGAGAGCACGAGCGTGCGCCCGGCGGCCCGCACGTCGGCGAGCAGCTGGATCATGACCTCGACGCTCGAGGTGTCCACCTCGTTGAACGGCTCGTCGAGCAGGAGCACCGGGCGGGCGCTGGTGCCGGTCGTCAGGGCGAACCACAGCTTGCGGCGCTGACGCGAGGCGGGTGGCCGCTTCGCAGATACGTGGAAACCACCCACGTCGACCATGTCCGCGATGGCATCCGGGCGCCCGTGAGCCCCGGGGTGACTGCGGCGGCGCGGGCCGCCCCCTGTGCCTGCGGGAGGGGGCTGCCGCGCCGGCACCGGACCGGTAGCGTCCTGCCGACAGGGCAGGGGGTGACATGGGCACGGTCCACGAGAGCATCACGCCGCGGCTGCGCGCCTTCGTCGAGGCGCAGCACGTGTTCTTCGTCGCGACCGCGCCGGACGGACCCGGCGGGCACGTCAACGTCTCGCCGCGCGGCGTGGGCGGCACGTTCGTCGTCCTCGACGAGCGGACCGTCGCCTGGGCGGACCTCACGGCGAGCGGCTCGGAGACCATCGCGCACCTGCGGCAGAACGGCCGCATCACGCTGATGTTCTGCGCGTTCGAGGGACCGCCGAACATCGTCCGCCTGCACGGGCGCGGCCGGTTCGTGACGATCTACGACGAGGGGTTCGACGCGCTCGCGGCCCTGTTCCCCGAGACCCGGGGGGTGCGTGCCGTCATCGTGGTCGACGTCGAGCGCGTCTCCGACTCGTGCGGGTACGGCGTCCCGCTGATGACCTACGCGGGCGAGCGCGACCTGCTGCCGCAGTTCATGGACCGCAAGGGCCCCGAGGGGCAGGCGGAGTACCGGCGCCGCAAGAACCGCACGAGCATCGACGGGCTGCCGGCGTTCGACATGGACCCGGACCCGGTCGACGCGGCGGCGGACGGGCCGGCCGTCGACGCCTGACCCGGCGCGGGTGCGCCGACGCGCGGGCGGTGCGAGGGTCGAGGGACCGGTACCCGGCCCCCGAGGAGCCCGACGTGACCTTCACGCGCGAGGACGCACCGTGGTGGACCACCGCGGTCGTCTACCAGATCTACCCCCGCTCGTTCCAGGACTCCGACGGCGACGGCGTCGGTGACCTGCGCGGCGTGCTGCAGCGCGTCGACCACCTCGCCGAGCTCGGTGTGGACGTCGTCTGGTTCTCCCCGCTGTACCGCAGCCCGCAGGACGACAACGGGTACGACATCAGCGACTACCGCGACGTCGACCCGCTGTTCGGCACGCTCGAGGACCTGGACGAGGTCGTCGCGGCGCTGCACGAGCGGGGCATCAAGGTCGTGATGGACCTCGTCGTCAACCACACGAGCGACGAGCACCCGTGGTTCCTCGAGTCGCGCGCGTCCGTCGACAGCCCCAAGCGGGACTGGTACTGGTGGCGGCCGCCGCGCCCGGGCATGACCGCCGGCGACCCGGGGGCCGAGCCGACCAACTGGGAGTCGTTCTTCTCCGGGCCCGCGTGGGAGCTCGACGAGGCGACCGGCGAGTACTACCTGCACCTGTTCAGCCGCAAGCAGCCGGACCTCAACTGGGAGAACCCCGACGTCCGGCACGCCGTCTACGACATGATGCGCTGGTGGCTCGACCGCGGGGTCGACGGGTTCCGCATGGACGTCATCAACCTCATCTCGAAGGTCGTCGGCACGGACGGCGCGCTGCACGACGGCCCCGTCACGCGCGGCGTGCTGGGGGACGCCGGGCCCGGCACCAACAACGGCCCGCGCCTGCACGAGTTCCTGCAGGAGATGCACCGCGAGGTCTTCGCCGGTCGGCGGGAGTCGCTGCTGCTGGTGGGGGAGACGCCGGGCGCGTCGGTCGAGGACGCCGTTCTCTTCACCGACCCGCGCCGCGCGGAGCTCGACATGGTGTTCACCTTCGAGCACGTGGGCCTCGACCACGGCCCGGGCGGCAAGTTCGACCCGGTGCCGCTCGACCTGCGCGACCTCAAGGCGACGATGGGCCGCTGGCAGGCGGGCCTGCAGGACGTCGGCTGGAACTCGCTGTACTGGGACAACCACGACCAGCCGCGCGTGGTGTCGCGGTTCGGCGACGACGGCGAGTACCGCCGCGAGTCCGCGACGATGCTGGCCACCGTCCTGCACCTGCACCGCGGCACGCCGTACGTCTACCAGGGCGAGGAGCTCGGGATGACGAACGCCCACTTCACGTCGCTCGAGCAGTACCGCGACATCGAGTCCCTCCGCTACGCCGAGGACGCCCGCACCCGCGGCCACGCGAGCGAGGACCAGGTCCTCGCAGGCCTCGCCGCCATGGGCCGCGACAACGCGCGCACGCCCGTGCAGTGGGACGCGTCCCCGCACGCGGGCTTCACGACGGGCGAGCCGTGGATCGCCGTGCACCCGAACCACCGCACGGTGAACGCGGAGGCCGAGCGCGCCGACCCGACGTCGGTGTTCCACCACTACCGGCGGCTGATCGAGCTGCGCCGCACCGAGCCGGTCGTCGCGCTCGGCGACTTCCGGATGCTGCTGCCGCACGACGAGCACGTGTACGCGTTCACCCGCACGCTCGACGACGTGCAGCTCCTCGTGCTCGGGAACTTCTCGGGCGAGGAGCGCACCGTCGAGGTCGACGACGCGTGGGACGAGGACGCCGAGCGCGTGCTCGGCAACTACCCCGACCCGGCCGCGCTCGCGGTGGGCGTCGTCACGCTGCGCCCGTGGGAGGCGCTGGTGCTGCGGCGCGCTCTCCCGTCGGCCTGACGCCCGTCAGCGCGGGCTCACCCCTCGTCCAGCAGGTCGACCACCAGGCGGTGGCCCTCCGGCCAGAAGAACGCGCGGACCGGCACGCGGGCAGCGGCGTCGACGTACCCGACGGCGACGTCGTCGAGCGCGACGGGCGCGAGGACGGACAGCACCGACCCGGAGTCGACCCGCTCGTCGCGCGTCACGTCGATGCCGGACACCGGCACGGATCCGATGGCCACGCGCAGCACGGCGCCGCCCTCCGTCGGCAGGACGCGGCCCCGCTCCTGGTCCAGCGCCTCGTCGACCCACCACACCTCGTAGGAGGCGGCGCCGGGGCCGTTGAGGACGTACTCCACGCGCGTGAAGCCGTCGTGCGGCGTGACCACGACGTCGTCGACGCTCACCCACTCGGTGGACGTCGTCTGCGAGATCTCGAGCTCGTCCTGGAACGGCGGGACGCCGACGGGCTCCTCGACGGGGGCGGGTGCGGGTGCGGGGACCGACGTGGCGCTCGCCGAGGGCCCGCCGGCGCCGGGCTGCGACGAGCCGGTGTCCTCAGTCGCCGTCCTGCACGTCGACGACCACGCGCACGGGGTCCTGGAGCAGCAGGACGCGGACCGGCCGCGGGCCGTCGTCGACGCCGACGAACGACTGGGTCATGCCCTCGAACGTCAGCGGCCGCGTCACGTGCTCGACGTCCCCGTCGTCGGGGCGAAGGTCCTGCGCGAACTCGTCGTGCCCGCTGTCGTGCGGGTACGCGGTGCCGGTGAGCCAGACCTGCAGGACCGCGTCGCCGTCGACCGGCACGACCTCGCCCGAGGGGTCCTCGACCGCCCGGTCGACCCAGCCGACGCGCCACCCGGGCAGGCCCTCGCCGGCCAGCTCGTAGACGACCCGGTCGTAGCCGTCGTGCTCCCCGGTCCGCACGGTGACGACCGTCAGCCGGCCGCCCGCGGGCTCCGCGGTCAGCTCCGTGCCCGGCGCCGTGAAGCCACCGAGCGACGTCGTGGGCTCGGGCGCGACGGACGCCGAGGGCGACGGGTCCGTCGCGGTCGGGGCGGTCGACACCGTGGGCGCCGGGGTGGTGGTCGCAGTGCCGGTGCCCGTGGGCGTCGACGTCCCGGCCCCGCCGCCGCACGCGGCCGTGGTGACGAGGGCCAGCCCGAGCGCGGCCGCGGCGGCCGTCCCGCGCGTCGTGCCGCGTGCCGTCCTGCGTGCCGTCGTGCGCACCCGCACCTCCGTCGTCGCGTCCCTGCGTCCCCGTCCACCGTACGGCGGGCGCGGCCGCCGGCACGGAGCGCCACGCCACCGGGCGCGTCGGCGCCCGCCCCCGCGCCCTGGCGGTCTTCGTGCCTCAGCGTGCGAGGCGCTCCACGACGCTCCCGAACAGCGCCGGGGACCGGCGGGCCACCGGCAGCAGCGCCGGCCGCAGCGGCGACGTCGCCCACGCGACGAGCGCCGACGTCAGCAGCCGGTAGTCGCGGGTCGCGGCCCGCCACGCGCGCTCGTACGCCGCCGGGTCGTCGAGCGTCGCGACGGCCGCCCGCGCCTGCGCGAAACCGACCCGCAGCCCCTCGCCCGTGAGCGCGTCGACGTAGCCGGAGGCGTCGCCGACCAGCCGCACCGGCCCGACGGCACGCCGCGTGCTGCGCTGGCGCAGCGGCCCGGCACCCCGCACCGGTCCCGCCGGGTCCGCGCCGCGCAGGTGCGCCGCGAGCTCCGGGAGCGCGGCGAGGGTCGTCCCCAGGTCTGCGCCCCGCGGGCCGAGGACGGCGACGCCGACCAGGTCCGGGCCCACCGGTGTCACGTACGCCTCCGCGACGGGCGACCAGTGCACCTCGACGAGGTCGGTCCACGGTGCGACGCGGTAGTGCCGCCGCAGCCCGTACCGGCGCCGGTCCGTGCCGTCCGGGCGCGCGCGGGCCGGCGGCTCGAGGCCCAGCCGGCGCCGCACACCCGAGTGCAGCCCGTCGCACGCGAGCAGGTACCGCGCCGACAGCCCGTCGACGACGACGCCGTCGCCGGTCACGCGCACGTCGACCGCCCGGCGCGGCACGGTGACGGCACCGAGGTCCGCCGCCCGCGCCCGGAGTGCGTCGTGCAGCGCGGTGCGCCGGACGCCGCGACCCGCCGGGCCGCGGAACCGGTGGTCGACGTGGCCGGCGGGGGACCGGTAGCTGATCCCCGCGAGCGGGTGGCCGGGCGGGTCGAGGTCCCAGCCCTGCAGCAGCCGCAGGGCACCCGGCATGAGGCCCTCGCCGCAGGCCTTGTCCACCGTCCCGGTGCGCGGCTCGAGAACCACGACGTCGAGCCCGCGGCGACGCGCCTCCACGGCGGCTGCGAGGCCCACGGGCCCACCGCCGACGACGAGGACGTCGGTGTCCGGCACGGTGGTGGCCCTACGCGGCCGACGTGGCCGTGCGCAGCGCCCGCTCCTCGGCGGGGATGCGGAAGCGCAGCAGCAGCACCGCGTTGAGCACCGTGAACGCGAGCGCGGTCACCCACGCGGTGTGCACGAGCGGCAGGGCGATGCCCTCGAGCACCACCACGACGTAGTTGGGGTGCCGCAGCCACCGGTACGGGCCGCCGGTGACGAGCGGCAGCCCGGGAACCACGATGACGCGGGTGTTCCACCGCGGCCCGAGCGTCGCGATGCACCACCAGCGCAGCGCCTGGCTCACGACGACGAGCGCGAGCGCCGGCCAGCCGAGCCACGGCAGGAACGGCCGGTCGGCGACGAGGACCTCGACGACGCAGGCCACGAGCAGCCCGGTGTGCAGCGCGACCATCGCGGGGAAGTGCCCCCGGCCGCTCTCGACGCCGCCGCGGGCGAACGACCAGCGCGCGTTGCGCGCGGACACGACGAGCTCGGCGAGGCGCTCGAGCGCGGTCAGGCCGATGACGACGAGGAAGAGGGTGAGCATGGCGTCAGCCTGCCGTGGACCAGCGCAGGAGCACCATCTCCACGCTCACCCCGGGCCCGAACGCGAGCAGCACCCCGGGCGACCCGGCCGGGGCGCCGGAGCGCAGCGTGCGGTCGAGCACGTCCAGCACCGACGCGGACGACAGGTTGCCGACGGCCGCGAGCGACTCGCGGCTGGCCTCCAGCGCGTCGGCCGGCAGGGCGAGCGCCTGCTCGACGGCGTCGAGGATCTTGGGTCCGCCCGCGTGCACGACCCAGCGCGTGACGTCACCCGTCTTCAGGCCGTGCGCCTCGAGCAGCCCCTCGACGTCGGCGGCCAGCTCGCCGCGCACGACGTCGGGCAGCCCGGGGGACAGCACGATCCGGAAGCCCGAGGCGCCGATCCGCCAGCCGAGGTCGGCGTCGGTGCCGGGGTAGAGGCGGCTCCGGGTGGCGACGACCTCGGGGCCCGCCGCGGTCGCCGCGACGGGGTGGTCCCCGCCGACCAGCACCGCGGCGCCCGCGCCGTCGCCGAACAGGCCGCTCGCCACGAGGTCGGCGGGATCCGTGCCGCCGTGCTGCAGGGTCAGCGAGCACAGCTCGAGGCAGACGAGCAGAGCCACGTCGTGCGGGTGCCCCGCCAGGTAGTCGTGCACGCGGGCGAGGCCGGCCGCACCGCCGGCGCAGCCCAGCCCGAACGAGGGCAGCCGCTTGACGTCGCTGCGCAGCCCGAGGCGGCCGACGAGCGCCGCGTCGACGGAGGGTGCGCCGATCCCCGTCACCGACGTGAAGAGGACGAAGTCGACCGCCTCCGGCGGCAGCCCCGCGCGGTCGAGCGCGTCCCGCGCCGCGCGTGCCGCCAGGTCGGTGCCCACGGCGAGGTAGAGGTCGTTGGCGTGGCCGAAGTCCCGCACGGTCGGGTACGCCTCGGGCGCGAGGGCGAGGTGCCGCGTGCGGACGCCGCTGTTGCGGTGCAGGCGGCGCATCAGCTGGCCCGTGCGCGCGTCCGTGCCCGTGACCAGCGGCGCGATCACGTCGGAGATCGTGTCCTGGGCGTGCGGAGGCCCCGGGAGGGCGGGGGCGACTGCGGCGACGCGCGACACCTCGGCATCGTGCCACGGGCGTCGCGGGACGGCGCGGCGGGCTACGGTCGCACGGTGCCCGACCCCTCCGAGCCCGACCGGTCCTCGCCCGCCGGCCCCGCGCCCGCCGCGGCGCCGACCGTGCGGCGCACGCCCGGCGGCACGGTCGCCGCGCTCGCGGGCGCGTGCCACCCGGGGCCGACGGTGGTCGTCACGACGCTGTGCGCGGCGCTCGCCGGGGGGATCGGGGCGCCGCCGGCGACGGTGCTCCTCGTGCTGGCGGCCGTGCTCACGGGCCAGCTGTCGATCGGCTGGTCGAACGACTGGCTCGACGCCGCCCGCGACGTCGCGGTGGGGCGCACGGACAAGCCGGTGGTCGCGGGCGCGGTGACGGCGCGCACGCTGCGGACGGCCGCCCTCGCCGCGCTGGCGGCGTCGGTCGTGCTGTCGTTCGCCGCCGGTGCGCTCGCGGGCGCGGCGCAGGTCGCTGCCGTGGCGATGGGGTGGGCCTACAACGTCCGGCTCAAGTCGACGGTCGCCTCGTGGCTGCCGTACGCGGTGGCGTTCGCCCTGCTGCCCGCGTTCGTGGTCCTCGCGCTGCCGGGCGGCGCCCGTCCGGCCGGCTGGCTCCTCGCGGTGGGCGCGCTCCTCGGTGTCGGCGCGCACCTGGCCAACGTGCTGCCGGACCTCGAGGACGACGCCGCGACGGGCGTGCGCGGCCTGCCGCACGTCCTCGGCCGGCGGCTCACCGGCCTCCTCGCGCCGGCGGTGCTCGCCGTCGCCGCCGTGGTCGCCGTCCTCGGCCCACCGGGACCGCCCGCCCCGGTGCCCGCGGTGGTCGGTGTGCTCGCCGTCGTGACCGGCGCGGCCGGGGGCGCGGTGGGGCTGCGGCGCGAGCGCAGCCGCCTGCCCTTCACGCTGGCGATGCTGGTCGCGGTGCTGTGCGTGGTCGCGCTCGTCGCCTCGGGCGGACGCGGCGGGGCCGTCTGAGACGCCGCAGGGCCGGACTGCGTCGGGTGTGCCGACCGGCCGCCGGAGGGTGCGGTACGCCCCGGACCCGTCCACGACGTGGTCCGTGAACCACGATGTGAGACGCGCGGGGGGCGAGGTGACACGCCCGCGTGACGGGCGTAGTGTCACGGCCGTGCAGACGATCCTCGTAGTACTTCCTGAGCGCGCCGGCTGAGGCCGACACCGCCAGGTCTCGTCCGCGCGCGCTCGCCCCTCG
>JAPSIR010000369.1 GCA_031178625.1 Cellulomonas sp.
CGTCAGCGCTGCGCCCGTCCGCGCCGCGCGAGTCGTGCTGCGAGAAACCACGTCGTTCCCCCTAGCCATAGGAGCGCTCCCACTCCTCTGTGGGGGCGTCAGCCGTCGACGGAGGATAGACCGGGAAGCGGACGAACCGGTAGGTGTACGGCGCGCCCCGGCGCCGGTCAGCTGCCCCGAAACGATTCGGTCCGCCGGCCCGGTGACGTCAACCGGCCGGTGCGAGCACCACGTCGGGGCGCAGGCGGTCGTCGCGGCGGCGCACGACGGCGACGAGGACGCCGTCGGGGCCGATGGCGGCCACCGGGCCGTCCGGCGCGTCGCCCACGGGCACGCCCTGGCCGTAGGACAGCGCGCGCGCCTCCGGCTCGGTGAGCTCCCGGACGGGGAACGCGGCTCGCGCCGCCGCGGCCAGGGGCAGCACGTCGACGGCGACGTCCTCGGGCGTGGCGCCCAGCGCGTCGAGCGTCCGCGCGGCGGCGAGGTCGTACCCGCCGACCCGCGTGCGCCGCAGCGCGGTCAGGTGCCCGCCGACGCCCAGGGCGTCGCCGAGGTCGCGCGCCAGCGCGCGCACGTACGTGCCGGACGAGCAGGTGACGGTCACGTCGACGTCGAGCACCGGCACGTCCGCACCGCCGGCTCCGGGCACGGTCGCCGGGCGGACGGCGGCGACGTCGAACCGCGCGACGGTGACGGGCCGTGCCGCGAGCTCGACCTGCTCACCCGCCCGCACGCGCGCGTACGCCCGTTGCCCGTCGACCTTGATCGCCGAGACGGCGCTGGGCACCTGCAGCAGGTCGCCCGTGAGCGCGGCGGCAGCGGAGACGACGGCGTCGCGCGTCACCGCGGAGGCGTCGACGACCTCGACCGTCTCCCCCTCGGCGTCCTCGGTCGACGTGCGCACGCCCAGCCGCACGGTCGCCGTGTAGTCCTTGTCGGCGCCGGTGACGTACGTCAGCAGACGCGTCGCACGTCCGATGCCGAGCACCAGCACGCCGGTCGCCATGGGGTCGAGCGTGCCGGCGTGACCGACCTTGCGCGTCGACGCCAGCCGCCGGACGCGCGCGACGACGTCGTGGCTCGTCCAGCCCGCGGGCTTGTCGACGACCAGCACGCCGTCCTCAGCGGTCGGTCGGCGCGGCCGGCCGTCGTCCCGCGGGCCACGCCGCTGCGGACCGCCGCCCCGCCCCGCGCGCGCGGGCGGCGGCGCCGAGGTCGCGTCGGTCATGCGTCGGTGTCGTCGTCCTCGTCGGGACGGCGGTACGGGTCCGCGTCGCCGGCAGGCCGGGCCGTGGCGGCGAGGCGCGCCACCTCGGCGTCGCGGCGCGCGGCCTCGGACAGCGCGGCCTCGAGGTGGGCCGCCGTCTCCGGCACCGCGTCGAGGTGGAACGCGAGGGTCGGCGTGAGCCGGATGCCCGTCTGCTTGCCGACCTCGGACCGGATGAGGCCCTTGGCGCTCTCGAGCGCCGCGGCGCTGCCGGTCCGCTCCTCCTCGTCGCCGAGGACGGTGTAGTACACGTCGGCGTGCTGGAGGTCACCGGTGACGCGCACGTCGGTGATGGTGACGAAGCCGAGCCGCGGGTCCTTGACCCGCGTGTCGATCATGCGCGCGACGACCTGCTGGATCCGCT
>JAPSIR010000151.1 GCA_031178625.1 Cellulomonas sp.
CGGCACCGCCGAGCAGCTCGAGGACGACGACGCGGTCGCCGCGGCCGGTCACGGCCGGCGCGGGGGCGTAGAGGGTGGTCTGCGGGCCCTTCGACCAGTACCGGCCGAGCGACGTGCCGTTGACCCAGACGACGCCCTTGCCCCAGCCCTTCGTGGAGACGAACAGGTCCGCCTGCGGCAGGTCGGTCTCCCAGACGCTGAACGACGGCCCGGGCACGGGGGCGGTCGACGCGGGGGCGTCGGCCGCGAGCGCCGGGGACGCCGCGAGCGCGTCGACGTCGACGGGCAGCACGCGCCAGCCGGTGAGCGGGCGGCCGGCGAGCGTCGCCGGCCCGATCAGGCCCTTCGCCTCGCCGATCCGCGGGCCGTAGTTGACGCGGCCCTGGTCCTCGACGAGCACGTCGAGGCGGCCGGCGCCCGCGGGCAGCGTCAGCGACGTGCCGCGCTCGGACCGGTCGACGACGCCCACGGGACGCCCGTCGAGGAACACCTGCGCGCGGTCGCGCACCTCGGCGAACGCGAGCACGGCCGGCTCCGCCAGGGCGACGGACGTCCGGTACAGCACGAAGCCCGAGGCCGCGGCGACCTGCTCGTGCGTCGGCACGTCGTGCGCCTCGACCCAGCCGTCGAGCCCGTCGACGACCGACCACAGGTCGACGGTCCGCCGCCCGTCGCGCAGGACGCCGGTCGGTGCGGGCCGACGCTCCGGCGCGGTCTCCGCGGGCAGCTCGGTGTACCGCCCGAGCACCGCGCGGAACGCGTCGTACTTGGCCGTGCGCGTGCCGTCCTCGGCGAGCGGGGCGTCGTAGTCGTACGACGTGACGGTCGGCTGGTAGACGCCCTTGTCGTTGGCGCCGGACGTGAACCCGGCGTTCGTGCCGCCGTGGAACATGTAGATGTTGACGGACCCGCCGGCGGCGAGCAGCGCGTCGAGGTCGGCCGCGGACTGCGCCGGGTCGGTCGTGTGGTGGTGCGCGCCCCAGTGGTCGAACCAGCCGCACCAGAACTCCATGCACATGAGCGGCCCGGTGGGCTGGTGCCGGCGCAGCGTCTCGAGGCGCTCGGCGGTGCGCGAGCCGAACGTCGCCGTGCGGTGCAGCTCGGGCAGGCCGCCGCGCTCGAGCATCGCGTCGTCGGCCTGGTCGCAGGTGAGCAGCGGCACCTCGATGCCCTGCGCCCGGTTGATCGCCACGAGCGCGCGCAGGTAGTCCTTGTCGTCGCCGTACGCGCCGTACTCGTTCTCCACCTGCACCGCGATCACCGGACCGCCGCGCGTCACCTGCCGCTCCGCGACGATCGGCAGCACGTGCTCCAGGTACTGCTGCACGGCCTTCATGTACGTCGGCTCGTTGCGCCGCACCCCGACGCCGGGCATGCGGAACAGCCACGCGGGGAACCCGCCGTTGTCCCACTCGGCGCAGATGTACGGGCCGGGCCGCACGATCGCGTGCATGCCCTCGGCGGCGACGAGGTCGAGGAACCGGCCGAGGTCGCGCGGGCCCGTCGTGTCGAACACGTCGGGGGTCGGCGCGTGCACGTTCCAGGCGACGTAGGTCTCGATGGTGTTGAGACCCATGAGCCGCGCCGACCGGATGCGGTCCGCCCACAGGTCCGGGTGCACCCGGAAGTAGTGCAGCGCGCCGGACAGCACCTGGTGCGGGCGGCCGTCGAGCAGGAAGTCCTGCGCGCCGATCTCGAACGTGGGCATGGCGGGGCTCCTCGGGTCGGAGGCGGTGCAGCGGCGGGTCGCACGTCCACGACGGAGGGGCGGTGCCCCTCCCACGTCGGCGGACGACCTGGGTGGCGAAGGAGGCGACGACTCGGGTGGTGACGGGGGCGGCGGCGCGCGCCGCCCCCGTCGGTCCTGCTCAGGTCACCCGTCAGGTCACTCGACGGTGAAGCCCTGGTCGTTGCCGTAGGTGGTCAGCTGCTGCTGCCACGCGGACAGGCCCTCGGTCAGGGTCGTGGACGAGACGTACGCCTGGCCGACGGTGTCGTTGAAGACGCTGTTCGCGTAGACCTGGAACGGCAGGTACTGCCAGCCCTCGGAGACGTCCGTCGCGGCCTGCGAGAGGACCTCGTTGATCTTCTGGCCGCCGAAGTACTCGGACTCCTCGGCGAGGTATTCCTCCGACTCGAGGTCGGCCACGGTCGCGGGGAAGCCGCCGCCCTCGAGCCGCAGCGCGACGCCGTCACCGGCCGACGCGAACTCGAGGAAGTCGTACGCGAGCGCCTTGTTCTCGGACGCCTCCATGACGGACATCGCCGAGCCGCCGTTCTCCGCGGTCACGGACTCGCCGGCCCCCCACTGCGGCATCGGCGCGACGCGCCACTTGCCGGCGCCCTCGGGCACGCCCGACTCGAAGTTGCCGGGCATCCACGCGCCGGTGACGAGCGTGGCGATCGTGCCGTTGCCGAGGCCCTGGTACCACTCGTCGCTCCACGCGCTGATCGGCGCGACGAGGTCGTCGGTGATGAGCTGCTGCCACATCGTGGCGTACGCCTGCGAGCCCTCGTCGGCGAGGTCGATGGTCACGTCGGTGCCGTCGACCTGGAACGGGCGGCCGCCGGCCTGCCACATGAGCGACGTCGCGAGGCCCGCGTCGCCGGTGTCGGCCGTGATGTACGCGTTCGGGTCGGCGGCGTGCAGCGCCTGCGCCGCGGCGACGTACTCGTCCCACGTCGTCGGGACCGCGATGCCGTGCTGCTCGAACAGCTCCGCGTTGTAGAACAGCGCCATCGGGCCGGAGTCGAGCGGCAGGCCGTAGACGCCCTCGCCCTGCTGCACCGCGTTCCACGGGCCGGGCGTGTAGGTGCCGTCGAGCTCGTCGGCGCCGAGCTCGGTGAGGTCCGCGAGCGACTCGCCGATCGCGAACTGCGGCAGCGCGTAGTACTCGATCTGCGCGAGGTCGGGGACGCCGGAGCCGGCGCCGATCGCGTTCTGCAGCGCCGTGTACTGGTCGTTGCCCGTGCCGGCGTTGACCAGGTCGATGGTCACCCCCGGGTTGGCCTCCATGTACGCCTCGGCGATGGGCTCGACGGTCGGGTCCCACGCCCAGACGAGGAGCTCGCCGCCCTCCTCGGCGGCGGCCTCCGGGTCGACGTCGCCGCCACCGCCGCCGCTGCAGGCGGCGAGCGTCAGCGCGAGCGTGCCGACGAGGGCGGCACCGCGGAACGCGGCGCCTCGGGTCGTGCGGGTCATGGGGTGTCCTCTCACGTCGTCGTACGGGGAACGGGTGGTGCGGGGGCGGCGGCGGGCGCCGTGGTGCGGGGTGCCGTCACTCCTTCACGGAGCCGGCGGCGAGGCCGGACTGCCAGTAGCGCTGCAGGAAGAGGAAGGCGACGACCAGCGGGACGATCGTCAGGACGGACCCGGTGATGACGAGGTGGAAGATCGCCTCGCCGCCCGCGGTGGCGGCCTGGGCGTTCCACGCGTTGAGGCCCAGCGTCAGCGGGTACCAGTCGGGGTTCTTCAGCATGATCAGCGGCAGGAAGTAGTTGTTCCAGGTCGCGACCATCGTGAAGAGCAGCACCGTGACGATGCCCGGGGCCAGCAGCGGCAGGCAGACCTGCGCGAACGTGCGGGCCTCGTTGGCGCCGTCGATGCGCGCCGCCTCCATGAGCTCCGTGGGGATCGCCTCGGCGGCGAACGTCCACATGAGGTAGAGGCCGAACGGGGAGATCAGCGACGGGATGATGACCGACCACGGGGTGTTGGTCAGGCCCATCTGGCTGAACATGAGGAACGTCGGCACGGCCAGCGCGGTGCCGGGCACGGCCACCGCGCCGATGACGACCGCGAACACGCCGCGCTTGCCGGGGAACTGGAACTTCGCCAGCCCGTACCCGCCGAGCACCGCGAGCAGCGTCGCGCCGCCGGCGCCCAGCACCACGTACAGCACGGTGTTGAGGAACCAGCGGACGAAGATGCCGTCGTCGTAGGTGAGCGTCTGGCCGATGTTGCTGAACAGCGCGAACGAGTCGCCGAACCACAGGCCGAACGACGTCAGCAGGTCGCCCTGCGTCTTCGTCGCGTTGATGACCAGCCACGCGAGCGGGACCAGCGAGTACAGCAGGACGAGCGAGGTGAGGACCGTCAGGAGGACGGACCGGCGCGGCCGGTCGGCGCTGTGCGCGCGGGTGCGGCTCGTCCCGTCGCGCCGGCCGGCGCCGCGCGTGCTGCGCAGGCGCGGGGCGGACGACCGGGGCGTCGTGGGGGTCGGGGTCGCGGTGGCCATCGCTCACGCCTCCTTGCGCATGCCGCGCAGCTGGACGACGTAGGCGATCACCATCGTGAGGACGCCCATGATGAGCGCGACCGTGGCCGAGTAGTTGTACTGCTGGCCCGAGAAGGACAGCGAGAACGCGTACAGGTTCGGCGTGAAGTACGTGGTGATGGCGTTGGGCGCCAGGGACTGCAGGATGCTCGGCTCGTTGAACAGCTGGAAGCTGCCGATGATCGAGAAGATGCCCGCGACGACGAGCGCGCCGCGGATCGCGGGCAGCTTGATCGCGGTGATGACGCGCCACTGCCCGGCGCCGTCGATCTCCGCCGCCTCGTACAGCGAGGTGGGGACCGTGCGCAGCGCGGCGTAGAAGATCAGCATGTTGTAGCCGACGAACTCCCAGGTCACGATGTTGCCGATCGCGGCGAGGACGAGGTCGGGCGACAGCGGGTTCGGCAGGCTGACGCCGAACGCCTCGTTGATGTTGCCGACGAGGCCGAACCGCGTCCCGTACATGAAGCCCCACATGAGGGTCGCGACGACGGCCGGCACGGCGTACGGCAGGAAGATCGAGATGCGGAAGAAGTCGCGTCCGTAGAGCCGGCCGCTGTCGAGCGCGAGGGCCACGAGCAGCGCGATGCCGAGCATGACCGGCACCTGCACGGCGAGGAACACCGTCACGCGGCCGAGCGCCGACCAGAACTGCGGGTCGGCGAGCGCGCGCTGGTAGTTCTCGAGCCCGACGAACGTGGTGCCGCCGACCAGCTGCGTGCGGAACAGGCTGATCCACAGCGAGTAGGCGATGGGCGCGAGGAACACGAGCGCGAACACGGCCATGAACGGGCCGACGAAGCCCCAGCCGGTCCACGACGGGCGCGCGCGGCGGCGGCGCACCGCGGCGGCGGGGGCAACCGCGGGGGGCACGGCGGTCTGGGTCACGGGACACTCCTTCGTGGCGCCGGATGTTGACGTCACCATCAACGGCACCGGGCACGTTTCCACCGGGTGTCCGGCAGTGTCAAGCGCTCGCGCGCTGATGCAGGTCACGGAATGGTGACGTCACCATCCGTCACGTCCGGTGATGACGACCGGGTCCATGGCGACGTCACCATCGCTATGCTGCTCCGCATGTCGCAGGTGTCGCCCGCCCGCGGCCGCCCGGGCCCGTCCATCGCCGACGTCGCGCGGCTGGCCGGTGTCTCGCAGCAGACCGTCTCCCGCGTCTCGACCGGCGCCACCAACGTCCGGGCCGAGACGCGCGACCGCGTCCTCGCCGCCATGGACCAGCTCGGCTACAGCCCCAACCACGCCGCCCGCGCGCTGCGGTCCGGCTCGTTCGGCACCATCGGCCTCATCGCGCACCGGCTCACCCGCACGGGGGAGTCCCGGACCTTCGAGGGCGTCGTCGAGGCCGCCCGCCAGCACGGGTACAGCGTCACCCTCGTGGACGTCCGCACGCCGTCGTCGTCCGACGTCTCCGACGCCGTCCGCCGGCTCGAGCACCAGGCCATCGACGGCCTCGTCGTCATCCGCGCCGAGGACGCCACGCCCGACACGCTCGCCCTGCCGCCGCGGCTGCCCGTCGTCGTCTCCGACTCGCGGTTCGTCGGCCACCACCCGGCCGTCGGCACCGACCAGGCGGAGGGCGCGTCGCTCGCCGTGCAGCACCTGCTCGACCTCGGCCACCCGACCGTGCACCACGTCGGCGGGCCGCTCGACTCCACGCCGGCGCGCGTGCGTGCCGACGCGTGGCGGACCCGGCTGCGGGCCGCCGGGCGGACCGTGCCGGAGGAGTGGCACGGCGACTGGTCGGCGGCGTCGGGGTACGCGGTGGGGGCGGAGATCGCCGGCGACGCGTCGGTGACCGCCGTGTTCTGCGCGAACGACGAGATGGCCGCCGGCGTGGTCCGCGCGCTGCACGAGGCCGGTCGGCGCGTGCCGGAGGACGTGTCGGTCGTCGGCTTCGACGACATCCCCATGGCCGAGTACCTGTGGCCGCCCCTGACGACGGTCCGCCAGGACTTCACGGCCATCGGCGCGGAGCTCGTGGAGCTCCTCATGCGCCAGATCCGCGACCGCACCCGCCTGGCCGGCCACCACGTGGTCGTCCCGACGGTGCTGGTCGAACGCGCGAGCACGGCCGCACCCCGCCCCCGCTGACCCACCCGGCCCGCGCGGCCGGGACACCGCTGCGCGCCCACGCGCGGCCGGGCACCGCCGCGCGCCACGGGCCGTGCCGGACCGCCACCTCGCCGCACCGTCCGCGGGGGCGTGTCCACGCCGAACGGTGCTTGACGTGCGCGTGGGCGTCCGGAAGCGCACGCGAGACCCCGTTCGGCGCGGACACCCTCCCGCTGCCGCGGGCGCGCCGGCGGCCGACGCCGGCGTGCAGGTCGGTCGCGTGGTCGCCCGCCGACACGGCGATGCCCTCCCGGTCGGTGGACCGGGAGGGCATCGGGGGAGGCCGGGCCGACGGGGTCGCCGTCCGCCCGGGTGGTCAGCCGGCCGTCATCCGTCGGCGCGTGACGACCGCCGCGGCGCCGGCCGCCAGGAGGAGGCCGCCGACGAGCGCGAGGCCGAGCGCGTCGGCGCCCGTCGTCGCCAGCGCGCCGGACGAGCCGCGCACGCCCGTGCCGCGGGCCGTGCCGGCGCCCGTCGACGCGCCCGTGCCCGTACCCGTGCCGCTGCCCGTGCCCGTACCGGTGCCCGCACCGCTGCCGCCGGTGCCCGGCGTGCCGCCGCCCGTGCCCGGCGTGCCGCCCGGCTCACCGGGCACCTCGCCGGCGACCCGCGTGAACGTCACCGTGCGCACGTCCGACTCGACGACCGCGCCGTGCTCGTCGACCACGCGCACGTACCAGCCGTGCGTGCCGTCGGTCGGCGTCCACGCGGCCCGGACGACCGCGCCCTCGGCGCCCGGCAGCACCGGGACCGCGAGGATCGCCGCGTCGCCGGCGAGCGGCGACGCGGGCGTGCCGAGCGCACCCGCCGCGGGGCGCGTCGCCGGCGTGACCGTGGTCGTCGCGGTCAGCTCCGCGTCGGTGCGCACCTCGGCCTGGAACGCGTCCGCGACCAGCACCTTGGCGCGCGGCGTGATGCCCGCGTCGGCGTAGGAGATCGTGAACTCCTGCGCGCCGAGGTCGAGGCTCGGGTCGTCCGAGTTGTAGACGTCGAGCGACGGCGAGTACGTGCGGACCTGGATCTGCTCGCCCTCGTTGTCGAAGTGCAGCAGGCGCAGGAAGCCCTGACCGCCCTCCGGCAGGCCCTGGTAGTCGAACAGCATCTGCGTGACGACGCGCTCGGACGTCCCGTCGCCGTCGTCGTCGAACCGGTCGATGCGCGTGTACGCGTCGTGGTAGTGCCCGGACATCACCA
>JAPSIR010000152.1 GCA_031178625.1 Cellulomonas sp.
CACGTGCTGTCCCCGGCGGCCGTCGACGCACGGCTGGCCGCGCCGGCGGTGGCCGCGGCGCAGTGACGACCGCGGTGCCCGCCGCCGGGGCCGCTCAGCAGGTGGTGGCGGGGGCGTCGACGACAGCCTGACGGCGGTACGCGTACCGGTGCGCGGGGACGAACCCGAGCCCCGCGTACAGCGCGTGCGCCGCCCCGTTGTCCGCCTCGACCTGCAGGAACGCGCGCGTCGCGCCGCGCGCGGCCGCCTCCCGCAGCGCGAGCAGCGTCAGCGCCCGGCCGAGCCCGCGCCGGCGCGCCGGCGGCGCGACCTGGAGGCACGACAGCGCGGCCCAGCCGTCGGCGAGCGCGGCGCGGACGATCCCGACCGGCACGCCGTCCGGGCCGACGGCGGTCAGGTGCACCGCCGGCGCCCCGGCGAGCAGCCGGCGGCCGGTGTCGCGGGTGCCTCCCTTGAGGCCGACCCAGGTGTCCAGCCACGCCTCGTCGGGCGCGTCGGCGACGCGCAGCGCGAGCCCGTCCGGCAGCGCGCCGACAGCGTCGTGGTGCGCCGGCTCGCGCACGAGCACGTCGGTGACCACGCCGCGCGCGTACCCGCGGGCGTCGAGCTCGTCGACGAGGCCGGATGCCGCGCCGGGGTCCCCGACGCGGAACACCGCGGGCTGACCGGCGGCCGCGTACAGCGCCTCCACCGCGTCGACCGCCGCGCCGAGGTCATCCGGCTCACCCAGGGGCAGCACCGAGTTGGCCCGCTGCGTTAACCCGTCCGACAGGCCCACCTGCCACGGGCCGACGCGCTCGACCCGCAGCGGCGGCCACGTCGCCGCCTCGGTCCGGGCGCCCGGTGCCGCCGGGACGTCCCACGTGTAGACGAGCATCGGCAGGCGGCCGACCGCCCAGTCGCGCTCCGGCGTGCGCACCCACCCGAGCCGGTCGTACAGGCGCTGCGCGGTCCGCATCGCCTCGAGGGTGGTGAGCACGACGCGGCGGGCGCCCGTCGCGGCGGCCTCCGCCAGCGCGGCGCGCACGAGGACGGCGGCGAGACCCCGACCGCGTGCGTCGGGACGCACGACGAGCATGCGGAGCTCCGCCTCGCCCGCCGCGGCGATCTCCGCGTACGGCGTGCCCGCCGGTGCGAGGGTGATCGTGCCCAGCACGTCGTCGGTGCCGTCGTCGCCGCGCGCCGTCGCGACCAGCACGTGCGCGTGGTCGACCCGGTGCGCGGCGTCCCGGAGCTCGGCGACGTACGGGGAGTCGGCGGGCACGAGGCCGTCCGCGACGTAGACGTCCGCGACGAGGGCACCGAGTGCCCCCGCGTCCTGTGCGACCGCACGACGCAGGCGCACCGGTCCGCGCGCCGCCGTCCCGACGGCCGCCGCCTCGCCGGGCGGTCCCTGCGCGAGGTCACGGCGCACGTCGCCCCCAGCACTCATCGGTCCTCCTCGCCGTCCGGCACCCGCCGGGTCACTCGTACATGCGCCGCCGGCGGGGAACCCGTCGACCTCCGACCCGCCCGGCTGCGACGTCACCGGTCCTCGCCGACGAGGACGAGCAGCAGCACGGCCCACGTCATCGCCACGTGCCGAGCCCGACGAGGGGAACGACCGGCTGCTCGACGCAGGGAACGATCCCGGCATCGCCCCGGTCCACGCACGGGCACCGCTCAGTCGGTCGCGCCGACGCGCAACGTGGCCCACTCGGCGAGCTCCGCGACGGCGCGCGCCACCGACACGGGTGCGCTGTCGAGCGGGATCGCCCCGCCGAACAGCGAGTACAGGTGGCGGCCGGCGCCCACGTCGACCGACCGCGCCAGCGCACGCTCCGGGCCGCGCAGCGCGACGTGCGCGCTGAAACGGCGGTGCACGCCCAGGGCCAGTCCCTCGACCTCGCCGTCGCGCCGCCGGCCGAGCACCGCCCAGTCGTCGTGCAGGAAGCGCGTGAGGGCCGCCTCGACGCCGGGCAGGCCGGGGTCCTGCTCGTACCCGCGCACGACCGCACCGGCGCCTCGCGGGTCGCGGCGGTACCGCGCCAGGTACGCGTCGGTGAGCGTCGCGGCGGCACGGTCGCGCGCCTGCACGAGGACGTCGCGCACCGCGGCCCCCAGGTCCTCCCCCGCACTGCTCAGCTCGACGGGCGGCGTCCCGAACCCGTCGAGACGCGCCCACGCCCCACCGGTCCGCACGCCCACCGTGACGACGTACGCGCCGAGCAGCACACCCTCGGCCGCTGTCGACGCCGACCGCAGCCGCGGCTCCGTGACGTCGTCCCCGAGCACGGCCGCCATGGCGTCCGCGCACCAGCCCGCCCACTGCAGCGCCGGCGTGGCGGCACGCCCCTGGGGACGCACCGCGTGCCACAGACCGTCGGCGTGCACATCACGGTCCACGAGCAGGCCGTGCCCGGTCAGCACCTCGAGCTGGCGCGCGAGGACGCCGTCGTCCGGGACCGTGCACGGGTCGACCGGAAAGGTGACCGGCTTGCCCGACGCGACCGCGTCCTCGACGAACGGCACGACGTACGCGTCGACGTACTGCTCCACCGACAGGTCCTGCTCGGCGCGGACCCGCGCGGCGTGCGGCAGGTCGAAGTACGCGGCCGGCTGGTCGGGGCCGGGAGTGCTCACGGGATCTCCTCGTCGTCGGCCCGCGGGGGCAGGTCCAGGCGGGCACGGCAGTACTCGTCGAGCACACGGTAGGCGCGGCGTACGGAACCGGGGGTGGTGCCCGGGCCCATGCCCTCGCCCGGCAACGTGTGCAGGTACCCCCCGTCCGGCACCGGCACCGGGAGCGCTCGGAAGAAGTTGCCGCGCGGACGCGCCAACCCGGTGCGCACGTCGAACCGGTCGTACAGCCGCACGGCGACCTCGTCGCCCTCCGACGTGCCGCGGCGCACGTGCACGTCCGACATGACGTCGCCGAAGCGCTCGCACAGCAGCGCGAGGACCTCGTCCACGTCCGCGACGTCGGGGGCCTCGTGCATCGGCTCGTCCTCCTGCGCCGACCGCTCGGCGTGCCAGCGCACGTAGCGCTCGGGCAGCAGGGCGCGCGCACAGGCGAGCGCCCGCTCGACGACGTCCTCGACCGCGGCGCGGTCGGTCCCGAGGGCCGGCGGCACGTGCACCGGACCGGGCACCAACAGCGTCACCTCGACACGGTCGTCACCCACGCGGACGCGCAGACCGAACGCCGAGTAGACGACGGCCTCCACGCCCCGCCCGTCGGCCGTGCCCATCTGGTTCGCGACGACGCGCCGGCCCACCCGCTCCGGCGAGGCGAGCACGTAGTACGGATCCGCGACGGTCACGGCGCCGCGCCGGGCGGGAGCATCGTCCACAGGCCGCCGTTGGGCACGATCCGGTAGTTGTTCGGCGGTCCGCTGAGGATCTCGAACTCGCGGCCGAGCGCGCTGTCGAGGTACTTGCGGGGATCGTGGGAGAAGTCGATCGGCTTGCCGCTCGCGATGGCCTCGTCGAGGAACGGCCGGTTGTAGGCCTCGAACATCCCGTCGTCGTCCAGCCCCTGCTGGTTCTTGACGGCCTCCCAGCCGTTGGCGACGCCGACGTCGTCGTCGCCGAGCGAGAACACCACGTGGTGGCCGCCCGTCGTGCCGCCCGCCTCCTCGATGTAGCTGCGACCCTCGGCGTTGAACTTGCCCAGCATGTACCGGTCCGCGTCCGCGTTGTGCACCGACAGCTCGCGCAGCTCCAGGTAGCGCTCGTCCGACACGCCCTCGGGCTTGTGCTGCAGCGGGTCGCGCGGGGTCCCGTCCGTCGGGTCCGTGCCGGTGCCGTCGCCGTCCGGCGCGTCGGGGGCATCGCCGTCGGTGCCGCCGGTCCCCGTCCCGTCACCGGGTCGGTCCGGGGTGCCGTGGTCGCCGTCGGGGCGGGTCCCGGGCGCGTCCCCGTCGACGGGCCGGGGTCCGTCCGGGCCGTCGGGGGTGCGCGGCGGCGACGCCGTCGGGACCTCGAGGTCCACCTCGGGCGAGCGCGGCGGTACGGGCGGAGGCGCACCACCACCGCCGGGCGTGCCACCGCCGCCGGGACCGCCGCCTCCCGGTGCACCACCTCCGGGCACCCCGCCGCCGGCGGGCCCTGCGGGAGGCGTGCCGTCGCCCGGAGTCCGCGGGGGCGTGCCGTCCGGGGGCCGCGGCGTGCTCGGCGCGTCCGTCCCGGACCGGCCGAAGCCGGGCAGGTCCAGGTTCCGCAGCGTGCGCAGCAGCGGGCCGACGAGATCGCCGAACCGGCGGAACAGCGTGCCCAGCTCGTCGACGATCCCCCGCAGCGACCCGATCGAGCGCACCAGCCGCGTCATCGTCGTCATGAGCCGCGCGGACAGCGACGCCACCTTCGACGCCGCCTGCGCCGCCACGTACGGCGCCGCGGCACCCAGCGTCAGCGCCAGCTCCGCCGCGTACGAGATCACCGACCCCACGACCTGAGCGATCGCATCACGCACCAGGTCGTGCACGATCTGCACGATCACCGAGGCGACCTGCATGCCCGTCGACATCGCCGACGCCCAGTCCCCCGCCGCCGCGACGTGGTCCGCCGCGTCCTGCTGGAACCGTCGGTACGCCTCGATCGTCGCCCCGTCGCACGCGTCCAGGTCCGACAGCACCCGCCGCAGCTCCGCGGCGGACCCTGCCAGCGAGGTCGAGACGTTCCCCCACGTCGCCGCGAACGACGCCACCTCGTCGGCGTCACCCGTGAGGTCGTCCAACCAGCCCTTGAGCGGCTGGAGGTGCTCCATCACCCAGCCGAGGCCGGCCGCGATCAACGAACCCAACGGGTCCATCGCCGTCGCGACCGTGTCCAGCGCCAGCGAGAACGCGGCCATGCCGCCCTCGAGCCACGACTCGTTCTGGATCGCCGAGACCAGCGCCTCACCCGACTCCAGCAGGAACGCCCCCTGGAACGGCGTCGTCGTGTCGACGACCGGGGCGACCAACGGGTTCACGGTCACCGGTCCGGCACCGCCTGCACCGCGGCGGAGATCGGCTCCAGCTCCGCGCGGATCTGCTCCTCCAGCGCCGCGAAGTCGGCGACGACCGCGGCGATCTGGTCGGCGCTGCGGTCGACGAGGTCCCGCGCCTCCTGGATCGCGTCGAGCGCCGCCTGCGAGACGGCGACCGCGGGCGGCACGAGGACGGCGCAGAGGATGCCGAACGCGCCGCCGCCGAGGTTCAGGCCGGCGGCCGCGGAGTGCGCGGTGGCGATGTCCGCGGACACCGACCGCACGCGGCCGACGTGCGCGGTGACGACGTCGCTGTCGAGGACGATCCGGTCCTGGCTCATGCTCCCCCTCGGTGCGTCGGGCGCGGCGTCGGCTGCGGTGTCGCGTGCGGCCTCGTGCGGCGGGCGGGCGTCACGTCCACCGGATCTCGTCGCGCTGCGTGCGCGGGTCCTCCGGCGGCGTCATGCGGGCCAGCTCGGCGCGCAGGTTCGTCGCCACCCCGGACTCCGCCCCGAACGTCCCCTCCACGAGGGCGATCGACTCCGTCGCGGCCTGCCGCTGCGCGGCGCCGACGGTCTCGAGGATCAGCGCGGACAGGTCGCGCGGGTCGAGGCGCAGGGCGTCCTCGTGCAGGTCCAGCGCGGTGATCCGGCCCGTGGTCTCGACGGTCACGCGGACCTCCCCGCGCGGCGACGCGGCCTGGCCGCGCACCTGCTCGAACCGGTCGCGCACCTGCTCGGCGCGGCGGGCCGTCTCCTGGGCCTGGGCCACCTGCTGCTCGATGCGGGCCACGAGGGCCTCCGTCTCGAAGCCGCCACCGGGAACCGTCATGGTCCGGGAGGTTACCGACGACCGGGTAGTTCGGACGATCCGCCCAGCCCCCGGACGCCGGACGTCACCCGCACGGCCGAGCGCCGCCCGCCCGGTCACGCGTCGGGTGCGTCACCGGCGTCCGGGTCCGGCGCCTCGCCCTCCGCCTCCTCGGGGGCGTCGCCGACAGCGGCGGGTCCGTCGGCGAGCAGCGCGACGAACCCGGCCTCGTCGAGGATGCGCAGGCCCAGCTCGAGCGCCTTCGCCTCCTTGGTGCCGGCGTTCTCCCCCACGACGACGTAGTCCGTCTTCTTGGAGACGGAGCCCGACGCCTTGCCGCCGCGCGCGATGATCGCCTCCTTGGCGCCGTCGCGGCTGAACCCCTCGAGCGAGCCCGTGACGACGACCGTGAGCCCTTCCAGCGTCGGCGTCATCGACTCGTCGCGCTCGTCGCGCATCCGCACCCCGGCGGCCGCCCACCGGTCGACGACCTCGCGGTGCCAGTCCCCCTCCGGGCCGGTGAACCACTGCACGAGCGACTCCGCGATGACGGGCCCGATGCCCTCCACCTGCGACAGGTCGGTGACGGCCTGCGCGGGGTCGCCCTCGACGACCGCGCGCAACGCCTCCATCGAGCCGAACCGGGTGGCCAGCGCCCGGGCGGCCGTCGGCCCGACGTTGCGGATCGACAGCGACACGAGCACGCGCCACAGGTCCTTGGTCTTCGCGGCGTCGAGCTGGTCGAGCAGGGTGCGCGCGGACTCCGACGGCTCCCAGTCCGGCAGCGTGCGTCCTTCGGCGGCCGCGGCCGCCTGCGCGGCCTTCGTGTGCTTGAGCGTGCGGCGGAACGGCGCGCGGCGGCGCACGCGCCCGTCCTCGTCCTCGCGGGGCAGGCCCGTCTCGGGGTCGCGCACGACCACCTCGACCTGCGCGAGCAGCGCGGTGCTGCGCTCCCGCACGCGCGCGACCTCGTCCGCGGGGGCGTCCCGGGCGTAGCCGACGAGGTCGAAGAGGTACGCCTCGTTGGGCACGGGCGGGTCGGCGGGCACCTCGGGCTGGGTGAGCGCAGCGGCCGTCACCTCGCCGAGCGCCTCCACGTCGAGACCGCCGCGGGAGCCGATGTGCTCGACCCGCCCGCGCACCTGCGCCGGGCACGAGCGCGCGTTCGGGCAGCGCAGGTCGATGTCGCCCTCGCGCATCGGCCGCAGGGGCGTGCCGCACTCGGGGCAGTCCGTCGGCATGTGCCACGTCACGCGCTCGACGTCGTCGTCCGGCGCGGCGGGCGCAGGACCGACGATCTCCGGGATGACGTCGCCGGCCTTGCGCAGCACGACCATGTCACCGACCCGCACACCCTTGGCGGCCACGACCTCCTGGTTGTGCAGCGTCGCCTGCCGCACCGTCGACCCCGACACCACCACGGGCTCCATGACGCCGAACGGCGTCGCCCGCCCCGTGCGGCCGATGCCGACCTCGATCGCCAGCAGGCGGGTGTTCACCTCCTCCGGCGGGTACTTGTAGGCGATCGCCCAGCGCGGCGCGCGGCTGGTCGCGCCGAGGCGGCGCTGCGACGACCGCTCGTCGACCTTGACGACGATCCCGTCGATCTCGTGCTCGACGTCGTGCCGGTGCTCGCCGTGGTGGGAGACGAAGGCCTGGACGTCCGCGACGGCGTCGAGCACGCGCGTGTGCGGCGACACCGGCACGCCCCAGCCGGCGAGCAGGTCGTACACCTGCGACTGCCGCGTGATCTCCGGCCCGCCCCGCAGCGCGCCGATGCCGTGCGCGTACATGCGCAGCCGGCGCGACGCGGTGACGCGCGGGT
>JAPSIR010000153.1 GCA_031178625.1 Cellulomonas sp.
GCGCGGCGAGGTTCTGCGAGAAGCCGCCCCAGCCGCCGCCGGGGATGAGGTACTCCCCGCCGAGGACGTGGTTGCCGGCGGGTGCGCCGTCGCGGTCCTGCTCCTGCACCTCGAGCGACACCTGCGCGCCGTCCGAGCCCCACGTGAACAGGCCCACCTGGCTGCCCGGCTCGGCGATCGGGACGTCGCCCTCGACGTCCTCGAGGATCGTCAGCCGGTCGTAGAGCGCGAGGTCGTCGAACCGCCACTCCCCCGCCCCGAGGTCGGTGAGCGTGATCGCCCAGCCGGTCGCACCGGTGGGGTCGAAGCGCGCGTCGGACGCCGGGTCGCCCTTGAGCCGCAGCGACGCGAACGGCACCGACACGCGGCGCCAGCCGTCGGCGTCGTCGACGACGGAGGTCTCGAACAGCTGCCCGCTGCTCTTGAGCTCGTAGCGCAGGGTCCCGCCGGAACCCGTGCCGAGGAACCAGAACGTGAAGCCGTCGTGGGCGGACCAGTCCGTGGCCTGCAGGTCGTGCGTGAACCCGAACCAGTCGCCGGCGCCGGGGTCGCCGCCGACCGTCGCCACGAGCACGTCGTCGTCGGCCGCGCCGTCGCGGGCGCCGGCGGCCGTGGCCAGGGTGGGCGTCACCTCCGGGCGGCTGCCCCACGCGAGGTACGCGCCCGGCACACCGCCGGTGAAGTCCTCGAGGACCGTCGTCGCGCCGACGTCCGGCAGGCTGCCGTGCGGCGTGATCGTCACGGTGGCGGCCGTGCGGCCGCCGAGGACGAGGCCGTCGGACGGCTCGTCGAGCGTCAGCTCCACGGTACGCACGGGCGCGAGCGGGCCGCGGTCGAGCGTCCCGACGTCCACCGCCGCGCTCGTCTCACCGGGCGCGAACGTCACGCGCTCGTCGACGGCCGTGTAGTCGCTGCCCGCCGTGGCCGTGCCGCCGGTCGACCGCACGCGGACGGACACCTCGTCCGCCGCGGGCGCGTTGAGCAGCACCGGGACGCTCGCCGTGCCGCCCGCAGGCACCGTGACGGCCGTGCGTCCGAGCGCCGCGACGGTCTGCGCGGGCGTGCCGTGCACCTCCAGCGCGAACAGCGAGTAGCCGTACCAGTGCGGACGCGCCGGGTCCCAGTCGAACGACGTGCGCTCCAGCATCTGCACGCGCACGTGCCGCGCGTCGACCGGCTCGGCCAGCACGACGTCGTCCGTGCCGCCGTCACCCGCGTCCTGCGTGTGCACGGTCGTCCACGCGGCCGGGTCGGCGGGGTCGCCCGTCGCCACCTGCACCTCGTACCGGGCCGCGAACGCGGCCTCCCACACGAGCTGCACCCGCTCGACCGCGGCGGTGGTGCCGAGGTCGACCGCGAGCGCGGCGGTGAACTCCACGTCCTCGTCCGGCCCGTTGCCGCTCGCCCAGCGCGTGGCCGGGTCGCCGTCCACCGCGAGGTCGGCCGGGAACCGCCCGTCGACGTCGTCCTGCGCGCGGTCCGCCGTGGCGGAGCCCACGCGCGCCAGGTCGGTGGTGGCCGCGGCGGCGGCCGGCCACGCGGCGGCCACCAGCGCGAGCGGGGCGACCAGTGCGAGGGCGGACGCGGCGGCGGTCACGCGCGCCGGCGGGGCCCCACGCCCCGGCGGACCGGTGCGCCGGCCAACGGGTGTCCGGGTGCGTGCCCGGGCAGATGTGCGGGCGGGACGGGACGACGGCAGGTCCACCGGTCACTCCTTCGTGACGGCCGAGGACGACCGGACCCCCCGCCCGGCCGCGCCGCACGGCGGCGTCCGCGGCCGCGCCACGATGCGCGGTCACGTCGCCCTGCGACCCCAGCAGTGGACCACAGTTACTTACCGGTCTGTCAGCGACGGATCGTCACGATTCCGTCACGAAGGACGAACCGGACCGACGTCCGGCCGCGTCCGCGGTCCCGCGGCGTGCGGGCGTGAGGGTCAGCGGACGCGCACCACGCACGCCGGCGACGGGATCCCGGCGCGGCCGACCTCCGTGCCGTCGTGGTCGAGGACCACGACCGCGTGCGACTCCTGGAGCGCGACGACGGTCCAGTCGGCGACGACGTCGAGGTGCCGCGGCGTGCGGCCGCCGAGGGGCGCGGACGCCGGCGCCCCGAGGCTCCCGTCGGCGGCGACCGGGTAGGTCGTCACGACGTCGACGCCGCGCACGCCGAGCACCAGGCGGTCACCCTCGAGCAGCACGTGCGAGGGCGAGGGCGTCGCGTCGCCCG
This sequence comes from Cellulomonas sp., assembly GCA_031178625.1. Classification (GTDB taxonomy): domain Bacteria; phylum Actinomycetota; class Actinomycetes; order Actinomycetales; family Cellulomonadaceae; genus Cellulomonas. The sequence goes on from JAPSIR010000153.1 coordinate 2,230, forward strand.
CGAGCCCGGGTGCGACCGCGGGCACCGAGCCGACCGGGGTGCCCGACGCCGACGCGGCGTCCCACGCGAGCACGTGCACCGCCGCGTCGAGCTCGCCGACGACGTACAGGTGCCGCGCGTCGGGCGCGAACGCCACGTGGCGCGGGCCGGTCCCGGGCGGGAGGGTCGCGGCGACGCCGTCGGCGGTGAGCGTGCCGTCGGCGGCGCGCGCGTACCGGCGCAGCTCGTCCGTGCCGAGGTCGGACACGAGCACGTGCCGCCCGTCCGGGGTCAGCGCGACGAAGTGCGCGTGCGACCCCTCCTGCCGGTCCGTCACCGGGCCGGACCCCGCGTGGCCGAACGTCTGCGCGGGCGCACCGGCCGCGACCACCTCCGGGGCGAACGTGCCGTCGGGCGCGAGCGGCAGCACCGCGAGCACGCCGTCGGAGTAGGAGGCGGCGTACAGCGCGTCCTCCACGACGAGCAGGTGACAGGGGTGCGCGCCGCCGACCGGGACCGTCGTGGCGGCCGTCAGCCCGCCGTCGTCGCCGACCGCGAACGCCGTCACCGTGCCCGGGTCGTCCTCCGCCACCGCGTACACGACCCGGCCCGACGGGTGGGCGGCCACGAACGACGGCGCGGGCGCCTCGACGACGAGCCGCGGCCGGTCGAGCAGGCCCGTGGCCGGGTCGAGGTCGACGCACCAGACGCCCTCGCCGAGCCCCGCCGGCGTGCCGATGCCCGCGTGCGGGTAGGTGCCGACCCACAGGGGGACGGTGCCGTGCGCGAGGGTCTCGGCGTCGGTCGCGGGCTCGGGCAGCGTCGTCAGGTCGTCCACGGGGCAGACCCTACGGATGCCGGCGCGGCGGCGCCCCCGGACGCCCCCGCCACGACGCACGCCCGCTCGGCCCCCGGCCGCGAGGTCGCCTGCTCGACGCCCGGGTCGGCGGTCCGGGCCGGCGACCTCGCCACCGGGCCGGCGAGCTCGGCGGGTGCGGCGAGGGCGAGGCCGGTGGGTCAGGACGGGGTGAGCCACAGCGACGGCTCGGCGACGACCTGGCGGAGCACCGCGAGCGCACCGCCCGTCATCGCCGGGTACGCGCCGGCGCGGGCGCGGGAGACCTCGAGCGCGGACCACGGCGCGAAGATCACGTGCGCGTCGAGGGCGTCCCGCACGGCGCCCTCGACGTGGGGGTACAGCTGCCCGAACGTGCCGCCCAGCACGACGGCGCCGACGTCGACGACGTTCGCGACGGTCGCGAGCGCGAGGCCGAGCCAGCGGGCGGCGTCGTGCACGGCCGCGACGGCCGCGGGGTCCTCGGCGTCGACCGCGGCGAGGAGGTCCGCGAACCGGGTGCCCGCGGGCAGGCCAGCCGCGGCGGCGATGGCGTCCTGCCCGGCGAGCCGCTCGAGGGTGGCCGGGCCCTCGGGCGCGGACCCGTCCACGACGACGTGGCCGATCTCGCCGCTCCACCCGTGCCGGCCGAGGAAGATCTCGCCGTCCAGCACGAGCGCGCCGCCGACGCCGACCTCGCCGGACACGTACAGGAACGACGGCGCGCCGGCGCCGCGGCGGGTGTGCGCCTCGGCGCGGGCGGCGAGGTTGGCCTCGTTGGCCAGGCGCGGCGGGAACGCGGCCAGCACGGGGTCGGCGGCGAGCCGGGCGACGACGTCGACGTCCCGCCAGCCGAGGTTCGGCGCGACGCGCAGCGGTCCGGTGACGCGGTCGACGAGCCCGGGCAGGGCGAGGGCGGTGCCGGCGACCCGCACGCCGTCGGCCTGCAGCCCCGCCAGCACGGGCCCCGCGAGCGCCGACAGCCGGTCGAGCACGTCGCCCGCGTCGGCCCCGCGCAGGTCGTCCTGCTCGACGCGCTCGACGACGACGCCGCCCGCGAGGTCGACGGCGCGGACGCCGAGGTAGTCGACGTTGACCTCCATGCCCACGCCGGCGATGCGCCCGGGCACGGGGACGAGCGGGACGGCGGGGCGCCCGGCGCGCGGCGCCGCGACCGGGTCGAGCTCGCGCACCAGGCCGGCGTCGATGAGGACGTCCACGAGCCCCGTCACGGTGCCGCGCGCCAGCCCGGTCGCGGCGGCGATCTGCGCGCGGGACGGGGGTGCGGTGGCGTCGACGACGCATCCGAGCGCGGCCGACAGGTTGTGCTCGCGCAGGTGCTCCTGCCGGCGGGCGCGGGCGGGGTCCGGGACACGCTCGGCGGCGCGGCCGTTGCGCGTGCGGGGGCCGGCGTCGGCGTCGTCGGGTGCCGCGGCCATGGGTTGACCCTAGCCGAGATCCGTGGATAAATTCATGCCGAGAACAAATCCGCCGGGCGACCTGCCCGGCGCCCCGCCCGCTCGACGTGGAGATGTGCCATGGTTCGCAAGCCCACCCCGGAAGACAGGTTCTCGTTCGGTCTCTGGACCGTCGGATGGAACGCCCAGGACCAGTTCGGCTCGAACACGCGGCCGTGGCTGGACCCGGTCGAGTCGGTCCACAAGCTCGCCGAGCTCGGCGCCGCGCACGTGACCTTCCACGACGACGACGTCGTCCCGTTCGGCTCGTCCGACGCGGAGCGCGACAAGATCCTCGAGCGCTTCAAGGGCGCCCTGGCCGAGACCGGCATCACGGTCGAGATGGTCACGACCAACACGTTCAGCCACCCGGTGTTCAAGGACGGCGCGTTCACGTCGAACGACCGCCGCGTGCGCCGCTTCGGCCTGCGCAAGGTCCTGCGCAACGTCGACCTCGCGGCCGACCTCGGCGCCGACACGTTCGTCATGTGGGGCGGCCGCGAGGGCGCCGAGTACGACTCGGCCAAGGACCTCAAGGCCGCGCACGACCGCTACGCCGAGGGCATCGACACCGTCGCGGCGTACATCAAGGAGAAGGGCTACGGCCTGCGCATCGCGCTCGAGCCCAAGCCCAACGAGCCCCGCGGCGACATCCTCCTGCCGACGATCGGCCACGCGATCGCGCTGATCCAGACGCTTGAGAACGGCGACATCGTCGGCCTCAACCCCGAGGTCGGGCACGAGCAGATGGCCGGCCTGAACTTCACCACCGGCATCGCGCAGGCGCTGTGGCAGGGCAAGCTCTTCCACATCGACCTCAACGGCCAGCGGTCCATCAAGTACGACCAGGACCTCGTCTTCGGCCACGGCGACCTGTTCTCGGCGTTCGCCACGGTCGACCTCCTCGAGAACGGCTTCCCGAGCGGCGGCCCGCGCTACGAGGGCCCGATCCACTTCGACTACAAGCCCTCGCGCACCGAGGACTTCCAGGGTGTGTGGGACTCCGCGGCGGCGAACATGTCGACGTACATCCTGCTCAAGGAGCGGGCGCAGGCGTTCCGCGCCGACCCCGAGGTCCAGGAGGCCCTCGAGGCCGCCGGCGTCCTCTCGCTCGCCGAGCCCACGCTCGCCGAGGGCGAGTCGATCGCCGACCTGCTCAACGACCGCTCCGCGTTCGAGGACTTCGACGCCGACGAGGTGGGCGCGCACGGCTTCGGCTTCGTGCGCCTCAACCAGCTCGCGCTCGAGCACGCGCTCGGCGCGCGCGGCTGACCCGACCGCACGTCCGGCGCGCCCGCCGGGACGCCCTGGTGAGAACCGGGGCGCCCGGCGGGCGTCCGCCGTCCCGGCCCCTGCGCCCCGTCCGGGCGACGCAGCACGGCCCCTCCCCCCGCCCGGACACCCCACCCGCGGCCGACGCCCGCGGGCCAGCTCGCTGAAGGAGCACAGGCGATGACGCTCGTGGCAGGTGTGGACTCGTCCACGCAGTCGTGCAAGGTGGTGGTGCGCGACGCGGAGACCGGCGCGCTCGTGCGGCAGGGCCGCGCGTCGCACCCCGACGGCACGGAGGTCGCACCCGCGGCCTGGTGGGACGCGCTGCAGGAGGCGGTGGCGCAGGCCGGCGGCCTCGACGACGTCGCCGCGGTGGCCGTCGGCGGGCAGCAGCACGGCATGGTCGCGCTCGACGCGGACGGCGAGGTCGTCCGCGACGCGCTGCTGTGGAACGACACGCGCTCGGCCGGCGCGGCGCGGGACCTCGTCACCGAGCTGGGCGACGGCGACGTCGCCGCGGGTGCGCAGGCGTGGGCGTCCGCGATCGGCTCCGTCCCGGTCGCGTCCCTCACGGTGACGAAGCTGCGCTGGCTGCGCGACGCGGAGCCGCAGAACGCCGCGCGCGTCGCGGCCGTCGCGCTCCCCCACGACTGGCTGAGCTGGAAGCTCGCCGGCGGGCTCGCCGCCGTCGGCTGGGACGGCCTCGTCACCGACCGGTCCGACGCGTCCGGCACGGGCTACTGGTCCCCGTTCACCGAGGACTACCGCCTCGACCTGCTGGAGCGGGCGTTCGGCGCCACGCCGCGCCTGCCGCGCGTCCTCGGCCCCCGCCAGACCGGCCCGACGCTCGCGAGCGGCGCCCTGCTCGGCCCGGGCGCCGGCGACAACGCGGGCGCCGCGCTCGCGCTCGGGCTGCAGCCCGGCGACGTGGCGGTGTCCATCGGCACGTCCGGGGTCGTGTCGGCCGTCGCGACGGCGCCGACGGCGGACGGCTCGGGGCTCGTCACGGGCTTCGCGGACGCCACCGGCGCCTACCTGCCGCTGGCCTGCACCCTCAACGCCTCGCGGGTGCTCGACGCCGCACGGCGCATCCTCGGCGTCGACCACGCCGGGCTCTCGGAGCTCGCGCTCTCCGCCCCCGCCGGCGCGGACGGCCTCGTGCACGTCCCCTACCTCGAGGGCGAGCGCACGCCGAACAAGCCCGACGCCACGGGTGCGCTGCACGGCATGCGCCTGGGCAACACCACGCCCGCGCACCTCGCCCGTGCGGCCGTCGAGGGCATGCTCTGCTCCCTCGCCGACGGCATCGACGCGCTGCGCGACGTCGGCGTGCCCGTCGAGCGGCTGTTCCTCATCGGCGGCGGCGCGCAGTCCGAGGCGGTCCGCCGGCTCGCGCCGACGGTGTTCGGCCTCGACGTGCACGTCCCCACGCCCGGCGAGTACGTCGCCGACGGTGCCGCACGCCAGGCGGCGTGGGTGCTGTCCGGCGCGGCCGCCGCACCGTCGTGGTCGGCCGCCTCCGACGCCGAGGTCGTCAGCGCCCCGGCGGAGCCGCACGTGCGGGCGCAGTACGCCGCCGCGCGCGACCTCACGGTCGACCGCGCCTCCTGACCCGTCCCGGTGCGCCGTCCGCCGCGGCGCACCGGGACGGCCGAGGGCCCGGCACCGCCACGGGGGCGGGCCCGCGGCGCGGCGGGCGGGGCGCACGGCGCGGCGTCGTAAGCCTGCTTGACCTCCGCCGAGATGCGGCCGCGCTCGGAGACCTGGTAGCCGTTCTCCTTGGCCCACTCGCGGAT
>JAPSIR010000370.1 GCA_031178625.1 Cellulomonas sp.
ACCGAGTACGCGGACGGCCCCGTGCGCGGCAGCATCCACTACCCGGCCGAGGACGACGGCGTCGACCAGCCGTTCCACCGACGGCTCGCGGAGCAGGGCCCGGTCCCGGTCGTCGTCATGGCGCACGGCAACCACTCGCCGGCCGACCCCAGCTACCTCGGGTACGACTACTTCCAGTCGAGCCTCGCGAAGGCGGGCATGGTCGCCGTGTCCGTCGACTGCAACGCGCTCAACGGCCCGGGCGGCGGCGTGCAGAACATCGAGGACCGTGCGGACCTGGTCATCGACACGATCCGCCACCTGCAGACGCTCGACGCGACGCCCGGGAGCACGTTCCACGGGCGCCTGGACCTCTCCCGCGTCGGCCTGATGGGCCACTCCCGCGGCGGCGACGCGGTGGTGATGGTGCCCGCCGTCATGGGCGCGATCGGCGTGACCGTCCGTGCCGTGCTGGCGCTGGCGCCCACGAACTTCCGGTACTGGTTCGGCATGTCGACCGTCGCCCCGGCCGGCTACGCGTTCTCGACGATCCTGCCCGCGTCCGACGGCGACGTCGTCGACAACAACGGCGCCCAGTTCTACGACGTGTCCGAGCCCGGCCCGTTCTCCTCGCAGGTCTACGTGCACAGCACGAACCACAACTTCTTCAACCGGCAGTGGGCGGCCGACGACGGTGTCACACCGGTGTTCTCGCGCGGCACGCACGAGCGCGTGCTCGACGTGTACGGCAGCGCCCTGTTCCGCGGCGTGCTGCTCGGCGACGGCTCGGCGGCGTACCTGCTGGGGACCGTGAAGCCGGTCGGGGTGCCCGTGCACGCCGTCGACCTGGCCCACCGCGTCGAGAAGGCGGACACGGTCGACCACCACGACGACGGCAACGGCATCGGCACCAACTCGTTCGGCCTGCCGACGTCCGCGACCGGCGGCGCGGTCGCCGACGAGTTCCCCTTCGACCAGGTCCCCGGGGCGTTCAACGGCAGCTTCTTCGGCCTCACGGTCGGCATGGTGCTGCGCTCGCGCGAGCGCGGCGGCGGCGACTTCCGGTCGGAGATCGGCACCGCGGACCTCACGTCCAGCGAGGTGTGGGTGCGCGTCGCCGAGGTCGTCGACGGCGGCCTCGCGAAGGACGGCGTCACGTTCGACCTCGGCCTCGAGGACGCGCGGGGCACGGTCGCGTGGATCGGGTCCGCGTCGGTCGGCGGCGTGCCCCGACCCTTCGAGCGGCCGAGGCAGTCGAAGACGATGCTGTCGACGCTGCGGTTCCGGCCGTCGTGCATCGGGCGCCGCAGCCGGCTCGACGTGACCCGCGTCGTCGCCGTGCACCTGCGCACGACGACGGACGACGACCGCCCGGTCGCGTTCGACGACCTGCAGCTCGTGCCCGTCTGACCGTGCTCGTCCCCGGAGGTACGTCATGACCAGCGATCCCGGCACCCCCGAACGGCGCCGCCGCCCCCGCCTCGACCTGCCGCGCGTCGTCGCGGTCACGCCCCGGCTCGCCCGGTTCGACCCGCCCCCGCACCGCAACTTCACGTCGGCGCTGCCGCGCCTCGAGCGGACCGTCGAGCTTCTCGTCGAGACGGACGCGCCGATCCCCGTGCGCGCCCTCTCGCC
>JAPSIR010000154.1 GCA_031178625.1 Cellulomonas sp.
CGGCGGGCGGTTCGGGCTGCTCAGCGAGGTGCTGGTCGTGGGGCTCGGCGTGTCCGTGCTGAGCCTGCCGGTCGTCACGGTGCTGCCCGCGCTGGCCGCCGGCGCCGCCCACGTCCGCCGGCACCTCACGGGCGAGACCGACCGCGTCGTCGACCTGTGGCACGAGTTCGTCGCGGCCCTGCGGGGGGTGTGGCCGTACGCGCTCGCGTCGCTGGCGCTGCTCGTCCTGCTGTGGTTCAACACCGCCGTGGCGGGCACCGGGCTGCTGCCGGGCGGCACCGGCGTGGTCGTGCTGTCGCTCGCGGTGGCCGCGATGCTCGCCGTGGTGCTGCTGCGCGCCGCCGGCGGGTGGCGGCGCGGTGCGTCGTGGCGGCAGGTGATGCGGGACGCCGGGGCCCGCGCCGGCGACGACCTCGTCGGGTCCGGGCTGCTCGTCGTCGCGCTGGGGCTGTGCGGCGTCATCGTCTGGATGCTCGCGCCGCTCGCGGTGCTGGTGCCGGGCCTGCTGGCCCTCGCCGTCGTCGCGGTGGAGCACCGCGCGGCGACCCGCACCCGCTGACGTCGCCCGCTCCCACCGGTGCCCCACGACCACCGCACCCGCCGACCCCGCCGTCCTGCAGCGTCTGCGCGAGGTGACGCTGCGCGACCGCCGGGTCGCGGCGGTCAGCGGCCGGGTGGGAGGGCGGCGAGCGACGCCTCCACCCACTCCAGGTGGGCGCGCGCCATGCGCTCGCCGTAGTCGAGCGTGATGAGGCCGTACGGGTGGTCCGGCGACGGCGGCTCGGCGGCGACCTCGGCGCGCACGGCCGCGAGCGCCGCCAGCTGGGCCGTCGCCCGGGCGCCCGCGTCGTGCAGGAGCGCGCGGCACGCGTCCGGGCCGAGCGTCCGGCCGAAGAAGAGCCGCAGCAGGAGCGGGTTGCGCGGCGGGCCGACGTCGTACGGCTCCGCGAGGCGCGCGCGCAGTCGGGTGCGTCCCGCGGGCGTGATCGTGAACCGGCCGTCGTCGTCCTTGGTGACGAGCCCGTCGGCGGTGAGCCGGGCGAGTGCCGGGTAGATCTGCCCGAAGCTCTCGCTCCAGAAGTGCCCGAGCGTCTCGACGATCGCGGCGCGGACGGCGTAGCCGGTCATGGGGGCGGTCGTGAGGGCGCCGAGGACGGCGACGTCGGTCTGTGCTCGGCGGGTCACACCTCGACTATATCTGACAGATATGGTTCGCTGACGCCCATGACGACGACAACCGAGCCGGGCCGGCGCGCAGGACGCGCCGCCGCGGTGCTGCTGACCGGTGTGGCGGGCTTCCAGCTGGCGGTGGCCGCGGGCGCGCCGTGGGGGGTGGTGGCCTACGGCGGCGGCCACCCGGGGGTGCTGCCCGACGAGCTGCGTGTGACGAGCGCGGTGATGGTCCCGCTGTACGGGGCACTCGCCGCCGTGGCGACCGGCGCGGGCGGACCACGGTTGCGGCGCGCGGTGCTGCGCGGGACGACCGCGCTGCTCGTGGTGGGCTGCGCGGTGAACCTGGCGTCCCCGTCGCTGCCCGAGCGGCTGATCTGGGTGCCGGTGTCGGCCGCCGCCGCCGTCCTCACGTGGCGCGCGGCGCCGGCGCGCACGGCTGCCCGGCCGGTCGCCAGCACGGCGTCCCGGACGGCCTGACGCACGACCCGAGCCGACGACGTCGACCGGCCGGCCCGCACCGGCGGGACCGACTGGTCCTGTACGACGACCGGTCCTGTACGACGACCGGTTCGGCGCCACCCGTCGCGCGTCGAACCGGTCGTCGTGCAGCCATCCGGGCACGTGGTGCTGCACGACGGCCGGTTCACCGGGTGGAGCCGGAGGGTGACGGGAGGGGAGCGGTCGAGCGAGCCGGGGGCGGCCGCGCGGTCGGTCGGCCGGCGGTCAGGCCAGCGCGGCCATCGCCCGGCGGCCGTACGCGGCGCGCGTGCGGACGACCGCGCCCGCGCTGGCGGCCAGCGACGCGGCGCCCCACACGACGAGTGCCACGAGCGCGCCGGCGGTCGACGCGCCGTCCCCGACGACCCCGCCCACGGCGTCCGCCACGGGCGCGAGCGGCAGCCACCCCACGGTGCTGCCGACCCAGTCCGGGACGGTGGCGGCGAGGCCGGCGACCAGGAGGACGAACGCCGCCAGGACGGCGACCACGCGGCCCGCCGCGCCGGTCCACGCCGCGACGGCCTGGTGGAACGCCGCGAGCGCGACGCCCGCGAGCAGCCCCACGGCCGCGAGCCCGAGGGTGCGCCCGGCGCCCTGCTCGGTGACGCCGCCGACGACCGCCCCGACGACGACCCCCTGCACGGCAGCGAGCGCGGCGGGCAGCGCGAGCGCGCCGAGCACGGTGCCGAGCGCCGAGCGCGTCGACCCGGCCACCCGGCGCGGCAGCGGCGGGAACGCGAGGAAGAGGGCGAGCGCCCCCACCCACAGCGCCACGGCCGTCAGCGCGGACACCGGCCCGAGCGGTCCGGCGACGGACGTCGGCGGTGCGGCGACCGGCGTCGCGACGACGTCGGCGAGCGCGGCGCGCTCGTCCTCCGGCGTCACCGGCAGCTGCTCGACGGCGTCGCCGAGGCCGGTGCCGATCTCGGCGGTGCCGTCGGCGAGCTGCGTCGCGCCGTCGGTCGCGGCGCGGGCGCCGTCGGCGAGCTGCGCCGTGCCGGCCGCGACCTGGTCGGCGCCGGACCCGAGGGCGCCGACGCCCGACGCGAGCGTGCGCGTCCCGGTGGCCAGGTCCGCGGCGCCGCCGGACAGGTCGCGCGCTCCGCCGGCGAGCGCGCCGAGCCCGTCGGCGAGCTGGGTGGCGCCGGTGCTCAGCTGCTGCACCCCGGCGTCGACGGACGCGGTGCCCGCGGCGACGCCCTGGGCGCCCGCGGCGACCTCACCGGCGCCGGCGACGAGCCGGTCCACGGCCGTCGGGGCCGCGCCGGCGCCGGGGCGCAGCTGGGCGGCGAGCTGGTCGGCGCCGTCCGCGATCCCGGTGAGCGTCCCGGCCTGCACGGCGAGCTGCTGCTGGGCGGCCAGGAGCGCGCCGCACGTGGCGTCGGACGACTCGGGCGTGCAGCCCTCGGCGGCCACGGCGGCGGCGACCGCCTGCTGCGCGTCGCCGGACCTCGCCGCGGTCTGCCGGCCGGTCGCGGCGACGCCGTCGAGCTGGGTGGCGACCTGGCCGAGGCCGGGCGCGAGCGCGTCGCGGAAGGCGGCGGCGCCCTGCGCGAGCTGGGCGCCGCCCGCGGCGAGCGCCCCCGTGCCGCCGGGCTGCTCGGCGGTGCCCCGCGCGAGCTGCCCGAGCCCGTCGGCGAGCTGCCGGGCGCCGGCCGCGGACGCACCCGCGCCGTCGGCGACCTGCCGCGCGCCCCCGGCGAGCGTGCCGGACCCGTCGGCGAGCTGCCGCGCCCCGCCGCCGAGCTCGTCCACGCCGGCCGCGAGGTCGGCGGTGCCGCCCGCGAGCTCGCCCGCGCCGTCGGCGAGCTGCGCGTTGCCGTCCGCGAGCGACCGCGCCCCGTCGGCGAGCTGCGTCGCGCCGTCGGCCGCCTGCCCGAGCTGGTCCTGCAGCGTCGAGAAGCCGACGAGCACGTTGTCGAGGTACGTCGTGGTGAGCTGCCGGCCGAGCACCTGCGTGGCCGTCGCCGTCACGGCCCGTGCGACGGCCTCGTCGACGGCCGTCGCGCGCTCGGGCGTCGTGACCTCGACCGTCGCCTGGCGCGGTGTGCCGTCGGGGGCCGCGAAGGACGTCGCGGCGGCGGAGAAGCCGGCCGGGATGGTCACGACGGCGGCGTAGGTGCCGGCGGCGAGGCCCGCGGCGGCGTCCGCGTCGTCGGTCACGACCCAGTCGTAGGTGGCGGCGGCCCCCTCGCCCTCGGTGAGCGCCCCCGCGAGCTGGCGCCCGAGCGGCGTGTACTGCCCGTCGAGCGTGACGGGCTCGTCCTCGTTGACCACGGCGGCCTGCACCCGGTCGAGGCGGGCCGCGGGGTCCCACGTGCCGGCCAGCAGCACGAGCGCGAGGGCGAGCGGCGCCGCCAGCGCGACGACGACGGCCGGCCAGCGCCGAGCGGTGGTGGTGGTGCTCATGGGGGTCTCCTCCTCGCCGGTCAGGCGCGGGCGGCCGCGGCGTCCTGCGGCGCGAGGGTGGTCACGGGGTGGGCGGTGGGCAGCAGGTCGTCGGGGGACGGCGCGCCGCCGGGGGCCCCGACGGCGCCGACGACGAGCGCGGCGACGCCGCCGTCGAGGGCGCGGCGCAGGAGCGCGGCGACGCGGGCGCGTTCCGCCGCGTCGATCACGACGTCCGTGCGGTCGACGACGAGCACGCGGGGCCGCTCGGCGACGGCGGCGGCGAGGCCGTCGACGCCGTCGGTGCGCAGGTCGGCGTACCCGGCGCGGCGGCGGACGGCCGCGGCCCGCACGGGCAGCACGAGCCCGTCGACCTTGAGGTCGCCGGCGAGCGGCTCGAGCCGCCCGGCCAGCGTGAGCAGCAGCCCGGTGACCCTCGCCGCCTCCTCGGCGCGCACGACGAGCACGCCGCCCGTGCGCACGGCCAGGTCGACCTCGTCCGTGCCGTCGGCGACGGCGGGCCGCAGGTGCCGGGCGGCCACCACGACGTCGTCGTCCCCGGGCCACGACGCGAGCGCGAGCTCACGGTGCAGCGCCTCGCCCTCGACGTCGAACGACGGCAGCGCGCGGTCGAGCCAGCGCGGCATCCACCACGCCCGCTCGCCGAGCAGCTGCATGACGGCGGGCACGAGCGTCATCCGGACGACGAACGCGTCGACCGCGACGCCGACGGCCAGGCCGAGCGCGATGGGCTTGATGTTGATGTCGCCCTCGGGCACGAACGCGAAGAAGACGGCGACCATGATGACCGCGGCGGCGGTGACGACCTTCGCGGAGCCCAGGAAGCCGGTGGCGATCGACGCGCGCGCCTTGCCGGAGTGCACGTAGTCCTCCCGCATGCGGGACACGAGGAAGACCTCGTAGTCCATCGCGAGGCCGAACAGCACGCCCATGAGGACGATCGGCATGAACGAGATGACCGGGCCGAGCCGGGAGACGTGCAGGGCGTCGGCGAGGACGCCGTGCTCGAAGACGCTGGTCACGACGCCGAACGCGGCGGCCACCGACAGCAGGTAGCCGAGCGTCGCCTTGACCGGCACGGCCACCGAGCGGAACACCATGGTCAGCAGCACGAGCGACAGCCCGACCACGAACACCGCGAACGGCAGCAGCGCGGCGCCGAGCTTGGCGGACACGTCGATGCCGACGGCGGTGAAGCCCGTGACGGCGAGGTCGAAACCGTGCTCGGCGACGATCTCGTCGTGCATCCCGCGGATCGCGTGGACGAGCTCGGCGGTCGCCTCGTCGGTCGGCCCGGTCTCGGGGACGACCTGGACGATGCCGGTGTCGATGGACGCGTTGGGCGTGGCGAGGGGCACGTCGGCGACGCCGGGCAGCGCCCGCAGCTCGTCGGCGACGTCCGCCATCAGCCCGAGCGGGTCGTCGCTCGTGACGATGCTGCCGGTGACCACGAGGGGGCCGTTGGCGCCGGCGCCGAAGTGCTCGGAGATGCGGTCGTAGGTGACGCGCGTCGACGACGACTCCGGCTGGACGCCCGCGTCGGGGAGCGCCAGCCGCAGGTCCAGCGCCGGCAGGGCGAGGGCGACGAGGCCGCCCACCGTGAGCACGACCGTCACCCACGGCCTGGCGGTGGCGAGCCGGACCCAGCCGGCGAAGAAGCGGTTGTGGTGGGCGGGCAGGTCCCACGCGTCGCCGCGACCCGCGGGGGAGTCGGAGGTCGTGGACGCGGCGGACGTGGACGACGCGGCGGCCCGTGCGCGCCCGCGGCCCCGTCGACGCGGCCTCGGCCGCAGCCGCTCGCCGGCCGCACCCAGCAGCGCGGGGACGAGCGTGACGGAGACGAGCACGGCGATGCCCACGGCGACGGCGCCGGCGACGCCCATCGTCGTGAGGAACGGGATGCCCGCGACGCCCAGGCCGACGAGCGCGATCATCACGGTCAGCCCCGCGAAGATGACGGCGGAGCCGGCCGTGGCGTTGGCGCGGGCGGCGGACTCCTCGACGTCGAGGCCGGCGCCGAGCTGCTCGCGGTGCCGGGACACGATGAACAGCGCGTAGTCGATGCCGACCGCGAGGCCGAGCATGAGGGAGAGCAGCGGCGTCGTCGACGTGATGGGCGTGACCGCGGTCGCGAGGAAGACGAGCACGGTGGACAGCCCGACGCCGAGCAGCGCGTTGACCAGCGGCATGCCGGCCGCCGCGAACGAGCCGAGCGTGAAGAGCAGCACGACGAACGCGACGAGGACGCCGAGCGCCTCGGTGACGGTCAGCCCGGGGAACTCCTGCGCGTAGAGCTGCCCGCCGATCGTCGCCTCGTACCCGTCGGGGAGCGCCGCGTCGAGGTCCGCCGCGAGGGCGCGCAGCTCCTCCTTGACGTCGTCGGCGACCGCCGTGCCGCCGCCGTCGAGCGAGACCGTCAGGAGGGCGGCCTCGCCGTCGTCGCTGACCTGCCCACCGCCGGGGGTCTCCGTGTCGAACGGGTCCGTCACGGTGCGCACGCCGTCGACGTCGGCGAAGGCGCCGGCCGCGTCGGCCACGGCCGCGGCGACCTCGTCCGTGGCGACGTCCGCGCCGCCCGGCGCGACGACCAGCACCTGCGCGGTCGTGCCGCCGGCCTCGGGGAACGTCGCGGCGAGCCGGTCCAGCGCGCGCTGGGACTCGGTGCCGGGGATCGACACGTCGTTGTCGAGCTGCGTCATGAAGAGCCCGGCGGCGGCGCCGAGCAGCGCCAGCAGCGTGAGCCAGGCGCCGATCACGGCGCGGCGGCGGCGGAACGCGGACCGGCCCAGCCGGTACAGCGCAGAGGACACGGCTCCTCCAGGAGGCGGGTGCAGGGAGGACGGCGACGTCCGGGCCCGGGCGGGGCCGATACATGACTGTATCCGATACGGCACTGGATGCGATACGACTATGTATCGGCACGGACAGGCGGGGCCGTGGCATCCTCGTGCGCGACTGGAGGTGCGGCGATGAGCGAGCAGGACCTGCCCGTCCGGACGACCGAGGGCCTCGACGCGGCGCGCGACGACACGGACGCGCCGCTGTCGCCACGGCGCCGGAGGACGCGAGAGCGCCTCCTCGACGCCGCCTTCGAGCTGTTCGCGGAGGAGGGCGTCGACGCGACCTCCATCGAGGCCGTGTGCGAGCGCGCCGGCTTCACGCGCGGCGCCTTCTACTCGAACTTCGCCAGCAAGCACGAGCTGCTGCTCGCGCTCGCGGGCCGCGAGCAGGCGCGGCACCTCGCCGAGCTGCGCGAGGCCATCGCGGCCGCCTCGGCGGAGGGGCTGCCGGGCGCCGACCTCGACGTCGCGGACGTCGGCCGGTTCGCGGGCGCGCTGCTCGAGCGCATGTCCGACGACCGCCGCTGGCGCGTCGTCAGCGCCGAGCTGCGGCTGCTCGCGCTGCGCCAGCCCGCCGTCGCGGGCGACTACCTCGGGCTCGAGGACCAGATGGTCACGGAGTGCGCCGCCGAG
>JAPSIR010000371.1 GCA_031178625.1 Cellulomonas sp.
CTGCGGCAGCTCGGCGCAGGTCGCGAGGGCGAGGCGTGCGGTGGGTTCGCTCACGAGAGGCACTGTACCCACGGCGTGTGACGGCGTGACGACCGGACGATGACGGCCGAGGTCACCGCCGCGCACCCCGTCCCGCGTCACCGGCCGCCCCGGCGTCCGCGGCGGTGAGGCGGTGCAGCGCGCGCACGACCGACTCGGCCGTCACGGTGCCCACGACGCGGCCGTCGTCGACGACCGGGAGCGCCGTCGCGGCCGCTCCGGCGGTCCCGGGGGCGCCGGCGCCGGGCGCGACCACCGCACGGGTGAGCGCGGCGACGACGTCGCCGAGCTCCGCGCCGAGCCGCACCGGGTCGCCCGCGGGCGCCGGGTCGGGTGCGGGCGACGCCCCGGCCACGTGGGCGTCGGTCACGAGGTCGCCCGGCTCCAGCCGACCGAGCGCGAGCAGGCGCGCGGTCCTGCCCCGCCCCACGAGGTCGGCCACCGCCGGCGACGCCGGCCGGGCGACGACCTCGAGCGGCGGCGCGAGCTGCTCCACGTGGGCACCCGCGCTCAGGACGACGACGCGGTCGGCCATGCGCACGGCCTCGTCCACGTCGTGCGTCACCATCATCACCGTCGTGCCGAGCTCGCGCTGGAGCCGCAGGAACTCGGACTGCAGGCGCGCGCGCCCCACGGGGTCGACCGCGCCGAACGGCTCGTCCATGAGCAGGACGGGTGGGTCGGCCGCGAGCGCGCGCGCCACCCCCACCCGCTGCCGCTCGCCGCCCGACAGCTCGTGCGGCCAGCGGCGGGCGTACCGGTCGGGGGCCAGGCCGACGAGCTCGAGCAGCTCGTCGACGCGGCGACGCGTGCGGGCGCGGTCCCAGCCGAGCAGGCCCGGCACGGTGGCCACGTTCTGGGCGACCGTGCGGTGCGGGAACAGGCCCACGTCCTGGATGACGTAGCCGATCCGCCGGCGCAGCGCGACGGGGTCGGCCCGCGTCACGTCCTCGTCGCCGAGCAGGATGCGGCCCGCGGTCGGCTCGACGAGCCGGTTCGCCATGCGCAGGGTGGTCGACTTGCCGCAGCCGGACGGCCCGACGAGCACGAGCATCTCCCCCGGCCGTACAGCGAGCGTGAGGTCGTCCACCGCCACCGAGCCGGCGTACTCCTTGCGGACGGCGTCGAACGTGATGGCCGCGCGCATGGCGGCGTGGCCGACCCCCGAGCCGGCGGGGCCGTCCGCGCGCGAGGAGAGGGTCGCACCGCGCTCGTGATCCGTCACGCCGACGGACGCTACTGGCGCCCTCCGACAGCCGCGAACGGGCGTGCGGGCGCACCGCGCGGGGCGGGTGTCGGACCCGGCCAGTAGCGTCGGCGCCGTGCCTGCCGGTCCGGTCGTCGCCGCCAACCCGTGGTTCTCGTGGACGTACCTCGAGCGCAACGGGCGCGACGTGCTGCTCCACCTCGAGCAGCACGCGACGCTGACGGCCCAGGCGGTGCTGATCGCGCTCGCCGTGGCGCTGCCGCTCGCGGCGCTCGCGCACCTGCGCCCCCGGCTCGCCGGCGTCGTGCTCGCCGGCACGGGTGTGCTGTACACCGTGCCCTCCATCGCCCTGTTCGCGGTGCTCGCG
>JAPSIR010000019.1 GCA_031178625.1 Cellulomonas sp.
CGCTCCGGGACGACGCGGTCCAGCCGGACCGGGCCGATCCGCTTCCACGCCTCGTCCCGGACCACCTCCGCGGACAGCGGCTCGGTGACCTGCGAGCGCCAGCCCGTCACCGGCCCGCCTCGTCCACGACGGGCGCGACGGGCGCGACGGGCGCGACGGGCGCGACGGGCGCGACCGTGCCGGCCGGTGCCGGGTGCGCACCCGTCGGCACGCCGAACTCCTGGAACGCGATCCGCTGCTCGCGCGGGTACACCTCCCGCCCGCACACGGCCGCGAGGATCGCCGACGACCGCCACGCGCCGAAGCCGAGGTCCGGCGCGGTGAGCCCGTGCGTGTGCTCCTCGCCGTTCTGCACGAACACGCGCCCGCGGCCGCCGTCGACGGAGTAGTCGCGCGCGACGTCGAGCCGCCCGCGCTCGTCCCACGCGAGCCGGTGCGCGATGCCGAGGAGGACGTCCGGCACCTGCGCCGCGTACCCGGTGGCGAGCACGAGGGCCTCGGTGGTGCGCTCGTGCTCGACGCCGAGCTGGGCGTGCCGAAGCCGCAGCGTGTACCGCTCGCCGTCCCACGCCGCGCCGAGCACCTCCGTGTCGGTGAGCAGCGTCGTCGGCACGGGGCCGGTGGCGCTGCGCCGGTACAGGGCGTCGTAGATGTCGTCGACGAGGTCGGCGCTGATGCCCTTGTACAGGCCGCGCTGCTCGCGCGTGAGGCGGTCGCGGACGTCCACGGGCAGGGCGTGGAAGTGGTCGGTGTACTCGGGCGACGTCATCTCGAGCGTCAGCTTCGTGTACTCCATGGGGAAGAACCGGGGTGAGCGCGTCACCCAGTCCAGACGCTGCCCGCCCGGCCCGGTGGTCTCCAGCAGGTCGCGGTAGATCTCCGCCGCCGACTGCCCCGAGCCCACCACCGTGACGGACGCGGCGGCGCGCAGCCGGTCGCGGTACGGCAGGTAGTCGGACGAGTGGACGACCGGCCCGTCGAGCCCGCGCAGCGCCGCCGGGACGACCGGCTGCGTGCCGACGCCGAGCACCACGTGCCGCGTCCGGTGCGACTCGACGGTGCCGTCGGCGCGGCGCGCGTGCACGACGTACAGGTCGTCGTCGTGCGGGTCGACCTCGACCGCCGTCACCGTGCGTCCCCACCGCAGCGACGGCAGCTGCCCCGCGACCCAGCGGCAGTACGCGTCGTACTCCGCGCGCAGCGGGTAGAAGCTCTCGCGGATGTAGAACGCGTACAGCCGGCCCGTCGCCTTGAGCCACGCGAGGAACGAGTACGGGCTGGTCGGGTCGGCCATCGTGACGAGGTCGGCGAGGAACGGGACCTGGATGGTGGCGTCCTCGAGCATCATCCCCGGGTGCCAGCGGAACTCGTCCGCGCGGTCGAGGAAGACCGTGTCGAGGTCGAGCGGGGCCGCGAGCGCCGCCAGGCCGAGGTTGAACGGGCCGATGCCGACGCCGACGACGTCGCGCACGGGGGCGTCGGGTGTGACGACGTCACCGGTGGCGCCGCCCGGGTGCGCCGCGCTCATCGCGCCACCGCCGCGTCGGCGCCCACGAGGTCGTCGCCCTCGACGAGCGCGGCCGCGGCCTGCCGGACCAGCTCGAGCACGCGGCGCACGTCCGCGACCGTCGTGTCGGGGTTGAGCAGCGTGAGCTTGAGGCACGGGCGGCCGTCGACGGTCGTGCGCGCGACGAGGGCGCGGCCGGAGTCGAACAGCACGCGCCGCACCTGCCCGACGAGGGCGTCGGCGCGGGCGTCGTCGAGGCCGTCCGGCTGGTAGCGGAACATGACCGTCGAGAGGTCGGTGGGCGAGAGCAGGCGCAGGTCCGGGTCGGCGTCGACGACCCGGTGCACGGCCGCGGCGAGGTCGATGGTCGCGTCGACCATGTCGCCGATGCCGTCCGCGCCGAGCCCGCGCAGCGTCGCCCAGAGCTTGAGCGCGTCGAACCGGCGGGTCGTCTGCAGCGAGACGTCGACCTGGTTCGGCTCCTCCTCGCCCGCGGGGTTGAGGTAGTCCGCGTGGTGCGCGACGAGCCGCAGGTCGGCGGCGTGGCGCACGACGAGCGCGGACGACGACACCGGCTGGAAGAACGCCTTGTGGAAGTCGACCGTCACCGAGCGGGCACGCTCGATGCCGTCGAGCAGGTGCCGGCGCGTCCGGCTCACCAGCAGGCCGCACCCGTACGCGGCGTCGACGTGCAGCCACACGTCGGCGGCGTCGCACGCGTCGGCGATCGCGGCGAGCGGGTCGATGCAGCCGCGGTCGGTCGTGCCGGCGGTCGCGACGACGGCCATCGCGAGGCGGCCGTCCTGCTCGACGTGCCGCAGGGCGATGGCGAGGGCGTCGGGACGCATGCGGCCGGCCTCGTCGACGGGGACCAGCCGGACCGCGTCCGGGGCGAGGCCGAGCAGCCGCGCCGACTTCTGCACCGAGAAGTGGCTGGACGCGGTGGCGAGGACGACGAGGTCGCGGATGCCGACGCCGGGCGCGGTGACGAGCGCGTGCTCGCGGGCCAGCAGCAGCGCCTGGAGGTTCGACTGCGTGCCGCCCGACGTGAAGACGCCGCCGCCGGCGAGGAAGCCGATGCGGCCGGCCGTCCACGCGACGAGGCGGCGCTCCATGAGCGTGCCGACCGTCGACTGGTCGTAGGTGTCGACGCTCGCGTTCACCGCCGCGATGACGGCCTCCGCGGCGACGGCCGGGACGGCGACCGGGCAGTTGAGGTGCGCGGTGTACGCGGGGTCGTGGAACCACACGGCGTGCTGCGCGAACAGCTCGTCGACCTCGCGCATCGCGGCGGCCGTGCCGCGCCCGGGGGCGTCGAGGTCGACCGCGTCGACGAGCGCCTGGAGGTGCTCGCGGCTCGCGCCGGAGAAGGGCTGGGTGGTGGTGCGGAACCGGGACGCGACCCGGTCGACGGTGCCGCGCATCGCGTCGACGTAGGCGTCGGCGGTGGCGGCGGACAGCAGCTCGTGCACGCGTGGAACTCCCCTGCGGCGGGCACGTCCCGCTGCCGGGACGTGCATGTGAGGTCTGCCTTAGTGAGGCGCGCCTAACATACGCGAAGCGGGCGATCCGTCAAGGAGCGTCCGCGCGGACGCGGCAGGGACCTGCACCCTCCGGACCCCTCCCGGCGCCGCCCACGCGTCGGCGTACGTCAGGACCGCCGCAGCGGCAGCCAGTCGAGGACGTCCCGGATGTGCTCGTCCCAGTAGCCCCACTCGTGGTCGCCGGGGTGGACGTGCGCGTCGACCGTGACCCCGCGGGCCGTCGCGTGCTCGACGAACACGTGCTGCGCCTCCAGCAGGAAGTCCTGCGACCCGCACGTCGCGTACAGCGCCGGCAAGGCCGCCGGGTCCGCGCGGTCGAGCAGCGTCAGGAGGTCGTCGTCGGTGCCCGCCGGGTCGGCGCCCGCCCACACGTGCGGCACGCGGACGTGCAGCTCCGCGGCGCGCGGACCGCCCACGACGAGCGCCCCCGACAGGCTCGCCGCCGCCGCGAACCGCTCCGGCTGGCGCAGCGCCCACTTGAACGCGCCGTACCCGCCCATCGACAGACCCGCGACGAACGTGTCCTCGCGCCGGTCCGAGACGCGGAACAGGTGCTGCACCACCCGCGGCAGCTCCTCCGACAGGTACGTCCAGTACCGCCCGCCGTGCGCCTCGTCGGTGTAGAACGACCGCGCCACGCGCGGCATCACGACGGCGATGCCGCGCTCCGCGACGTACCGCTCGATCGACGTGCGGCGCAGCCAGATCGTCTCGTCGTCGGACAGCCCGTGCAGCAGGTACAGCACTGGCGGCGGTCCGGCGACGTCCGACCCGCCCATCCCGATCTGGCCGCGCGCCGCCTCGGGCATCAGGACCGTCACGCTCGTGCTCAGCTCGAGCGCCTCGGAGAAGAAGTGGCAGGTCAGCAGCGCCATCGCGGCATCCTTCCGGTGGGTGTCCGGTGTCGACGCTAGCGGTGCGGTCCGGCGTCGGCGCGGGTGACCGGCACACGGCCGGGCGCCGGTGCGGTCGGATCTCGGCGCCGCCGGACCGGCAGCGTCAGCCGGCGCGCGCCGCGACGAGTGCGTCGAGCACGATGCGCGCGCCCTCCGCGAGCGGGGCGTCGGTGCGCTCCGCGTCCGGCGACGGCCGGTCGGACAGCAGCGCGAGGACGACCGGTGCGCCGTCGGGCGTCCCGACCGGACCCGGCCAGACGACCGCGACGTCGTTGCGGGTCGCATACGCGCCGGCGCCCGTCTTGTCGCCGACGGTCCACCCGGGCCGCGCGGCGGCGCGGACCAGCGCGTCGCCGGTGGTGTTGCGGACCAGCCAGTCGGTGAGGACGTCGCGCTCGGGCGCGCCCAGGGCGTCGCCGACGACGAGCGCGCGGTACGTCCCCGCGAGCGCGCGTGGCGTGCTGGTGTCGCGGTCGTCGCCGGGGACGAACGCGTTGAGCTCCGGCTCCCACCGGTCGCTGCGCGTGACGTCGTCGCCGAGGCCGCGCAGCCAGGCGGTGAGGCCCTCGGGACCGCCGGCGCCGCGCAGCAGCAGGTTCCCCGCCGTGTTGTCGCTGAACCGGACGGCCGCGTCGCCGAGCTCGCGCCACGTCATCGTCCCGCCCACCCGCTCCCCCGCGACCGGCGAGAAGTCGACGAGGTCGTCGGCGGTGACGGGCACCGCCTCGTCCAGGCCGGCCACCCCGCGGGCGGCCAGCACGGCCGCCGCCGCGAGCGGCTTGAACGTGGAGCAGAACGCGAACCGCTCGTCGGCGCGGTGACCGGTGGTCGCGCCCGTCGCGGTGTCGACGGCGTGCACGCCCAGCCGGATGCCGTGCCGCTGCTCGACGTCCGCGAGCGCGTTCGTGAGGTCGAGGACGGGCGACGTGGTGGGCGTCGGCGTCGGGTGGGACGAGCCGGTCCCCGACGGCGCCGGCGGGGCGTCGTCGCGCGGCGGGGCGCACCCGGCGACGAGCAGGGCGAGGACGCCGGCCTGCAGGACGGCGCGGCGCGTCGGACGGGACGCGTGGGACATCGAGGACCTCCGTGCGGGGGCGACGGGACGGGCGCGTCCCACCGCGGTCCATCGTGCCGGGAGCACCCAGCGGGAACCTCCGCCGCGCGGCGGGGATCACGCGGCGCGCCCCTCCTCCGCAGGTACCAGCGCGAGGCGTCAGAGGAACAGGCAGAACGGGTGGCCGTCCGGGTCGAGCATGACGCGGACGTCGTCCTGAGGCTGGACGTCGGCCTCGCGGGCGCCGCACTCCACGGCCCAGGCGACGGCGGGCCCCAGGTCGTCGACCTGCACGTCGAGGTGCTGCGTGGACCGCTGCTCGCCGGGGGCGGCCGGCCACACGGGCGGCGTCCACTCGCGCTCGTGCTCCAGGTTGAGCGTCATTCCGGGCTCGCCCTCGGGCGGCTTCACCTGCGCCCAGGTGATGCCCGCCGGGTCGCCGGGGGCGGCGTCCTCCTCGACGGTGACGCGCCCGCCCAGCAGCCGCGCGTAGAAGTGGGCCTGCTCGTGCGGGCGCGCCGTGCTGATGGTGATCGACGTGGCGCGCAACCGCGGCGGGCGGCCGGCGGGTGCGGACGGGACGGCGTCGTCGCTCATCCCCCGATGCTGGCACCCCCCGCACGGCCGCTCCACCGCTGCCGCGCGCCGTCGACGACGGCCGGCGGGACGGCACGGCGGCGAACCGGCGATCGTGCAGCATCCCGGCACCCGGACGCTGCACGACCGCCGGTTCGACGACGCCTCGTCCCGCGACGTGGGCGGCGCAGGCCGGTGGAGCGGGCGCGGTGCCGCCTCGGCCGTGGCTGATCGCCCGCGACACGCCCGGACCGGACACACCGGACGTTTGACGCGCGTCCCCCGGACGACTGAGGTGGGCGGCGTCCCACGCCCCTGACCTGCACCGGAGGTGCTTGTGCGCCCCGACGCCCGCCGCTGCCGGCCGCGCGCCGGTGCGCGTCCACGGCGGACGGGGTCTGGCGTACGGGTCCGCGGCCGCGAGCGCACGCCGCACCCCGTTCGCGGTGGACGCCTGGGTGGGTCGGGCGTTGAGGCCGCACCGTGAAGGGCGCCCACCACGCCCTGTGCGGCGCCGCGGCCTGGGTGGCCGTCGCGTCGACGGCCCCGTACACGCTCGGCTGGTACCCCGTCTCACCGCTCGGCGTGGTGGCGGGCACGCTCGTGTGCGCGGGGGCGGCGCTCGCCCCGGACGCCGACCACCACGACGCGACGATCGCGCACTCGTTGCCGCCGGTGTCCGAGTGGGTGTGCGACGTCGTCGGCCGCCTCGCCGGCGGGCACCGCAACGGGACGCACTCCGTGCTGGGCGTCGCGGTGCTGACGGCGATCGCCTGGGGCGCCGGGCAGGTCACGGTCACCACCCCGGCGCTGGGCGACCTCGCCGTCGGCGCCGGGGTCCTGTCGCTGCTGCTCGTCGCCTTCGCGGCACGCGCCCTCGGGCTCGCGCGGCGGCGCCTGGACGCGTGGGCGCTGGCGCTCGCGCTCGCCACGTTCGTCACGGTCGCCGCGCCGACGGGCTGGGACTGGCTGCCGGTGGCCGTCGGCCTGGGCGCGGCCGTGCACGTCGCCGGCGACATGCTGACCGGCAGCGGCGTCCCCCTGCTGTGGCCGTGGGAGCCGCGCCCGCCGCGCTGGTGGCGCCGCACCCCGCTGCTCAACGACGTCTGGACCGCCGGCGGCAACCTCGCGCTCCCGGTGCTGGGCACCACGGGCTCGTGGCGCGAGCGGCTGCTGGTCGCCCCGCTGACCGCCTACGCGGCGTACGGCGTGGGCGCGGCGGTGACCGTCGGGTCGCTGACGGCGCTCGGGTACGACGCGGACCGGGTGCTGGCGCGCGCGTGGGAGGTCGCGAGCGCACTGGTCGGCACGGCGGCCGTCGTCGGCACGGTGGTCGTCCGCACCCCGCTGCCAGGCTGAGCCCCCGACCGCTCGCGGTCCGGCCGGACATGCCCCAGCCCCCCGGGCGAACGCGCGATCGTGCAGCGATCAGCCGCCCGATCGCTGCACGATCGCCGGGTCGTCGACCGATGGGTCCGGTCGTCGGGAGGAGGACCGGCCGTCGGCGGGAGCAGGCGGTGCGCGGCGTCAGCCGCGCGCCACTCGACGCAGCAGCGTCAACAGCTGCGTCTGCTCGTCGGACGTCAGCACGTCGAGCCGCGCCCGGGCGCCCTCCTGCCGACGGTCGGACAGCCGCGCGAGCTGCCCGCGCCCGGCGTCCGTGAGCTCGACGAGCGTCGCGCGCCGGTCCGCCGGGTCGGGGACGCGCCGCACCCAGCCGTCCGCCTCCGCCTGGTCGACCTTCGACGTGACGGACCGCGGCGCGACGTCGAGGACGTCGGCGAGCTCGCCCAGCCGGCGGGGGCGGTCGCAGCGGTCGAGGGTGCGGAGCAGGCGCAGCTGGCCGGGCGTCATCTCGTGGCCGAGCAGCTCGGAGGCCTCGCGGCGGACGTTGCGGAGCACGTCGTGCAGCAGCTCGAGGAACTCCTCGGAGGCGCTCGTCGGTCCGCCCGTGCGCCTGCCGTCGGCGACCGGCCGGGCGTCGTCGTGCAGCGCGTCGTCCACGGGTCGAGGCTAGTCGGGAATGAAACCGAAGTGAATCGCGCTCATGGTGAGGTAACCTCACTAATCGCGGCGGCCCACCGGTCCCGCTCCTCCGGACCCAGGAGGCCCCATGACTCCCCCCACGATGCCCGGCGGAGGCGGCAACCCCGCCGTCCGCGGCTTCACGCGCGACCAGTCCGTCAAGGCGCAGCGCCTCCAGCGTGGCTCGCTGCGTCGGATCCTCGCGTTCGCGCGCCCCTACCGCCCTCAGCTCGCCGTCTTCCTCGTCCTCATCGCGCTCGGTGCCGCCGCCGGCGCCCTCACCCCGTGGCTGCTGCAGCGGCTCATCGACGACGGCATCACCCGGGGCGACACCGGCGTCGTCGTCGGGATCGCCGGCGCCGTGGCAGGCCTGGCGGTCGTGTCCGCGATCCTCGGCGTCGCCGAGCGGTGGGTGTCCGCGCGCATCGGCGAGGGGCTCATCCACGACCTGCGCACCGCGGTGTTCGACCACGTGCAGCGGATGCCGCTCGCGTTCTTCTCCCGCGCCCGCACCGGTGCGCTCGTGCAGCGCCTCAACGGCGACGTGCTCGGCGCCCAGCAGGCGTTCACGTCGACGCTCTCCAACGTCGTGAGCAACTCGCTCACGGTCGCGTTCGTGCTGGCCGCGATGCTGTCGATGTCCTGGCAGCTCACGCTGCTCTCGCTCGTCCTGCTGCCCGTCTTCGTGCTCCCCGCGCGCTGGTTCGGGCGCAAGATCGCCGCCATCACGCGCGAGTCCTACGAGCTCGGCGCCGAGGCGTCGCAGACGATGACCGAGCGGTTCAACGTCGCCGGCGCGCACCTGGTCAAGGTGTTCGGCGACCCGGCGCGCGAGTCCGCCGCGTACGCGGAGCAGACGGCGCGCGTGCGCGACATCGGCGTCAAGCGCGCGCTGTACTCGACGTGGTTCCGCATCGGCCTGACGACCGTCGCGTCCGTCGCCACCGCCATCGTCTACGGGCTCGGCGGCCTGCTCGCGATCCGCGACGAGCTGACCGTCGGCGTCGTCGTGGCCCTCGCCGCCTACCTCGGCCGGCTGTACGGCCCGCTGACGGCGATGTCCAACGTCCAGGTCGACGTCATGACCGCGCTCGTCTCGTTCGAGCGCGTCCTCGAGGTGCTCGACCTCGAGCCGACCGTCGCGGAGAAGGGCGACGCGTCCGACCTGCGCACGGCCGTCGCCGCGCGCGGCGCGAGCGTCGAGCTCGACCACGTCGGCTTCCGGTACCCGTCCGCCGGCGAGGTGTCGCTCGCATCCCTCGAGTCCGTCGCGACGCTCAGCCACGACCCGGTCGCCGACACGCTGCACGACGTCACGTTCTCCGTGCCCGCGGGCGCGATGGTCGCGCTCGTCGGACCGTCGGGCGCCGGCAAGACGACGATCTCGCAGCTCGTGACGCGCATGTACGACCCCACCCGCGGCGCCGTGCGCATCGCCGGGCAGGACCTGCGGGACGTCACGGCGGACTCGCTGCGCGCGACCGTCGGCGTCGTCAGCCAGGAGGCGCACCTCTTCCACGACACCATCGCGGGCAACCTGCGCTTCGCGCGCCCGGACGCCACCGCCGCCGACATCGAGCGCGCCCTGCGCGCCGCGCACGTGTGGGACCTCGTCGCGTCGCTGCCCGACGGCATCGAGACCGTGGTCGGCGACCGCGGCTACCGCCTGTCCGGCGGCGAGCGTCAGCGCCTCGCGATCGCGCGGCTGCTGCTGAAGGCGCCCGACGTCGTCGTGCTCGACGAGGCGACGGCGCACCTCGACTCCGAGTCGGAGGCCGCCGTGCAGGCCGCGCTCGACGAGGCGCTCACCGGTCGGACGTCGCTGGTCATCGCGCACCGCCTGTCGACCGTCCGGCAGGCCGACCTCATCGTGGTCGTCGAGGCCGGCCGCGTCGTCGAGCAGGGCACGCACACCGACCTGCTCGCCCGCGGCGGCCTCTACGCGGACCTGTACCGCACCCAGTTCGCGGAGAAGGCCGCGGCCGCCTGACCCGCCGGGGTCAGAGGGAGCGCGTCTCGCCGCTGCGGTCCGCGTACGCCTCCGCCACCCGGCCGTCGAGCACCTGACGCACGCGCTCCGCGAGGTCGAGGACGGGCGCACGGTCGTCGTCGAGCAGGTCGTCGGCCATCTCCGCGACCACCAGGTCGACCTGCCGCCGCAGCTCCGGCGCGTGCGCCTGCGGGTCCGCCTGCACGGCCACGTCGCGGCACAGCCGCAGCAGGGCGACGAGCACCGTCGGCTCCCGCCGTCCGTAACGGCGCACCTGGCCGCACGCCAGGTCGAGGTAGTAGCGCAGGTCCCGGTCCATGACGACGGCACGGTCGGCCCCGTCCTCGTCGGTGTGCATGGTCGCGCCGAGCCGCCGCGCGGTGAGGCTCACGAGCAGCTCCGCCATGTGCCCGACGGCGTGCGCCGCCGTGACGGGGTCGTTGATGCCGGGCGAGAGCGCCTTGACGGCGATGTCCTCGAGCTGGCGGAACCCGAACGCGGCGTCCTGCTCGACCGTCCGCTCGGGACCCAGCACCACGGGTTCCAGGAGGGAACGGGCGAGGTCCTCCGGCACCTCCCCGACGTCTCCGGCGCCGTCGCCCTGCCACACGGTGACCAGGGGGCTGCCGGTCGTGACGAGGTCCCCGGGGCGCGCCTCCACCCGGACGACCACCCCCGCCTCCCGTGCGCGCTCCACGAGCGGCTCGACGTCGACGCGCTGCACGAACCCGCCCCGCCGCGCCGGCACGACGCTTCCCGGGTGGTCCGGGCCGAGGCGCTCGGGCACCTGCGCCGGGCCGTCGCCCCGCTCGGGCAGGAACATCGCGATCGCGCGCTGCGCCTCGTCGTGGACCTTCGTCATGATCGTGTCGATCCGCAGCATCGCGGTGATGTGGTGGATGAAGCGCACGACGGCGACGACGCTCGCCGCGCCCATCACCACCACCAGCGCGAGGGCCACGGCCGGCGGCGGCTGGTCCTCGTGCAGCGTCCGCAGGACCGTGAGCGACAGCAGGATGGTCGCGACGAGCACGGCCAGCACCGCCTTGATGGTGCGGTCGCGCAGGAAGTCGCGCAGCAGCCGGGGCGAGAACTGCTGCGACGCGAGCTGCAGCCCGACCACCGTCACCGAGAACGCCATCGTGAGCGTCGCCATCGTCGCGGTCGCGACGGTCTGCACGGCCGCGGACGCCGCCGCGACGTCGCCCGGCCAGAGGATCCGCGCGAGGCCGGACCCCGCGGCGGGCCGCACCTGGGTCAGCAGGACACCGACGACGACGGCGCTGATGCCGGCCGTCGCGGGCCACGTCCACAGCGCGGGCCCGGTGCGCTCGGCGCCGCGACGGGCGCTGCCGTGGGGGGACGCCACGGTGGACCTCCTTCCGGTCGAGGCGGATGCTGCCTCGACCCTCGCCCAGACGCCGCGACGACGCAGCCCCGGACGCGGTTCCGGCGGCCACGTCCCCCGTGTGGCGGTGCAGGTCAGCGGCGCGTGGCGGTGCAGGTCAGCGGCGCGCGAGGGGACGCGGCACCCCGACACGCACGTCGACGCCGGGCGACCACGTCGCGTGCGGGGGCGCCGCCGGCGACGGCAGCCCGCACACCTCCAGCAGGTCCGTCGCCAGGTGCGGCACGGTCGCCGCGTGCAGCGGCCACGGCGCGTGCTCGACGGGCACCCGCCACAACCGCCCCGCCCGGTGCGCGTAGGCGTTCCAGCGTCCCGTGACCGCGGTCAACCACGGCTCGGGGCGGCCGATGCGGGCGCCGGGGACGACCCGCGCGTCGAGGCGCCCGCCGGCGCGGCCGCGCGCCCGGTAGCGCGTCGCGTCGCCCGCGTCGAGGACGTGACCGGACGCCCGCCGGTACGGCACGCCGACGGCACGCAGCCCGGTCACGACCTCGGCGCGGTCGCACAGCAGCGTGAGGAACCACAGCCCGTCGGTTCCGCTCGCCGGGTAATGCGCGTAGGTGCGGACGTTGACCTCGACGAACCGCGTCCAGCGCGACGGCACCGGCAGGCCGGGCGGTCGCACGTCGCGCATGACGAACGGGGTCAGCCCGACCCACGCGGCACCGTCGAGGACCTGCGGGACCAGGCCGTCGGGCAGGCGCGACGCGACGACGTCCGGCGGGTAGGCCCAGTGCAGGAAGGCGATGCCCTCCCAGCGCATGAGCGCGACCGGTGCGTGCACCGGCGCGTCCGGGAGCCGTCCGCCCATGGCCGCGTCACCGCCCTCACCCGCCCGGGTCCGCCGTGGCCATCGTGCACGCACGAGGCACCGGCCGCGCGGGGGGACGACCCGCGTGCGGGTCAGCCGCCGAGCGGGTCGGCGGGCGCGTGCGTCAGCTTCAACCCGATGACGCAGGCGACGATGCCGAGGATGAGCAGGATCTTCACGAGGGACGCCGGCTCGGCGCCGGTCGCCATGGCGTACAGCACGGTGAGCGACGCGCCGATGCCCACCCACACGGCGTAGGCGGTGCCGGTGGGCAGGTCGCGCATCGCGTACGCGAGACCGCCCATGCTCGCGACCACGGAGACCGCGAACACGATGGTCGGACCGAGCTTCGTGAACCCCTCGGAGCGCCCGAGGGCGGTCGCCCACACGGCCTCGAGGACACCGGACAGGACGAGCACGAGCCACGCCATGGTGGACCTCCGCTGGCTGCCGTCTTGTCGCTCTCCGGGTACGGCGCCGCTCGTCCGGGGGACCGCGACGACATGGTGCGGGGGCGCGGTCCCGCAGCCATGGTGGCACGCGGGACGCGGTCGGGCAGGCGCAGCCGGGGTGGCGTCGGCCACCACCGCCGTCGCGGACACGCCGGCGCGCCGCGCGTCGCGGTGCCCGCGGCACCGCGGCTAGCGTCGTGGGGTCGCCCGGTGCGCCGTCGCACCCGCCACCTCCCCGTGGTGCGCGACGTGACCCGCCCCACCGGGACCACCGGGGCGTGCGCCGGCACCACGGAAGGACATCGGTGACCTCGACCACCTCGCCCCGCCCCGACGACCGCCCCTGGCAGGACGCGACCCTGCCGGTGGACGAGCGCGTCACGCTGCTGCTCGACGCGATGACGCTCGAGGAGAAGCTGGCCCAGCTGGGCTCGTACTGGTTCGACCGGCGCGGTGCGGGCGAGGTCGTCGCGCCCATGCAGGACACGTTCGGCGCCCGGCGCCCGGACTTCCCGACGGCGGCGCGGCACGGGCTCGGCCACCTCACCCGGGTGCTGGGCACCGACCCGGTGCCGGCCGACGAGGGCCGCGCGAAGCTGGCGCGCACGCAGCGCGAGCTCGCGGGGCACCACCGGCTGGGGCTGCCGGCGATCGCGCACGAGGAGTGCCTGACGGGCGTGACGTCGTACGGCGCGACGGTGTACCCGACGCCGCTCGCGTGGGGCGCGTCGTTCGACCCGGGGCTCGTGCACGCGGTGGGGTCGGCGATCGGCCGCGACCTGCGCCGGCTCGGTGTGCACCAGGGGCTCGGGCCCGTGCTCGACGTCGTCCGCGACCACCGCTGGGGACGCGTCGAGGAAACGATCGGTGAGGACCCGTACACGGTCGCGACGCTCGCCACGCAGTACGTGCGCGGCATGGAGGAGCAGGGCGTCGTCGCGACGCTCAAGCACTTCGTCGGGTACTCCGCGTCGCGCGGCGGGCGCAACCACGCGCCCGTGCCCGTCGGGCCGCGCGAGCTCGCCGACGTGCTGCTGCCGCCGTTCGAGATGGCGGTGCGCGAGGGCGGCGCGCGATCGGTCATGAACTCGTACGCCGACCTCGACGGCGAGCCCGTCGCTGCGTCGCCGTCGCTGCTCACGGGGCTGCTGCGGGACACGTGGGGTTTCGAGGGCACGGTCGTGTCCGACTACTGGGCCGTCGCCTTCCTCGTGACGGCGCACGGCGTGGCGGCGGACGCGGCCGACGCGGGGGCGCGGTCGCTGCGCGCGGGCATGGACGTCGAGCTGCCGAACACCATGTGCTTCGGCGAGCTGGCGCCGCTGGTGCGCGACGGGCGGCTCGACGAGGCGTCCGTGGACCGGGCCGTGCGGCGCGTGCTGCGGCAGAAGGCGGAGCTCGGCCTGCTCGACGCGCCCGCCGCCGACGGCGGGGTGCCGGGCGGGGCGCCCGACGACGAACCCGTGGACCTCGACCCGCCCGCGAACCGCGACCTGGCGCGCCGGCTCGCGGAGGAGTCGGTGGTGCTGCTCGCCAACCCGCGTGGCGTGCTGCCGCTCGGGACGGGCGCGGCCGGGGCGCCGCGGCGCGTGGCCGTGGTCGGCCCGTCCGCCGACGACCCCGGCGTGCTGCTCGGCTGCTACTCCTACCCGATCCACGTGCTGCCGCGGCACCCCGAGCTCGGCATGGGCGTCGAGGTGCCGTCGCTGCTGGACGCCCTGCGCGCGGAGCTCGGCGACGTCGAGGTGGTGCACGAGCGCGGGTGCGACGTGGTCGGCGACGACCTCGGCGGCGTCGACGCCGCCGTGCGGGCCGCGCGCGACGCGGACGTGTGCGTGCTGACGGTCGGCGACCGGGCCGGCATGTTCGGGCGCGGGACGTCGGGCGAGGGCTGCGACGCCGCGGACCTGCGGCTGCCCGGCGTGCAGCACGAGCTCGTCGAGGCCGTGCTGGCGACGGGGACGCCCGTCGTGCTCGTCGTCGTCTCCGGGCGGCCGTACGCACTCGGCGCGTACACCGGGCGCGCGGCGGCCGTCGTGCAGGCGTTCATGCCGGGCGAGGAGGGCGCCGGGGCGGTCGCCGGTGTGCTCAGCGGGCGTGTCACCCCGAGCGGGAAGCTGCCCGTGCAGGTGCCGCGCGACCCCGGCGGCGGCCCGCAGACGTACCTCGGGCCGGCGCTCGCACGCCGGCTCGACAAGATCAGCAACCTCGACCCCACGCCGGCGTTCCCGTTCGGGCACGGCCTGTCGTACACGTCGTTCCGGTACGACGACCTGGCCGTCACGCCCGGCGAGGTGCGGACCGACGGCGCGTTCGAGGTCGCCGTCACCGTCACGTGCACGGGTGACCGGGCCGGCACGGAGGTCGTCCAGCTGTACCTGTCCGACCCCGTCGCCGACGTCGCGCGGCCGGTCAAGCAGCTCGCGGGCTACGTGCGCGTGCCGCTCGAGGCCGGGCAGGCGCGGCGCGTCACCTTCACCGTGCCGGCGGACCTCACCGCGTACACGGGCGTCGACCTCGTGCGCGTCGTCGACCCCGGGACGATCGGCGTGCAGGTCGGCGGGTCCAGCGAGGGCGACGTGCTGCGCGGCGAGGTCGAGCTCACGGGTCCGCGCCGGCACCCGGGCGCCGAGCGCGCCCTGCGCAGCACGACGACGGTGACGCCCGCCTGACGCACGGCACCCCCGCACTCGGCGGGCGGGGCGTGTCCCCGGATGGCGGACTGCGCTTTCCATGGGCACGCGCGCGGGTGAGGATGAGCGCGTGACCTCCCCCGCCTCGCGGCGATCGTCCGTCGACGTCGACGGCCAGCACCCCATCCGCTCCGTCCTGCGCCTGCTCGGGATGCACCGCCGGCGCGTCGGCGCGGCGGTGTTCTTCTTCGCGCTCAAGGACACGCCGCTGTGGCTGATGCCGTTCATCACGGCGCGCGTCATCGACGTCGTCGTCGCCGGCGGGCCGCTGCGCGAGCTGTGGCTGTGGGCTGCTGTCGCGTTCGTCGCGCTGCTGCAGAACTACCCGAACCACGTCATGTACACGAAGCTGTTCATGGGCGCGGTCCGGCAGATCGGCGCCGACCTGCGCAACGCGCTCGCGGCCCGCCTGCAGAGCCTGTCCATCGGCTTCCACACGCGCACGTCGGCGTCCATCGTGCAGACGAAGGTCGTCCGGGACGTCGAGAACGTCGAGCTGATGCTCCAGCAGGTCACGCACCCGCTGCTGTCGTCGTCGATGGTCGTCATGGGCGCCGTCGTCACCACCGCGACGTCGGTGCCGCAGTTCCTGCCCGTGTACGCGCTCACCATCCCGCTCGCGGTGCTGCTGCGGTACGGCCTCGCGCGGCGCTCCCGGCAGCGCAACGAGGCGTTCCGCAAGCAGGTCGAGCGGTTCTCGGCGCGCGTCGGCGAGATGGCGACGCTCATGCCGATCACGCGCGCGCACGGGCTCGAGGCCACGGCGCAGGAGCGCGTCGCCGAGGGCGCGGAGGGCGTCCGCACGTCCGGGTACGAGCTCGACGTCCTCAACGGGCGGTTCGCCTCGCTGTCGTGGGTGGGGCTGCAGCTGCTCGGCGTCGGCTGCCTCGTGCTGGCCGCGGCCGCCGCGCTCACCGGCTGGTTCCCCGTCACGGCCGGGCAGGTCGTGCTGCTGTCGTCGAACTTCGCGCTCATCACCGGCGGCGTCACGCAGCTGCTCATGCTGCTGCCGGTCGCCGCGCGCGGCACCGAGTCGGTCCGGTCGATCGCCGAGGTGCTCGCCGAGCCCGACGTCGAGCAGAACGCCGGCAAGGCCTCCGTGCACGCCGTCGAGGGCCGGCTGACGTTCGACGCCGTCCACTTCCGCTACCCCGACGCCGACGAGCACGCCCTCGACGGCATCGACCTCGAGGTGCGGCCGGGCGAGACGGTCGCGTTCGTCGGCCCGTCCGGCTCCGGCAAGTCGACCGTGCTCAACCTCGCGCTCGGGTTCGTGCGGCCGACGTCGGGGCGCCTGCTGCTCGACGGCGTCGACGCGGCCACGCTCGACCTGCGCACGTTCCGCCGGCACGTGTCCGTGGTGCCGCAGGAGTCGGTGCTGTTCGAGGGGTCGATCCGCGACAACATCACCTACGGGCTCGGGCACGTCGACGACGACCGGGTCCGCGCGGCGCTCGAGGACGCGAACGCCGCCGAGATCGTCGACGCCCTTCCCGACGGGTGGGACACCGTGGTCGGCGAGCGGGGCGCGCGCCTGTCCGGCGGGCAGCGCCAGCGCATCGCGATCGCGCGGGCGCTCGTCCGCGACCCGCGGGTGCTGCTGCTCGACGAGGCGACGTCCGCGCTCGACCCGGAGTCGGAGGCGCTCGTGCGCGACGCGCTCACCCGCCTGATGCGCGGCCGCACCACGCTCGTGGTGGCGCACCGCCTGTCGACCATCCGCGACGCCGACCGCATCGTCGTGCTCGAGGCCGGCCGGGTCGTCGAGGTCGGCCGGCACGAGGAGCTGATGGCGGCCGGCGGCCGGTACGCCCGTCTGGAGCGCGCGCAGCGGGTCTGACGCCCCGCGCCGTGAGCGCGGCCGGCCCGCCGCTCCCCCGGGTCCGGCACGCCGCGCCGATCGCGCCGATCGCGGCACCGTCGCAGCGAACCACCGAGCGCGGTACCTCGCACCGAGCGCGGTAGCTGCACCACCCGGGCTCGGTGGGACCTACCGCGCTCGGCGAGACCTGGGCGCACGCGGCGGGACGTGCCGGGCCCGACCGACGTGCCGCACTCTGCGACGTGTCGTGCCGGTTGACGTGCCGCGGTCGGCGTGGGCCGGCGGGGCCGGGCGGGCGTCAGGTCAGGCGGCCCAGGTGGAGGGCCGCCAGCGCGAGCGCGGTGACCGTCTCACCGTCACGGATCCGTCCGTCGCGGACCATCTCGAGCACCTCGGCGAACGGCACCGTACGCACCTGCGTGATGCCCTCGTGGGCCTGCTCGTGGGCGGTGGCCGCCGCGTCGCCGGCGGGTGCGAGGCCCCGGGCGACGAAGACGTGCTCGGGCGCGCGGGCGATCCCGTTGAGCGCCTCGGTGACGCCGAGGTGCACCCACTCGGCGGCGACGAGACCGGCCTCCTCGGCGAGCTCGCGCCGCGCGGCCACGAGCGGGTCCTGCCCGTCGGTGCCGCCGGCGGGCACCTCGACCGACGCCGGCCCGGTCGTGTACCGGTCGGTCGTCACGAGCACCACCTCGTCGTCGTCGGTCAGCGCGACCACGAAGACGGACGGCCGGAGCTCGACCCAGCCGTAGAGCGCCGGGCTGCCGTCCGGCGCGCGCGCGTCGTCCTCCCGCACGACGATCCACGGGTTCTCGTACACGACGCGGGACGACACGGTCTGCCAGGCCATGCCCCGACGCTAGGCCACCGGCGGCCGGCCCTCACGCACCCGACGCGGCGGGAGCGGCCGACCGCCACGGGTCCGGCGACCGCGTCTGCGGACGCTCCGGCGGCTCCTCGGGCGGCGGGTACGGCGCGCGTCCGCGGTCGACGACGTGCGCGTCGTGGTCCCCGCCGACGGCGAGCGCGGCGTGCACGAGCGCGAGGTGCGACAGCGCCTGCGGCAGGTTGCCGAGGAACTCCCCGGTGGGGGCGTCGATCATCTCGGCCCAGACGCCCACGTCGTTCGCCTGCTCGAGCAGCTCGTCCATCCACGCGCGGGCCTCGTCGGTGCGGCCGAGCAGCGCCGCGGCCCGCACGCCCCAGAACGCGCACGCGACGAACGTGCCCTCCTCGTCCTGCATGCCCGAGTACCGCCACAGGAGCGGCCCGGCACCCAGCTCGGCGCGGATCGCGTCGAGCGTCGCGCCCAGCCGCTCGGGTGTGTCGAACTCCTGGTCGACGAACAGCAGCACCGACGCGTCGAGCGCGTCCGTGCCGGGGTGCATGACGTACGCGCCCTTCGCGTCGGACCAGCACTCGGCGCGCACCCACTCCGCGATGGCGTCGGCCTCGGCGCGCCACCGGTCGGCGTCGCCGGGCAGGTGCCCCTCGTCGGCGAGGTGCGCCGCGCACAGCAGGGCGTGCCGGCAGCCGAGCGCCGACGACGTGTACCGGTGCTGGTCCGTCAGCTCCCAGATGCCGGCGTCCGGCCGGCGCCACGCGTCGCACGCGCGGTCGGCGACGCCCGCGAGCACGCGGCCGGTCTCGGCGTCGAGGAGGTTCCCGGCGTCGACGTAGGTGCGGACGACACCCATGAGGTCGCCGTAGGTGCCGAGCTGCAGCTGGCGCGACGCACGGTTGCCGTCGACGACCGGTCCGATGCCGCGCCAGCCGGGCACGTCCCGTTCCGCCCGCCCGTGCGCCAGCTCGCCGTCGAGGGTGAAGAAGACCGACGGCGGGTGCTTCGCGACGGTGCGCAGCGTCCAGCTCATCGCCGCGTGCGTCTCCTCGCGCAGCCCGAACCGGGTCAGCGCGTCCACCACGTACGCCACGTCCCGCACCCACGCGTAGCGGTAGTCCCAGTTCTTGCCGCCGGCCCACCCCTCGGGCAGCGCCGTCGTGCCCGCGGCCGCGATCGACCCGGTGGGCGCGTGCACCAGCAGCTTGAGCGCGAGCGCGCTGCGCTGCACGGCCTGCGCCCACGGCCCGTCGTAGTGGAACTCGCGCGTCCACGCGCGCCAGTTCTCGACCGTGCGCTCGATGCCCGCGTCCATGAGCTGGGGGTCCGGCACGAACACCGGCTCCCGCTCGGTGCCGGTGAGCCCGAGGACGTGGCGCGACCCCGGTGCGGTCGTCAGCACGCCGGCGACCTCGCGGTCGTCCACGTGCGTCGTCATCTCGCCCAGCGTCGCGACGACGACCGACACGCCGTCCACCGTGATGACGGGTCCCCGCCGTGTCCGCCGCACCCACGGCGACGCCGTGCCGAGCATCGTCCCGGGCACGACGCGCCACGCCATCGGCACGCTGCCCGTGACCCCCTCGACGCGCCGCACCAGCTCGCACCACGGCAGCCGCCCGGCGACGCCCGTGGTCATCGCGTCGGTCACCCGCACCTCGCCGGTGCCGGTGACGAACCGCGTCGTCAGCACGTTCGTACCGGGCACGTACTCGCGCGTCACCTCGAACGGGACGGTCGGCGCGAGCGCGACGTGGCCGCCGCCCTGCGCGTCGAGCAGGGCCGCGAAGACCGGGCGCGTGTCGAGCACCGGCACGGGGAACCAGTCGATGCGCCCGTCGTCCGCGACCAGCGCGACCGTCCGGCCGTCGCCGATCGCCGCGTACGAACGGAGCGCGACGTAGCCGTCCTCGCGCGGCGACGGCGCCCGGAGCCGGTCGGCGTCGCGCCGCCCCGACCCCGGGATGCCGTCGTCGGCCGTCAGGGCGTCGGGCAGCGCCGCGTCGTCGGTCACGGGGTCGGCATCCCGCCCGTCACCGCGATGGTCGCGCCGCTGACGTAGCTCGACTCCTGGGAGGCGAGGAACACGTACGCGGGCGCGAGCTCGGCGGGCTGGCCGGTGCGGCCGTACGGCGTCTGCTCGCCGAACTCCGGCAGCGCCTCGGGGGGCTGACCTCCCGCCGCCTGCAGCGGCGTCCAGATGGGCCCCGGAGCCACGACGTTGACCCGGATGCCCTTCGGCGCGAGCTGGCCCGCGAGCGCCTTCGAGATCGTGTTGATCGCGGCCTTCGTCGTCGCGTAGTCGACGAGGTTCGGCGACGGCTGGTACGCCTGGATGGAGCTCGTGTTGATGATCGACGCACCCTTGGGCAGGTGCGGCAGCGCCTCCTGCACGATCCAGAACAGCGCGTGCACGTTGGTCCGGAAGGTCTGGTCGAAACTCTCGCTCGTCAGGTCCGCGAGGTCCTCGACGTGCTGCTGGCGACCGGCGATGTTCGCGATCACGTCGATGCCGCCGAGCTCGTCCACCGTCGTCCGCACGAGCCCGCGCGCGACCTGCTCGTCCGACACGTCACCGGGCGCGAGCACGCACCGGCGGCCCGCCTCCTCGACGAGCCGACGCACGACGTCGGCGTCCTCCTGCTCCTCGGGCAGGTACGACAGCACGACGTCGGCGCCCTCGCGGGCGAACGCCACCGCGACGGCCCGTCCGATCCCGGAGTCGCCGCCGGTCACGAGGGCCTTGCGGCCCTCGAGGCGTCCGCTGCCCCGGTAGGTGTCGAAGCCGTGGTCGGCGGTCGGGGCCAGGTCCGCGTCGAGGCCCGGCCCGTCGAGCGTCTGCTCGGGGATCTCCGGCTGGGGGTACTGCGAGATCGGGTCCGTCATCGTGTACTGGTCGGCCACGGTGCGCTCCTGTCCTGGGTGGTCGTGGGCGTCGGTCGGGCTGCGGCGGTGCGTGACGATGCCGGACCGCCGCGACCGGCGTGCGGTCGGGGCGTCGGCACCGTGCGTCGCGCCGCCGGGGCGTGGGCTGTGGTCGGCTCGGCGGCCGCCGTCAGCGGGAGGTGGCGACGAGCTTGTTCGCGGTGGAGAGGACGACGGCGTCCTCGGCGAACCCGGCAGCGCGACCGCTGAGGAACGACGGGCCGTGGTCGGCCGCCCACTCGCGCCACGACGCGCCGCCCACCGCGCCCGCGAAGGCACCGGCCGCGCCGGCCACGCCGGCGAGCACCACGGCGGGCACCTTGCGCCTCTCGACGAGCGCGAGCGCGACCGCGCCGCCGGCGCCGGACACCACGCGGCCGACGAGCATCGGCGGGACCAGACGGCTCGGCAGGCCCGGCAGCTTGTCGGTGACGGTCTCCCCGAGCAGCGCCGTCCGCGCGACGGTGCGCGCGAGCGCCGCACCGACGCCCCGCCTCCCCGCCGTCGCGGCGAGCACGGGTACCGCGATCCCGACCGCCGCCCGTCCGCCGGCCGCCAGGCCGAGCGCTGCAGATCGCACGAGAGCTCCCATGCGTCGTGTCTACCTGCGCCCGCGCCACCCGGCATCCCGAGCGGGCAGGCACCCGGACACCCGTCCCGCTGCATGCCGCTGCCGGGTCGCGACCGGGCGCCCCCTGCCCCGCCGGGCCGGCGAACCAGCCGTCATCCAGCACGACCGCACCGGATCGCTGCACGACGACGGTTTCGACGACGGCCGGGGGGTGCGTCCGCGGCCGAGGGCCGCGGCACGCGGCGTCAGAGGTCCGCCGGGTCCACCAGGAAGTCCGCCTCGTCGGCGATCTCGCCGCCCAGCTCGGCGTGCAGGACGCGGGCGACGGCGGAGACGAGCGGGGCGGACCGGCTGCGCGCCACGCGGTGCTCGAGGGTCGGGCGCTCCTGCTCGATCTGCTCGATCTCGCGCGGCTCCCAGCGGACGCGGTACGCGACGACGCCGTCGGCGACCCACGGCAGGCCCTCGAGCAGCGGCGGCAGCTGCTCGTGCGCGGACACCTCGACCGCGAGCATGCCGTCGACCCCGAGCTCGACGAGCACGCCGAACGCCTCGGCGGCGGGCGGCGCGGCGAGCATGAGCTCGTCGTACGCGTCGGCCTCCGCCATGAGGCGGTGCCGCTCCTCCTCGTCCACGACGCCGTAGCGCTCGAGCGCGGCGCGCAGGCCGGAGCCGCCGCGCTCGGGCGAGCCGCCGACGGCGCCCTGCGAGCCGCGCCCGGTCCGCGACGCCGGGCCCGCCCACGAGCCGGGGGTGGCGACGGACAGGTACGCGCGCGGCTGCACGCGCTGCACGAGCGCGAGGACGTCGTCCGGCTCGAGCCACCGCGCGGTGAGGACGGTGAGGTCGGTCGACGCGTCGGGGTCGGGCGTCAGCACCGCCCCCGTCTGGGTGCGGACGGCGCCGCCGAGGCGCCGCGCGGCCGCCACGAGCCACTGCAGCACGCGCTCCTCCTCGCGCACGGGCAGCCCGTCGGGGAAGGCTCGCTTGAGCCCGTCGCGGTCGCCGCCAGGCCACGGACGCTCGCCGCGCTCGCGCGGTGCGGTGAGCACCCACACGGTGCTGGTGGAGCCGGGCAGGCCGAGCGCCACGGCGTCCTCGACGCGCACGGCGTACGGGCCGGCGAGCGACGACAGGCGCGCGAGCCGCAGGGACCGCGCCCCGGGCGCCCGGTCGGGCACCGAGCGGATGCCCAGCGCCGCGGTGACGGCGGGCAGCACGCCCGTGCGCGCGGGCGCCTCGGCGGCCGCGTCGTCCCACCGGACGTTGCGGAAGCGGCTGGAGGCGAGCACCTCGACCTCGTCGGGCTCCACGCCGTCGGGCAGGGCGAGCAGGTGCTTGTCGGCCAGCGCGGGGTCGCGCACCGGCAGCGGGGGCAGGCCGGCCACGTCAGACCTCCGTCCGGTGGAACCCCTGCCAGGACCGCGACGCCGTCGGCCCGCGCTGCCCCTGGTACCGCGAGCCGTACGTGGACGACCCGTACGGCTGCTCGGCGGCCGACGACAGCCGGAAGAAGCAGAGCTGGCCGATCTTCATGCCAGGCCACAGCAGGATCGGCAGCGTCGCGACGTTCGAGAGCTCGAGCGTGACGTGCCCGGAGAAGCCGGGGTCGATGAACCCGGCGGTGGAGTGCGTGAGCAGGCCGAGCCGCCCGAGGGACGACTTGCCCTCGAGCCGCGCCGCCACGTCGTCGGGGAGCGTGACGCACTCGTACGTCGACCCGAGCACGAACTCCCCCGGGTGCAGCACGAACGGCTCGCCGGGCGCCGCCTCGACGAGCCGCGTGAGGTCGGGCTGCTCCGCCGCCGGGTCGATGACCGGGTACTTGTGGTTGTCGAACAGGCGGAAGAACCGGTCGAGCCGCACGTCGATGCTGGACGGCTGGATCATCGCGGGCTCGTAGGGGTCGAGGGCCACGCGGCCCTGCTCGAGCTCGGCACGGATGTCGCGGTCGGAGAGCAGCACGCGCCCACGGTAGTGGCCCGGCGGGTGCCCGGAACGTCCGTCCCGCGCCGGTCACCCCCCGGACGGGCGACGCGGGGAGACGCGGGACCGGGGTTACCGTGGCGGGGTGGTGGGGACCGACGGGGGACGCGTGCGCCCGCGCACCCCTCTCGTCGGGTCGCTCGCCACGGTCGGCTTCGCGCTGGCGGGCGCGTACGCCGCGGTGCTCGTGGTGCTGCTGCCGGCGCAGGTCGCGGCGGTCGCCCCGGACGACAAGGTGCGCGCCCTCGCGTTCGTCAGCACGCTGTCGTTCGCGCTGACGATCGCCGCGCAGCCGCTGGTCGGCGCGCTGAGCGACCGCACGCGCGGACGTCACGGCCGGCGCGTCCCGTGGGCGGTCGGCGGTGCGCTCGTCTCGGCCCTCGCGCTGCTCTGCCTGGGCGGTGCGTCGTCGGTGGCCGCCCTGGCGGTGCTGTGGGTCGTGGCGCAGGTGGCGCTCAACGCGCTCGACGTGGCGACGTCCGCGGTCGTGCCCGACGAGGTGCCGGCGCCGCGCCGCGGCCGCGCCTACGGCGTCATCGGCGTGGGCGCGGTGACGGGCGGTGCGGTGGCGGTGCTCGCGGCGGGGCGCGCGACGGACCGACCGGGCACCGCGTACGCGGCGGTGGCGCTCGTCGTCGTGCTCGGGACGGCCCTGTTCGTCGTCGTCGACGGCCGGCGCCGTCGTGCCGGTGAGGCCGCCGCACCGCCCGCCGCGTCCACCCGGACGCCCTTCTGGCGCGGCCTCCTCGTGGACCCGCGCCGCGAGCGCCGGTTCACCGAGGCGTTC
Source organism: Cellulomonas sp. (assembly GCA_031178625.1). Lineage (GTDB taxonomy): Bacteria > Actinomycetota > Actinomycetes > Actinomycetales > Cellulomonadaceae > Cellulomonas. Next base: position 23,889 of record JAPSIR010000019.1, read on the forward strand.
GTCTCCCGGCTGCTGTTCGTCCTCGCGTACCACCTCGTGTACCAGTACCAGCTGTACGTGGTGACGGACCACGTGGGCCTGCCCGCCCCCGAAGCCGGCCGCGTCGTGGGCGCGCTCACGGCGACGACCTTCGGCGCGATCCTGGTGTCCGTGCTGGTCACGGGGTGGTGGAGCGACCGCGTCGGGACGCGCACGCCGTTCCTGGTCGGCTCGTGCGCCCTGCTGGCGGTGGCCCTGCTGGTGCCGGTGGCCGTGCCGACGGTCACGGGCATGGCGGTGTTCGCCGTGCTCAAGGGCCTGGCGTTCGGCGCGCACACGGCGTCGGGGACGGCGCTGGTCACGGAGGTGCTGCCGGCGGGAGGCGCGTCGGCCGGCAAGGACCTCGGGCTGTACAACGTCGCGACGAACGTGCCGCAGACCCTGGCACCGGCGCTCGCGGCGGTCGTGATCGCGCAGCTCGGCGGGTACGCCGCGCTGTTCACGACGGCCTCGGCGGTCGCGGTGCTCGCGGTCGTCGTCGCGGTGCGCCTCGCACGTCGCACGCGGCGCGCCGGCGACGAGCCCGCCGACCGTGGAGCCCCCGACGTCGCGACGACCGACGCGGTGCGGTGACCCTGCGGCACGCGCCGCACGGCGGGCGGGCCGTCGGCGCGTGCCGGCCCGCGGTCTGCGACCGGGTCGGGAAGCGCTTCGACCGTGACGGCGCGCGTCACCCGTCCGGACGACACACCGGGTGGCGTCGCCGCCGCACCGGCAGGATCGGTGAAAGGTGCCGACCCGTTCCGGGCCGGGCCACCGGCGGCTATGCTGTCCGACAGCAGGCGTGGGAGCGCTCTCGCACCGCCCGGTCCACGAGCCGGGCGGGACCGCGGGCAGGACCACTCCGCGCAGCACCACAGACCACGACCAGGTACCCGAGCAGGGCCGCTGACCTGGGCGCGCACCGCCCGGTGCCGCCCCGCGCCGGTGGTCACGTGCGACGGAGCACGCGAGAGGCATGCCATGCGGTTCGGCCACTTCGACGACGAGGCCCGCGAGTACGTCATCACGACGCCCCACACCCCGTACCCCTGGATCAACTACCTGGGGTCGGAGCGCTTCTTCTCGCTCCTGTCGCACCAGGCCGGCGGGTACTCCTTCTACCGCGACGCCAAGATGCGGCGCCTCACGCGGTACCGCTACAACAACATCCCCGCCGACGCGGGCGGCCGGTACCTCTACGTGCACGACGAGGGCGACGTGTGGACCCCGTCGTGGCTGCCGGTGAAGGCGGAGCTCGACCACTTCGAGACCCGGCACGGCCTGGGCTACTCCCGGATCACCGGTGAGCGCGGCGGCCTGCGCGTCTCGACGCTGTTCTTCGTCCCGCTGGGCGAGGACGCCGAGGTGCAGAAGGTCACCGTCACCAACACGTCCGACGCGGAGAAGACGGTCACGCTCTTCTCGTTCGTCGAGTTCTGCCTGTGGAACGCGCAGGACGACCAGACGAACTACCAGCGCAACCTCTCCATCGGCGAGGTCGAGGTCGAGCAGGAGGGCCCGCACGGGTCCGCGATCTACCACAAGACGGAGTACCGCGAGCGCCGCGACCACTACGCCGTCTTCGGCGTGAACACGCGCGCGGACGGCTTCGACACCGACCGCGACACGTTCGTCGGCGCGTACAACGGCCTCGGCGAGGCCGCGGTGCCGCGCGCCGGCGTCTCCGGCAACTCCGTCGCGTCGGGCTGGTACCCGATCGGCTCGCACTCGGTGCAGGTCACGCTGGCGCCGGGCGAGTCGCGCGACCTCGTCTACGTGCTCGGCTACCTCGAGAACCCGCAGGACGCGAAGTGGGCCGACGACGCCCACCAGGTCGTCAACAAGGAGAAGGCGCACGCCCTGCTGGGCCGGTTCGCGACCGCCGAGCAGGCCGACGCCGCGTTCGAGGCGCTGCGCACCTACTGGACCGACCTGCTCTCGACCTACTCGGTCCGCTCGGACGACGAGAAGCTCGACCGGATGGTCAACATCTGGAACCAGTACCAGTGCATGGTCACGTTCAACATGTCGCGCTCGGCGTCGTTCTTCGAGACCGGCATCGGCCGCGGCATGGGCTTCCGCGACTCCAACCAGGACCTGCTCGGCTTCGTGCACCTGGTCCCGGAGCGCGCGCGCGAGCGCATCATCGACATCGCGTCGACGCAGTTCGCCGACGGCTCGGCGTACCACCAGTACCAGCCGCTGACGAAGCGCGGGAACAACGACATCGGCTCCGGCTTCAACGACGACCCGCTGTGGCTCATCGCCGGCACGGCCGCGTACGTCAAGGAGACGGGCGACTGGTCGATCCTCGACGAGCCCGTGCCCTTCGACAACGAGCCGGGCTCCGAGGTGCCGCTCTTCGAGCACCTCACGCGCTCGTTCGAGTTCACGGTGCAGCACCGCGGCCCGCACGGCCTGCCGCTCATCGGCCGCGCCGACTGGAACGACTGCCTCAACCTCAACTGCTTCTCCACCGAGCCGGGCGAGTCGTTCCAGACGACGGAGAACAAGGGCGGCGGCGCGGCGGAGTCCGTCTTCATCGCCGCGCAGTTCGTGCTGTACGGCGCCGAGTACGCGGACCTGGCCGAGCGGCGGGGACTCGGCGAGGTCGCCTCGCAGGCGCGCAAGGTCGTCGACGAGGTCCGCCAGGCGGTGCTGGACCACGGCTGGGACGGCCGCTGGTTCCTGCGCGCGTACGACTACTTCGGCAACCCGATCGGCACGGACGCGAAGCCCGAGGGCAAGATCTGGATCGAGCCGCAGGGCTTCGCCGTGATGGCGGGCATCGGCGTCGGCGAGGGGCCGGAGGACGCCGAGGCGCCCGCCGTCCAGGCGCTCGACGCGGTCGGCGAGATGCTCGGCACGCCGCACGGCCTGGTGCTGCAGTACCCCGCCTACACGACGTACCAGATCGAGCTGGGCGAGGTCTCCACGTACCCGCCGGGGTACAAGGAGAACGGCGGCATCTTCTGCCACAACAACCCGTGGGTGATCATCGCCGAGACGGTCCTGGGCCGCGGCGACCGCGCGTTCGACTACTACAAGCGGATCACCCCGGCGTACCGCGAGGAGATCAGCGACGTGCACCGGCTGGAGCCGTACGTGTACGCGCAGATGATCGCGGGCAAGCAGGCGCCGCGCGCCGGCGAGGCGAAGAACTCGTGGCTCACGGGCACGGCGGCGTGGAACTTCGTCGCGGTGTCGCAGCACCTGCTGGGCGTCCGTCCCGGGTACGACGGCCTCGTCGTCGACCCGCAGATCGGGCCCGACGTCCCGTCGTTCACGGTCACGCGCGTCGCCCGCGGGGCGACGTACGAGATCGCGGTGACGAACTCCGGTGCGCGCGGCTCGCGCGGCCGGCTCGTGGTCGACGGCACGCCGGTCGAGGGCAACCTCGTGCCGTACGCGCCCGCCGGCAGCACCGTCCGCGTCGACGTCACGCTCTGACGCGGTCCGCACCGAACGTCACGTCGCCGGGGGCCACGCCATGACGCTCATCGAGTCGATCGACGCGCTGGACGCGCCGCCGCTCCGCCCGCCGCTGCGGGCGGGCGGCGGCGTGCCGCACGCGCTCGCGCCGCCGGACCCGCGGGTCCTCACCGTGCGCAGCGACGCGTGGGAGCTCG
>JAPSIR010000155.1:0-3483 GCA_031178625.1 Cellulomonas sp.
TCGTCCAGGGCATGACCGGGTCGGAGGGGCAGAAGCACACGACCCGCATGCTCGCGTCCGGCACGAACGTGGTCGGCGGCGTGAACCCCCGCAAGGCCGGGACGTCCGTGACGTTCCCCGCCGGTGACGGCACGGTCGACGTGCCCGTGTTCGGCACGGTCGCGGACGCGCTCGCGCAGACCGGCGCCGACGTCTCCGTCATCTTCGTGCCGCCGGCCTTCACCAAGGCCGCCGTCATCGAGGCCGTCGACGCGGGCGTCCCGCTCGTCGTCATCATCACCGAGGGCGTCCCGGTCGCGGACACCGCCGAGTTCTTCGCGTACGCGCAGGACAAGGGCGTGCGCCTCGTCGGCCCGAACTGCCCCGGCCTGATCAGCCCCGGCAAGTCCAACGTCGGCATCATCCCCGCCGACATCACGGGCCCCGGCAAGATCGGACTCGTGTCGAAGTCGGGCACGCTGACGTACCAGATGATGTACGAGCTGCGGGACTTCGGGTTCTCCACGGCCGTCGGCATCGGCGGCGACCCGATCATCGGCACCACGCACATCGACGCCCTCGCGGCGTTCGAGGCGGACCCCGAGACCGAGCTCATCGTCATGATCGGCGAGATCGGCGGGGACGCCGAGGAGCGCGCGGCGGCGTTCATCCAGGAGAACGTGACGAAGCCGGTCGTCGGCTACGTCGCGGGCTTCACCGCGCCCGAGGGCAAGACGATGGGCCACGCCGGCGCCATCGTCTCCGGCTCGTCGGGCACCGCGCAGGCCAAGAAGGAGGCCCTCGAGGCCGCCGGCGTCAAGGTCGGCAAGACGCCGTCCGAGACCGCCGAGCTCGCCCGCGCGCTGCTCTCCTGAGCGCCCGCCGCCCCGGGCGGCACCACGCACGGCCCCGGTCCCGCGACGCGTCGCGGGACCGGGGCCGTCCGCGTCCCCGGGCGGCGACGCGCCGCCGCGGCTGCACCGACCGACGCCGGCCACCGGCGACCATGGACCCGTGCCCCCCTCCACCGGTCCGGTCCCCGTCACGGGACGCGCCCGCCGCGTGCTGCAGGACGACGCGCGGCCGTCGTTCTTCACCAGCGCGATCGACGGCGCGCCGCGGTGGGCCGTCGGCGCGCTGGCCGCGCTGCAGGGCGCCGCGCTGTCGCTGCTCGTCCTCGCGGTGCCCGCCGTCGCGGTGTTCGTCGCGACGTCCGCGGACCCGTCCAACGCCGACGTCGCCTGGACGCGCGCCGTCGTGGTGGCCGCGAACCTGTGGCTGCTCGCGCACGGCGTGCCCGTCACGGTCGGCGGCGCGGCCGTCTCCCTCGTGCCCCTCGGGCTCACCGTTCTCGCCGCCTTCACCTGCTACGCGTCGGCCCGGCGGTCGGGCGTCGCGACGCGCTCGGGCGCGGCCGCCGCGCTCGCGGCGTACGCGGCGCTGACGGTGCTCGTCGCGCTCGTCTGCGGCGTCGGCGGGGCGGGCGTGGTGCGCGCGCTGCTCGGCGCCGTCGTCGTCGGTGGGACGGGCCTCGGTGCCGGGCTGCTGCGGCGGCCCGAGGCGCCGGCGTGGGAGGCGCTCGTCGCACCCGTGCGGGACCGCCTGCCCGCGGCGGTGGTCGTCGGGATCCGGGCCGGCCTGCTCGCCACCGCGGCGCTGGTCGCCCTCGCGGCCCTCGTCACGGCGGCATGGGTGCTCGCCGGCCGGGCGACGGTCGCCGACGTCGTGCGCCTGCTGGGTCTCGACGTGGTCGGCGGCACCGTGCTCGCCGTGGGCGAGCTCGCCTACCTCCCCAACCTCGTGGTGTGGGCGCTCGCGTGGGTCGCGGGGCCCGGGTTCGCCGTGGGTGCGGGGACGCGGTTCGCGCCCGCCGAGGTCGTCGCGGGGCCGCTGCCCGCGGTGCCGCTGCTCGGGGTGCTGCCCGCGCCGGGGATGGCCGGCGGCCTGCTGCTCGTCGCGCCGGCCGCGCTCGTCGTCGTGGGCGTGCTCGCCGGGCTCGCCGTGCACCGCCGGCTCGTGCCGGTGCGTGCACGGGACGTCGTCGTCGCCGTCGGGACCACCGCCGCGACGGGCGGGCTGCTGGTGACGGCGTTGCAGCTCGCCGCCGCGGGGGCCGCCGGGCCCGCGCGCATGGCGCAGGTCGGCGCGTCCGCGTGGCTGGCCGGGCTGGCCGTCGCGGGCGGCGTCGGGCTGGGGGTGCTGGTGACGGCCGTCCCCACGGACCGGGCGGTGCACGCGGCGGTGCGCGAGCGGCGGGACGCGCGCCGGCGCGCAGCGGCGCCGGCGGCGGAGGACTAGGACGTGTCTCCGGACCCCGTGCCCTGGTCGCTGCACGGACCATCGGCAGCGTGAGCACGAGCGCGGGGCAGGCGGCGGCCTTCCACGGTTCCCCCAGCACGAGCAGCGCGCCCAAGGCCCACGCGTCCGCACCGGGCGGTACTACGCTCGAGCGGTCGGGGGCCGCCACGAGGGCGGTGACACGCATCGGAGAGGCGGGGCCCTGTCGGTGCGCCGGATGCTCCGCACGGTGTTCCTCGAGCTCCCGATCGCGCTCTACGCCGACGCGGACACCGGGACCTTCGCGTCCCGGGCCCGGCTGGTGTCCGGGCTGGCCGTGGCGGTAGGCGTGTCGGCGCTCGCCGGGGCAGGTGTCGCGGCAGCGCTCGGTCGCGACGTCGTTGACGGCGCCACGGTGGGGGCATTCGTCGGGCTGGGCGCGTGCCTCCTCTTCCTCGTCCTCACCCTCAGCCTCGTGGCCGGGTGGGGGATGTGGGCGAGCGCCGCGCCGAAGGGCGACCGGGCGGCAGAGGGGCACCCGGCCCGTGGCGGTCGTCGCGCGGCGCCCGCCCTCTTCGTCCTCGCCGCGTTCGCCGGCATCGTCGGCGGGCTCGTCACGGTCACCACGGGCATCGCGGCCCTGGAGGAGCTGCCGTTCCGTGGGGAGCGGGGGAGCTCGACCGGGACCGTGGTGGCCTGGGAGGACCGCGACCGGGGGCGCGACCCGTCGGGAGCGGTCGCGCGACGTCTCGCGTGAGGCCGTGGACGTCCCGCGAACCCGATCGCGCCCCGGGACGACGAGTACTCGGAGCAGCGGCGCCGGTACGGCGGGCCGCCGGCGGTGTCAGCCGCCGGTCGGCGCGGTGGGCAGGAAGGAGCGCGTCGTGCGCTCGAGGTCCTCGACGAGCTGCGTGTCGCACACCCGCTCCGCCTGCACGGTCAGCGCCCGGCCGCGGCACTCCTGGTGCGCCTCGCGGGCCGACGCGTACACGAAGACCTGCACGCTCGTGAGCGTCCACAGCACCGAGGCGACGACGAGCACGGCGGTCAGCGCGACGACCGCGCCGCGCGCGTGCGCCCGGACGCCCCGGACCACGGCGATGATGCCGAGCGTGAGCGCGGCGACCGACGCGACCGGCGTCGCGAACGCCCACGGGTAGGGCGCGGAGACGAGCAGGACGGCGACCAGCAGGCAGACCGCTCCCCAGGCCGCCGTCCGCGTGCTCC
>JAPSIR010000155.1:3583-7550 GCA_031178625.1 Cellulomonas sp.
GCCGCCGACCCCGCCCGTGCGCGGCGCGGACGGCACCCGCCGTGTCGTCGTGCTCGTCTCCGGGGCAGGGTCCAACCTCGCGGCGCTCCTCGCGGCGCACGACGACCAGGCCTACGGCGCGCGCGTCGTCGGTGTCGTCAGCGACAAGCCCGGCGCGGGGGGCCTGACGCTGGCGCGCGCGGCGGGCGTCCCGACGGCGGTCGTCGCACCGGCCGACTTCGCCGACCGCGCGGCGTGGGACGTCGCGCTGGCCGACGCGATCGGCGTGTTCGGGCCCGACCTCGTGGTGTGCGCCGGGTTCATGCGGATCATCGGCACGCCGACGCTCGAGCGCTTCGCGCCGCGCATCCTCAACACCCATCCGGCGCTGCTGCCGTCGTTCCCCGGTGCGCACGGCGTGCGGGACGCGCTGGCGTACGGCGTGCGGGTCACCGGCTGCACGGTGCACCTGGTCGACGCGGGCGTCGACACGGGGCCGGTCGTCGCGCAGGGCGTCGTGGCGGTGGAGCCCGACGACGACGAGGCGTCGCTGCACGAACGGATCAAGGCGGTCGAGCGCGAGCTGCTCGTGCGCACGGTGGGCGAGGTGGCGCGGGGCGGTCTGCGCGTCGAGGGCCGCCGCGTCGTCGTCGGCTGAGACCCGCGAGCACGGGGCCGCGGCGAGGGGGGGCGCCCCGCACGCCGCGGGCCCCCATCACACCGCGGCCCCCATCACACCGCGGCCCCCATCACGCCGCGGCGCGCTGCTCGCCCCGGTACGCCGCGAGCGTGGTCGTGACGACGGTGTCCCAGTCGGTCGGTGCCAGCCCGAGCACCCGTCGGCTGGCGGCGTCGTCGGCCACGAAGGGCTCCGCGAACTGGTACCCGACGGCGTGCAGCTCGCGCATCATCGGCTGCACCGCGCCGAGCGCCCGCACGAGCGTCAGCGGCACGGGCGCGATGCGGGGGACCGGTACCCCGGCGGCGGCGGCGAAACGGCCGGCCAGCGCGCGGTACGTCAGCGGCTCGGGGGAGGGGACGTGCCACGGCCGGCCCCACGCGGCGGGCGTGACGGCGGCGGTGGCGAGCGCGGCGGCGAAGTCGGGCAGGTACGTCCAGGTGTGCGGCTGGTCGGCCGCCGCGATCGGCCGCAGCGTCCGCCCGCCGAGCAGCGGGCGGAGCATGCGCGGGCCGGCGTGCGCGTGCGCCTCGGCGCCGGGGCCCAGGTAGTCGCTGCCCCGCACCTCGGTGGTCCGCACGGCGCCGGCCTCGTGCCGGGCGAGCGCGTCCTGCCACATCCGGATGCGGACGCGGCCCTTGGTCTCGCGCGTCGCGAGCGGGTCGTCCTCGTGCATGTGGTGGTTGCCGGCGCCGTAGACGTAGAGGTTCGCCGCGGTGACGAGCACGGCCCCGGTGCGCTCGGCGGCGGCGAGCAGCGCGTGGGCGACGGGCGGCCAGTCGGTGACCCACCGGTGGTAGGCGGGGTTCACGCAGTTGTACAGGGCCGCGGAGCCGCGTGCGTGCCGCGCGAGTGCGTCCGCGTCCGTGCCGTCCACGCGGTGGTGCTCGACGCTGCCGCCCGCGGAGGTGGTCGTGCGCGTCGCGGTGCCGGCGGCGGGGCCGGAGCGGGACAGGACGTGCACCTCGTGCCCGGCGTCGGCGAGGTGCTGCGCGAGGGTGCGGCCGACGGGGCCCTTCCCGAGGACGGTGTGACGTGGCATGACGGCCTCCAGAACCGTGACGAGAGCGGTGCTCTCTAATGTGAGCGATGCTCGCAGTCGCGGCACGATGCCGTCAAGAGCACTGCTCTCGTTTGCGTCCGCTGCTCTCCTCCGGCACCATCGCGGCATGCCCGGGGCCTCGACACCGCGCGTCACGCCGCGCGAGCGCGCTCGCGCCGAGCTCATGCGCGACCTGCTCGCCGCCGCCCGGGCACGGCTGGCGCAGGACGGCGCAACCGGGTTGTCGCTGCGCGCCGTCGCCCGCGACCTCGGCCTCGCGTCCTCGGCCGTCTACCGGTACGTGCCGTCGCGCGACGCGCTGCTGACGCTGCTGGTCAGCGAGTCGTACGACGCCGTCGGCCGGGTCTGCGAGGACGCGGCCGCCGCCTCCCGCGCGGCCGGGCACGCGCCGGCGCGCCGCTGGCTCGAGGTCGCGCGGGCCGTGCGCGCCTGGGCGCTCGCCGACCGGCACGCCTACGAGCTCATCTACGGCACGCCGCTGCCGGGCTACGTCGCGCCGCGCGACACCGTGGCGCCCGCGCTGCGGGTGTGGGCGGTGCTCGTGGACGTGCTCGTCGACGCCGCCGCCGACGGGAGCCTGCGGCCGACGGGCCCGGACTTCGACCCGGCGGGGGTCGTGACGCCCGGCGTGCACGCGTTCGGCGCCGAGCGAGGCGGGTGGGGCGACGCCGCCGACCTGGCACGGCACCGCGCCGGCGTGCGGTCGCTCACGCTCTTCAGCAGCCTGCTCGGTGCCGTCAGCGCCGACCTGTTCGGGCACCTGCGCGGCGTGCACGAGGACGCGGAGCGCGCGTTCGACGTGACGGTCGCGACCGCGGCGGCCGGCGTCGGGCTGCACGTCGACCTCGCCGGCACGTGGGCGGAGCAGGGCGCGACCCGTCGCCCGACGGACCGGTCCTGACCCCGGCGGCTGGCAGGCGCGTCAGCGCCAGAGCACCGCGCGCTCCGCGTCGTCGGTGACGACGCACCCGGCCACGAGCCCGGAGCTGTTCACCGCGGTGAGGACGGTCGTCCCGTCGGCGGCCGCGACCAGCCGCATCGCGCCGCCGCGGTCCTGCACGAAGGCCTGCTGCCCCTGCCCCGTCGGCGAGATCGAGCCGATCACGCGGCCACGGTCGTTGAGGTCCGTCACGGTGCCGAACCCCCCGCCGGCCGGGCTCATGTCGCTCACGGCGCCCGAGCGGGACCAGCGCACCGGCCGCATGTCGCCCGGGGCGGCGTAGGAGTACCCGGCGGCCCGGCCGTCCCCGTCGACCGCCGTCGCGAGGCTCGACCCCGTGCCGTCCCCGAGGCCCGGCAGCCGCACCAGGCGCCCGTCCGCCTCCCACCGCACGGCGTGCTGCGTGCCGTCGACCCATGCCGCACCGACGACCTGGCCGCGGTCGTTGACGTCGTTCGCGTCGGTGCGCCCGCCGAGGCCGGCCAGCGGCGTCATCACGCCGCGGCGCCAGCGGAACGCGACCGGCTCGCCGCCGAAGGCGCCGGAGGAGCCGACGAGCTCGCCGCGGTCGCTGAGGCCGGTGATGACGACGAAGGCGTGGTCGGGGCTGAGCGGCTCGAGGAGCCACAGCCGGCTGCCGTCCCAGAACGCGGCGCGGCCGTCCACGTCGCCGGCGACCTGGCCGCGGTCGTTGATGAGCCGGGCGCCCGTCAGCCCGCCGGGCAGCGGCGACAGGCGCCCGCCGCGCACGACGTGGGTCGTGGTGACCACGACGCCGTGGTCGTTCACGTCCCACGCGCACTCGTCCACGCCCAGCTCGACGAGGCCGGCGGGGCGGCGGGCCGCGACGCGCACCTCCGCGGTGGCGCCCTCGGCCGCCTGCCGGACCAGGCCGTGCGCGACCCCCTCGGCGACGGCACCGGCCACGGGGGCCGGCGGCGCGCCGGCGGCGGTCGCGGCAGCCGCGTCGGCGGCGGGGACCGTGACGGCGAGCGCGGTCGCGAGCACGGCGGTGACGAGTGCGGACATGGTGGCCCCCCGGAGTCCTCGCCCACCCGTCCTGGGTGAGCCGCTACCGATGGTGCGCCCGGGACGAAGCGGGCACAACGGGCGACGCCGGAGTTCACCCCGCGCACCGGCCGCTAGACTCGCCGACGGTCGTGACTGGCGCAGGTGGAGGCAACCACCGGGGAGCGGCCGCAGCAGCCTCGACCGTGCACCGCCCGCCTGGGTGCCCGGCGTCCTCGTTCGACGCTGCCTCCCGGGAGACGCCATGTCCGACGCGCCCACGCCCACCGCCGACGCC
>JAPSIR010000372.1 GCA_031178625.1 Cellulomonas sp.
CCGCGGTGGCGGACGTCGCCGCCCTGGCCGGTCAGCACGACGTGGTCGTCGCGGCCGACGGCATGCGCTCGCGGGCGCGCACGGCCGGCTGGCCGGACGCCCCACCGCCGACGTACGCCGGGTACACCGCCTGGCGCGCGCTCGTGCGGACGGACGTCCCGGTGACGGAGGCGTCCGAGACCTGGGGGCACCGTGAGCGCTTCGGCGTGGTCCCGGTCGGCGCGGGCCTCGTCTACGTCTTCGCGACCGCCACGGTCCCCGCCGACGGGCACGCGGTCGACGCCGCCACGGAGCTCGCCGAGCTGCGGCGGCGGTTCGGCGGCTGGCACGCGCCGGTCCCCGCGCTGCTCGACGCCGTCGACCCGGCGGCCGTCCTGCGGCACGACGTGCACGCCCTCGCAGCGGTCCCCACGACGTTCCACCGCGGGACCACCGTGCTCGTCGGGGACGCCGCGCACGCCCTCGAGCCGAACCTCGGCCAGGGCGCCGGCCTCGCGCTCGAGGACGCGGTGGTCCTCGCGCACCTGCTCGCGGACGGCGCCCCCGTCGAGCCCGCGCTCGCCCGCTTCACGGCGGTGCGCGCCCCCCGCGCGGCGCGGCTGCACGCGATGTCGGCCGCGCTCGGCCGGCTGACGCAGCAGACGCGGCCCGTCGTGGCGTCGGTGCGCGACGCGGCCGTGCGCCTCACTCCCCCGGCGCTCGCGCTGCGCGCGTCGGACCGGACGATGGGCTGGCGGCCGCCGGCGTCGTCGCGAGCACGGGTGGCGCGCCGGTGAGGCCCCGCGCGTACCAGCGTGGACCGGCGACGGGCTCCACCGCGAGGACGGCAGCCGCGGCGCCGAGGACCAGCGCGGTCGCGACGACGTCGCGCGTCGCCACCGCCACGACGACGACCCCCGCGAGCACCACCGCCGGGCGGACGAGCGTGAGCGGCCCGGGCAGGAGCGCGCTCGCGAGGAACCGGCTGCGCCAGCCGAGCGTGAGGTAGCCCGCGAGCGCGAGCAGCACCAGCGCGGCGTACGGCGCGTACACGGCGAGCATCACGACGCCGGCGTCCCGGTACACCGCGACGCGGCCGGGGCCGACGAGGACGTCGGCCGTGCCGAGCACGACGACGGGCGCGAGCATCGAGTCGATCCGCACCCTCGCGGTGGCGCGTCAGCGCGTCACAGACGTGCGCGAGCACGGCGCCCGCGAACTCGCAGAGCTACAGGCCCAGATCGCGCGGCGCGTCGCCGACGCCGAGCGTGACGACGTGCGTGCGTACCGCGCAGCGGAGGGCGCCGGCTGGACCGCCGAGGAGCTGCGCAAGATCGGCTTCGACGCACCGACGAGGTGCGACGCACGCAGCGGCGAGCGCCCCGCCGTGCGCCCTGCGCATCACCCCGGCGCGAGCGCGAGTGCGTCCCTACCTCCGTCACCCGCGGCGGCGACGGTCCCGGCGCTGGCCGTCGTCACCTCCGTCCCCCTGGCTGACCGCCCGCACACAAGCCACGCCGTCACCTTCTCGAGGGTGGCGCGCGACGCCCCGAGCGCGGCTTGTGCACGGGCCCGTTCGCGTCTCGACGCCAGGCGGTGCGCCGGCCGCGGCGCCACGGCGCCGCGCGGGA
>JAPSIR010000156.1 GCA_031178625.1 Cellulomonas sp.
CCTCGGTGCGCCTCGCCGTCACCCGCATCCTCGGCGAGGCGCTGACCAACGTGCTGCGGCACGCACCCGGGGCGTCGTCGGTGGAGGTCGCGGTGCGCCGCACGCCGACGGCGGTCGAGGTGGAGGTCGTCGACGGCGGCGGCACCCGCACGGGCGACGGCCCCGGGACGGGACGCGGCATCGTCGGCATGCGCGAGCGTGCCGCGCTGCTCGGCGGGCACGTCACGGCGGGACCCCGCCCGGGCGGCGGGTGGCAGGTGCACGCGGTGCTGCCGTGGTCGCAGGACGGGGGAGGCGGACGATGACGACGGTGCTGCTCGTGGACGACCAGGCGCTGCTGCGCGTCGGCTTCCGGCTGGTGATCGAGTCGGAGCCGGACCTCGAGGTGGTCGGCGAGGCCGCCGACGGCCGGGTCGCGCTCGAGCAGGTGGCCGCGCTCGCGCCCGACGTCGTGCTCATGGACATCCGCATGCCCGGCATGGACGGCATCGAGGCGACGCGGCGCGTCGTCGCGGGCCACCCCGGCTCCCGCGTGCTGGTGCTCACGACGTTCGACGTCGACGACCTCGCGTTCGCGGCGCTGCGCGCCGGGGCGAGCGGCTTCCTGCTGAAGTCGGCCCGCCCCGACGAGCTCGTCGACGCGATCCGCACGGTCGCCGCGGGCACCTCGGTCGTCGCGCCGCGCGTGCTGCGCCGCATGCTCGACCTGTTCGCGCCGCACCTGCCGTCGGCCGACGACGTCGCGCCGGACGACGGCCCGGACCCGCGCCTGCGCGCGCTCACGCCGCGGGAGCTCGAGGTGCTGCGCCTCGTCGCCGAGGGCGCGTCGAACGCCGAGGTCGCGGCCGAGCTCGTCGTGTCGGAGACGACGGTGAAGACGCACGTCGGCAACCTCTTCGCCAAGCTCGGTGCGCGCGACCGGGTGCAGGCCGTGATCATCGCGTACGAGTGCGGCCTCGTCGGGCGGGGCGCCACGCGACGCTGAGCGGCGCCGCGCGCCGTCGTCGCGCCACCGGTGCCTAGGCTGCGGGGGTGGCCACCGTCCTCCTCGTCCGGCACGGGCGCACCGCCGCCAACACCGCCGGCGTCCTCGCCGGCCGCACGGCCGGGGTGGGCCTCGACGCCGTGGGCCGCACTCAGGCCGGGCGGGTCGGCGCGCGGCTCGCCGGCGTCCCGCTGGCCGCCGTCGTCACCAGCCCGCTCGAGCGCTGCCGGCAGACGGCCCGCGCGCTCGTGGCCGGGCACGACCCCGCCCCTGCCGTCACCGTCGACGCCGCCCTCACCGAGTGCGACTACGGGCGGTGGCAGGGACGCGCGCTCGCCGACCTCACGTCCGAGCCGCTGTGGTCGGTCGTGCAGACGCAGCCCTCGGCCGCCGTCTTCCCGGGCGGCGAGTCCCTGCAGGCGATGCAGGCGCGCGCCGTCGCGGCGGTGCGCCGGCACGACGCGGCGGTCGAGGCCGAGCACGGGCCCGGCGCGGTGTGGGTCGCGGTCAGCCACGGCGACGTGATCAAGGCGGTCCTCGCGGACGCCCTCGGCATGCACCTCGACCTCTTCCAGCGGCTCACCGTGGGCCCGGCGTCCGTCTCGGTCGTGCGGTACGGGCGCCACCGGCCCGACGTGGTCGCGACGAACACCGACGCGGGCGACCTGTCGTGGCTGGCGGCCGCCGCGCCGGTCGGGGACGCCCCCGTCGGCGGCGGCGCGGGGCACACGACGCCGGCCGGCTGACCGCAGCGGCGGCGGCCCGGCGGCGCCGCTCCTAGACTGCCTGCATGCCCCAGGTCGTCCACGAGTTCGACTGGCCGGACCGCGTCGTCGTCGGCACCGTCGGCCGGCCGGGCGCCCGCACGTTCTACCTCCAGGCGCGCGCCGGCGCGCGGTCCACGAGCGTGGTGCTCGAGAAGGAGCAGGCCGCCCTCCTCGCGGAGAAGCTGGACGAGCTCCTCGGCGAGCTGACCGCCGACCCGGGCACCGCGATCAGCGTCCCCGCGCAGGCGCCGGTCGAGCTCGTCGACGACGAGCCGCTGGACCAGCCGGTCGAGGAGGAGTTCCGCACCGGCACGCTGCGCCTCGGGTGGGACCCGCGGACCGCGCAGGTCGTCATCGAGGCGTACCCGCTGGAGCAGCCGCGCGACGACGGCGAGCTCGCGTTCGGCGAGATCGACGACGAGCCGGACGAGGTGATGCTGGTCCGGATCCCGGTCGGCACGGCGCGGGCCTTCGTGCAGCGCACCCGTCAGGTCGTGCGCGCCGGTCGGCCCGCGTGCCCGTTCTGCGGGCGGCCGGTCGACGCGGACGGTCACGTCTGCACGCTGCCCGACGACGTGTGACGGCGCCCGGGGCGGCCGACCTGGACGGCGGCGAGATCGAGCTCGTCGGCCGTATCACGGTCGCGTCGAACGCCACGTTCGTCGGTCGGATCGGCGACGTGCCGGTCGTCTACAAGCCCGTCGACGGCGAGCGGCCGCTGTGGGACTTCCCCGACCGGACGCTGGCGCGCCGCGAGGTGGCCGCCTACGCCGTCTCGGAGGCGACCGGCTGGCGGGTCGTGCCGCGCACGTGGCTGCGCGACGGCCCCCTCGGCCCCGGCATGGTGCAGCTGTGGCGGGAGCCCGCCCCCGGGCATGACCCCGTCGACCTGGTGCCCGCGGAGGCGGTGCCGGCGCAGGGCTGGCGCCGCGTGCTGGAGGGCAGCGACGAGGACGGCAGGACGGTCGCGCTCGTCCACGAGGACTCGCCCGCGCTGCGCCGCATGGCAGTGTTCGACGCCGTCGTCAACAACGCGGACCGCAAGGGCGGGCACGTGCTGCCGCAGGGCGACGGGCACCGCCACGGCGTCGACCACGGCGTGACGTTCCACGTCGAGCCGCGGCTGCGCACGGTGCTGTGGGGGTGGGTCGGCGAGCCCCTCGACGCGGAGGAGCGCGCGGGCGTCGCGCGCGTGCGCGCGGGCCTGGACGGAGCGCTCGGGGACCGGCTCGCGGGCCTCCTCGCCGACGTCGAGGTCGCCGCGCTCGCCGCGCGGTGCGACCGGCTGCTCCAGGCCGGCGTCTTCCCCGGCCACGAGAGCGAGATGCCGGCGGTGCCCTGGCCGCTGTTCTGACCGGCGTCCGCCCCGCGGCACCGCGGGGGAGCCGCCTGCGGTCGCGGGCGGCGTGCCGTCGTCCTACGTTGCCGAGATCAGAAGGTCGATCGCCCAGACCGGGAGTCACCACCATGATCAGCACGGACGACATCCAGCACCTGCTCGTCTCCGGCGGCACGGTCGTCGGCACGGACGGCGACAAGATCGGGAAGGTCGGGCAGCTCTTCCTCGACGACCGCACCGGGGACCCCGAGTGGGTGACCGTGACCACCGGCCTCTTCGGACGCGCGGAGTCGTTCGTCCCGCTCGCGGACGCGAGCGTGCGGGGCGACGAGATCGTCGTGCCCTACGACAAGGCGACGATCAAGGGCGCGCCGCGGGTCGACGACTCCGAGGGCCACCTCTCGCCCGACGAGGAGCGCGAGCTCTACCGGTACTACGGGTTCGACGACGGCGCCGAGGGCCACGACGGGGACGGCCCCGCGGCCGGCGTCGCGACGGGCGTGCGGCACGACGACGCGGACCGTGACCCCGACCCGCACGACCCGCTGGGGGACCAGGACGCGTACCGGGACCAGGACGCGCAGCGGGACGAGGAGGCCGCGGACGACGGGCGTCGCACCGGCGGGCGGCACGCCGCCGACGCGCCCGTCGACGCCCCGCCGGCGACGGACGGCACGGGTCCCGCCGCCGGCACCGCCACGCTCGCGACCGGCGGCGCGCGCCTGCGGCGCTACGTCGTCACCGAGGAGCAGACCATCACCGTGCCCGTCACGCGCGAGGAGGTGCGGGTCGAGCCCGCGCCCGACGCCGACGGCGCGGCCGAGCCCGACCACCGCCCGGATCCCGACACCGACAGGAGCGCATCGTGAGCACGCACGACGACCCCCGCACCCCCGACCGGCCCGACGTCCCGGAGGGCGACGGTGCGCGCCCCGACGCCCCGTCCGGTGGCGCCGTCTCGGCGCGGGCGTTCGGCCGCGACCGGCAGAGCGTCGTCGCGCGCGAGAAGGAGGAGTACGGCGGCATCAAGTTCGGGTCGGCGTTCTTCGGCTGGCTCACGGCGACCGGCACCGCGGTGCTGCTCACCGCGCTCGTGGCGGCCGCCGGCACCGCCGTCGGCGTCGCGAACGACGCCGACGTGAGCGATGCGGCCGACCAGGCGGCCTCCGACCCCGGGTCCGTCGGCCTGGTCGGCGGCATCGTCCTCGCGGTCGTGCTGTTCCTCGCCTACTACTGCGGCGGCTACGTCGCCGGCCGCATGGCCCGCTTCAACGGCGCCAAGCAGGGCATCGCCGTGTGGCTCTGGGCCGTCATCATCGCGATCGCCGTCGCCGTGCTCGCCGCGGTCGCCGGCGACCAGTTCAACGTGCTCGGCCAGCTCAACAGCTTCCCGCGCATCCCGATCGCCGAGGGCGACCTGACCACGGCGGGCATCATCACGCTCCTCGTCATCGCAGCCGTCACGCTCGCCGGCGCCGTCCTCGGCGGCATGGCGGGCATGCGCTTCCACCGCAAGGTCGACCGCGCCGGCCTCGGCCGCTGACGCGAGCCGGCCGGGCCACGTGACGACGGCCCCGACCCCGCGGTCGGGGCCGTCGTCGTGCTCCTCGGCCCGCTCGTGGCCGGCGGCGCACGGCCGGACGGGCGACACGGCGGCGGCGCCGGGCGCCGCCGCCCCCGCCTGTCGGACGCGTCCGGCAGGATGGCGCCACCATGGACCGCTGGAGCCTCGACGACGTGCAGGCCGCCGCGCCCGACGCGTCGTCGCTCGCCGCGGCCCGCCGGCTCGCGCAGCCGGGGCCGTGGTCCGAGACGGGCGCGTCGGACGCGCTGCTGTGGGGACGCTGCCAGGGGTCGGGCCGCACGCCGTACCAGGTGAGCGTCGACCTGCAGGCGCGCGCGTACCGGTGCTCGTGCCCGAGCCGCAAGTTCCCGTGCAAGCACGCGCTCGCCCTGCTGCTGCTGTGGTCGGCGGGGGCGGTGGGCGACGACGCGCAGGCGGCCGACTTCGCGCAGGAGTGGGCCGGCGACCGGGCCTCGCGCGCCACGCGGCGCGCGGAGCGGGCGGCGCAGCCCGAGGCCCCGGCCGACCCGGAGGCGGCCGAGCGCCGGCGCGCGCAGCGCGTCGCCACGATGTCGGCGGGGGTCGAGGACCTGGCGCTGTGGCTCGCCGACCTGGTCCGCGCCGGGCTGGCCGCCGCGCGCCGGCAGCCGCTCGCGTGGTGGGACGCCGCCGCGGCCCGCCTCGTGGACGCGCAGGTCCCCGGCCTGGCCGAGGAGGTGCGGGCCACCGGCAGCCGGGTGCAGCACGACGACGACTGGGCGCCGGCGCTGCTCGCGACGGTCGGCCGCTGGTGGTCGGTCGTGCACGCGTGGCGACGGCGTGACGAGCTGGACGACGGCACGCTGGGCGACCTGCGCGCGGTGCTCGGGTGGGCGCAGGCCGCCGAGGACGTGCGGGCGCGCGACGCGCTGACCGACACCTGGCTCGTCCTCGGGGCCTTCCGCACGCAGGACGGACGGGTCCAGCAGCAGCGCACGTGGCTGCGCGGCGAGAGCACGGGCGAGGTCGTGCAGGTGCTCGACTTCGCCGCCGGCGGCGACCCCCTGCCGGTCGCGCAGACCGTCGGGGCGCTGCTGCGCGGCGACGTCGCGCGCTACCCCGGGTCGGCGGTGCGCCGCGCGACGTTCGTGACGCCGCCCGCGGTCGCCGGTGCCGCACCGGCGCTGCCCGCCGGCGGCGACGTCGCCGACGCGTACGGCCGCCGGGCGCAGGCGCTCGCGGCGAACCCGTGGACGCGCCGCGTGCCCGTCGTGCTCGCCGGCGTGCGGCTCGACGTCGTCCCGCCGGCGTCGGCGGGCGCGACCGGCGCGCGTGGCGGGGCGGGCGGGGTCGTCGTCGTGGACGCGGCCGGGCACGCGCTGCCCGTGCTGCCCGACGTCGACCCGTGGGGCCTGCTCGCGCGCTCGGGAGGCGCGCCCGTCGACGTGTTCGGCGAGCTCGAGGACGGCGCGCTGCGCGTGCTGTCCGCGGCGGGCCCGGCGGGGCTGCCCGGCGTGGTGGGCGCATGAGCGCGGGCCAGGACGTCGAGCGGTGGTGGGCCGCGTTGACCGCCGCGGCGCTCGTCGGTGCGGGGCGCGGCCGTGTGCCGGCGGTCCCCGACGCCCTGGGTGTCGCCCCGCGACCCGACGCCGACGCGCCGACCGCGCTGCTCGACGCCGCCGCGGTGGGCGGCACCCTGCAGCTGGCCGGCGCGGTGCCGGCAGCCGCGACGACCGCGCCGGCGCCGTGCCCGCCGGACGTCGCGGCCGAGGCCCCCGCGCGTGCGGTGCAGGTGCTGCGGCTCCTGCTCACGCAGCCGCCGGTGGGCCGCGAGCTGCGCGACCCGCTCCTCGAGCGCTGGTGCGCGGCGGTGGCCGACCGCGGCCGCCGCGTGCCGCACGCGCTCCTGCCGGCCCTGCTCGCCGAGGCCACCCGGCGCCCCGACGTGCGCGACGCGGTGCTGCGGGTCGTCGACGCCCGCGGCCGCTGGCTCGCCGCACGCCGGCCGGAGTGGGCGTGGGCGGCGGGGGACGGTGCCGCGCCGGCGGCGGACGACGCGGCGCTGCTGCGCCTGCCCGTGGCGGCGCTCGTCGATGGCGTCAGGGCCCTGCGCGCGACGGACCCGGACCGCGGTCGCGAGGTCGTCGCCGCGGTGCTGCCCACGGCCGGCGCCGAGACCCGTGCCGGGCTGCTCGGCGCGCTGGCGGTCGGCCTCGGTCCGGCCGACGAGGCGCTGCTCGAGGCGGCGCTCGACGACCGCGCCGCGACCGTGCGCGCGGCCGCCGCCGAGGTGCTCGACGGGCTGCCGACGTCGGCGCGCGCCGCCCGCATGGCGGCACGGCTCGTCCCGCTGCTCACCCTGCACGGGCTGGTGCGCAAGCGGCTCGAGGTGGCGCCCCCCGGCGCGCTCGACGACGCGGCGCGCCGGGACGGCCTCGGCGTCGGACCCGGCGGTGCCCGCGACGCGGCCGTCCTCGCGGCGCTCGTCAGGGGCGCGCCGCTCGACGTGCTGACCGACACGGCACGCAGCGACCCCGCGGGGGTCCTGCGGCTGGACGCCGACCGGGTGCTGCGGGCGGCGGTGCGCCGCGCGGTGGTGGCGCGCCGCGACGTGGTCTGGGCCCGGGCGCTGCTCGCCGACGAGTGGGACGCCGCCGCGGCCGCCGTGCTGCCGCCGGCCGAGGGCCGCGAGGCCGCCCGCCGGTGGCTCGCCGCGTCGCCCGCGGACGCGCTCACGTCGGTCGCGGACGCCCTGCCGGGCCCGTGGGACACCGGTCTCAGCGTCGCGGTCGCGGAGGCGGTCGCGCGGGTCGCCGCGGACCCCGCCACGACGCGCACGCTCGCCCTGCCCGTGGACGCGCTCGCCCGCCGGCTGCACCCCGACGCGCGGGAGCCGGTCGGCC
>JAPSIR010000020.1:0-4448 GCA_031178625.1 Cellulomonas sp.
TGTTCGACCTGCTCGGGGACCTGCCGTGGGGCGCGGCCCTGTCGGTGCTGGCGATCGTCCTGGTCGCGCTGTTCTTCGTGACGTCGGCGGACTCGGGGTCGCTGGTGGTCGCGATGCTGGCCTCCGGCGGCGACCCCGCCCCCCGGGTGGGCATCCGGGTCACGTGGGCGGTGCTGTCCGGCGTCCTCGCGATCGCCCTGCTCGTCGCCGGCGGGCTCGTCGCGCTGCAGACCGCCGCCATCCTCATCGCCCTGCCCTTCAGCGTGGTCATGGTGGGCATGGCCGTGGCGACCGCGCGCGCCCTGCACGGCGAGCACATGGAGATGCTGCGGGCCGAGCGCCGCCTGCGGCGCGCCCAGCTGGTCGAGCACGTGACTGAGCAGGTCACGGCGCGTGTCCGCGCCGGCGCGCGCGGCGGCGGGCCGGCCGGTGCGCCGCCGGCCGCGCCGGGCCGTCGCGGACCGCGCAGGGGCGGCACGCCGCCGGCCTGACGGCCGCACGCGCCGCTGCACGGCGGTGGCTACGGTTCCGTGGTGGTCGACGACATCCCCTGGCTCTCCCCCGCCGAGCGTCGCGCGTGGCTCGGTCTCGTGGCCGTCGCCGAGCTGCTGCCGGCCCGTCTCGACCAGCAGCTGCAGCGCGACGCCGCCCTGACGCACTTCGAGTACCAGGTCCTCGCGATGCTGTCGGAGGCGCCCGGGCGCACGCTGCGGATGACGGCCCTCGCACGGCGCACGAACGCGACGCTCCCGCGGCTGTCGCACGTCGTGAAGCGGCTGGAGCAGCGCGGGCTCGTCGGGCGGGCCGGCTCCCCGCAGGACCGGCGGGCGACCGACGCGCACCTGACGGACGCCGGCTGGGAGGCGGTCGTCGCGGCGGCGCCCGGCCACGTCCGCACCGCCCGTGCGCTCACGCTGGACGCCCTCACGCCGCAGGAGGTCGACGACCTCACGCGGCTCACCGGCGCGATGCTCCGCCGGCTGGACCCCGAGGGTCGGATGACGCCACCGGACTGAGGCCCCGGGTCAGGGCAGGACGCGCCGCATCGCGAAGTTGGTCAGGGCGACGCCGGCCCGCACCGGGTGCTGCTCCCGCTCCACCACGAAGCCGTGGGCCTCGAAGAACGGCCGGGCGGTGACGCTCGCGTTCGTGGTGAGCGCCGTCGCGCCGAGCCGCACCGCCTCGTCGTGCGCCCACGCGAGCAGCGCGGACCCGACGCCCGCGCGCCCCACCGACGGGTCGACGAACATCATGTCGACGTACCCGTCGGCGTCGACGTCGGTGAACCCGACGACGCGGCCGTCGGACTCGGCGACGACGGTGTGCAGCGCCGCCCGCCGGGCTCCCCACGCCCTCTCGTCGATGCCGTCGGGCGCCCACGCCGCGACCTGCTCCGGCGTGTAGTCGGCCGCGGCGGTGACGCGGACCGCGGCGAGGAACACGTCGAGCGTGGGCCGGCCGTCGTGGTCGGCGTAGGGACGGATACGCACGGTCACCGCGTCAGGTTAGCCACGCCCCGGTGCCGTGCGGCGAGGCGGTTCACGCGTCCGGCGTGGTCCGCGGCGCGGCCCGACCCGCGTGGTGCGGGCTGTCCGGGTTGAGCAGCGAGTGCCCGCGCCCGTAGGCGAAGTACACGACCAGCCCGATCAGGAGCCAGACGCCGAACCGCAGCCACGTCTCCCAGTGCAGCTGCAGGATGAGGAACACGGACGCCACCACGCCGATCCCGGGGACGACCGGCATGAACGGCAGCCGGAACGAGCGCGGCGCGTCGGGGCGGGTGCGGCGGAACAGGATGACCGCGACGCAGACGACGACGAAGGCGGACAGGATGCCGATGTTCGTCAGGTCGGCCACCGCGCGGATCGGGAACACCCCCGCGAGCAGCGCCGCCGCCACGCCGGCGATCCACGTGACGCGCTGCGGCGTGCCGTGCCGGTCGACGCCCGCGAACCACGTCGGCAGCAGCCCGTCGCGGCTCATCGAGAACCACACGCGCGTCACGCCGAGCAGGAACGTCAGCATCACCGTGAGGATCGACAGCACCGCGAACACCGAGATGATGCTCGCGACGACCGGCAGGCCGACGCTCTGGAACGCCGACGCGAAGCCCGCCGTCGGGTCGATGTCCTCGTAGCTCTGCAGCCCGGTGAGCACGAGCGTGGCCGCGACGTACAGGACCATCGCGATGACGAGCGACAGGATGATCGCCCTCGGCATGTGCGTGCGGCCGTCCTCGGCCTCCTCGGCGGCCGTCGACATCGCGTCGTAGCCGAACACGGCGAAGAACACCGTCGCGGCGCCCGTGAGCACCGGGCCGAACCCGTTGGGCATGAAGGGGCTGTAGTTGCCGGTGTCCACGTAGAAGATGCCGAGCCCGACGATGAACAGGATCAGCAGGATCTTGATCGCGACGGCGACGAGCTCGAACCGGCCGAACGTCCGCGTGCCCCGGCTGAGGATGAACGTGACGAGCAGGCACACGAGGACGGCCGGGACGTTGACGACGCCGCCCTCCTCGGCGCTCGCCGTGACCGCGTCGGGCAGGCGCACCCCGAACCCGGCGAGGAACGCCTCGAGGTAGCCGGAGATGCCGATGGCGACGACCGCGACGATGGCGATGTACTCGAGCAGCAGGTCCCACCCGATGAACCACCCGACGACCTCCCCGAGCGCCACGTACCCGTACGTGTACGCCGACCCGGCGCGCGGGATCATCCCCGCGAACTCGGCGTAGGAGAGCGCGGCAGCCGCCGACGCGAGGCCGGCGACGAGGAACGAGAGGAGCACCGCCGGGCCGACGCCGGGGTTGTCCGCGTCTCCGTGCGCCACGAGGCCGGCCAGGGAGAAGATCCCGACGCCGATGATGCCGCCCACGCCGATCGCGGTGAGCTGCCACAGCCCCAGGCTCCTGGTCAGCCTGCCGGCGCCGGCGTGCGCCTCGACGTCCTCGATCCGGTCGACCGGCATGCGCCGCCAGACGGAGCCCGACCCTCGCGACGACGGCATGTGCGCCTCCCCCTCGGCACCGGGCGGTGGCGGACGCGAGGAGCGCCGTCGGACGCCTTCCCGTCGAGATTCGCAGCGATCGGGCGGGGCGTCCACCGCAGACGCGTCCGCCGGACTGCGCCGCACCCGCCGCAGGCACCACCATGTGCGCCATGAGGTTCTACGCGCAGGACGGGCGCC
The DNA here is from genome assembly GCA_031178625.1 of Cellulomonas sp. Classification (GTDB taxonomy): domain Bacteria; phylum Actinomycetota; class Actinomycetes; order Actinomycetales; family Cellulomonadaceae; genus Cellulomonas. The sequence goes on from JAPSIR010000020.1 coordinate 3,190, forward strand.
GGCGCGCGCGGCAGGTCGTCGGCGACCTGGTCGTGCTGGCGTGGGTGGCCGGGTGGCTGTGGGTCGCGCGGTGGCTGCACGACCTGGTGGCCCGGCTCGGCGCGCCCGGGCGGACCCTGGAGGACGCCGGCACGTCCCTGCGGGACAGCCTCGGCAGCGCCGGTGAGTCGGTCGCACGGATCCCCGTGGTCGGGGACGAGGCGCGGGCGCCGTTCGACGCGGCCGGGGGCGCCGCCGGGTCCATCGCGGCGGCCGGCGTCGAGGTGCAGGACGGGGCCGCGCGCCTGGCGCTCGCCGTGGCGGTCGCGGTCGCGCTCGGGCCCGTCGTGGTCGTGGTCGTCGCGTGGCTGCGCGCGCGCCTGTCGTTCGCGCGGCGCGCCGGCGCCGCCGCCCGGCTGCTTCGCTCGGCCGCGGACCTCGACCTGTTCGCCCTGCGGGCCCTGGCCACGCAGCCCGTGACGCGACTCGCCCGCGTCGGCCCCGACCCCGCGGACGCGTGGCGTCGCGGCGACCCCGAGGTGGTGCACGCGCTCGCGGCGCTCGAGCTGCGGTCGCTCGGTCTGCGCCCGCCCGCACCCCCCGCGGGACGCGGTGCGGGCCTCCCGCGCCCGGAGCGCCCGCCGGCGTAGCCACGCGGTCCGCGTCCGCCGTGCCGCCCGTCCGGCCCGCGGCTACGGTGGGCGCGGTCGTCGACGGGAGCGCGCATGGACTGGCAGCGGTACGACATCGCGCTGTTCGACATGGACGGCGTGCTGACGCCCACGGCACGGGTGCACATGCGGGCGTGGGAGGCGGCGTTCTCGGCGTTGTTCCGCGCGCGGGGCATCGAGCCGCCGTACGGCGACGACGACTACTTCCTCCACGTCGACGGCCGCCCGCGCTACGACGCCGTCCGCGCCGTGCTCGCCTCGCGCGGCGTCGTCCTGCCGGAGGGCGGCCCCGGCGGCGCAGCGGGCACCGGCACCGACCCTCAGACCGGCACCGACACCGTGCAGGCCGTCGGCGACGCGAAGAACCGGCACTTCCTGCAGCTGCTCGGCGACGGCGTCGCGCCCTACCCAGACGCCGTCGCCCTGCTCGACCGGCTGGCCGCGCTCGACGTCCCGTGCGCGGTCGTGTCGAGCTCGCGCAACGCGCGCGCCGTGCTCGACGCGGCGCACCTGACGGAGCGGTTCCGCGTGGTCGTCGACGGGCAGGTCGCGCTGCGCGAGGGTCTGGCCGGCAAGCCCTCGCCGGCGACCTTCCTGCACGCGGCCCGC
>JAPSIR010000020.1:4548-8604 GCA_031178625.1 Cellulomonas sp.
ATGGTCTCGGCGACGTCCCGGCACCTGGCCGTGATGACGCTCGAGGTCACCGTGCTCGACGCGCCCGCACCCGTCGTCGTGTCGTCGCACGTCATCAACCGCGAGGACGGCGCGGACGAGTACTCGGCCCGCGCGACCGGCACCGCGCCCGTCCGCGACGACCCGCGCCGGGCACGGCGCCTCGAGGAGCGGGTGCTCGAGCCGCAGCTCGCCCGTGACGAGGCGGGCCGCATCGTGCTGGGCTACCGGTGCGCCCGCTCGCGCATGACGCTCGCCGTCGCGGCGGACCACGAGGTGCGCACGGACGGCGGGCACGACCAGCACACCGAGGTCGGGCCGGACGACGCGAAGCTCGTCGTGAGCGTGCGGGCGCAGCCGGGCCGGCCGTTGACGGTCACGAAGTACGTGGCGTACCACACGTCCCGGAGCGTGCCGGCGCGCGAGCTCGCCGACCGCTGCCGGCGGACCCTCGACCGGGCGCGCGCGGACGGCGTCGACGCGCTGCTCGCCGACCAGCGCGCCTGGTTCGACGCGTACTGGAGCCGCTCCGACGTGCAGGTGGACGGCGACCCGCAGGCGCAGCAGGCGGTCCGGTGGAACCTGTTCCAGCTCGCGCAGGCGGCCGCCCGGGCGGAGGGCAACGGCATCCCCGCGAAGGGCGTGACCGGGTCCGGGTACGAGGGCCACTACTTCTGGGACACCGAGATCTACGTCCTGCCGTTCTTCACGTACACGACCCCGCAGGTGGCGCGGAACGCCCTGCGCTTCCGCCACACGATGCTGCCCGCGGCGCGCCGCCGCGCGCGGGAGCTGACGCAGGACGGGGCGCTCTTCCCGTGGCGGACGATCAACGGCGAGGAGGCGTCGGCGTACTACGCCGCCGGGACCGCGCAGTACCACATCGACGCGGACGTCGCGTACGCGGTCGGCACGTACGTCGACGTGTCCGGCGACGAGGAGTTCAGCGACCGCGAGGGACTGGAGATCCTCGTGGAGACGGCGCGACTGTGGGCCGACCTCGGCTTCTGGCGGGGGAACGGCGGGGGCCCGTCGTTCCACATCCACGGGGTGACGGGACCGGACGAGTACACGACCGTCGTCAACGACAACCTGTACACGAACGTGATGGCCCGCTCGAACCTGCGCCGCGCCGCCCGCGCGGTCCGGGACGTCGCGGCGCGACGGCCGGAGTGGTTCGGGCGGCAGTGCGCACGGCTGGACCTCGACGTCGAGGAGGCGGCGGAGTGGGACCGCGTGGCCGACGCGCTCGCGGTGCCGTACGACGCGCACCTCGGCATCCACCCGCAGGACTCGCAGTTCCACGAGCGCGAGGTGTGGGACCTCGCCGGCACGCCGGAGGACAGGCGGCCGCTGTTCCTGCACTACCACCCGCTCGTCATCTACCGCTTCCAGGTGCTCAAGCAGGCCGACGTCGTCCTCGCCCTGTACCTGCAGGGCGCCGACTTCACCGCCGAGGAGAAGCGGGCGGACTTCGAGTACTACGACGCGATCACCACCGGCGACTCCACCCTGTCCGCGGTCGTGCAGTCGATCATCGCCGCCGAGGTCGGCTACCAGGACCTGGCGCTGCACTACTTCCACCGCGCGCTGTACGTCGACCTCGCCGACCTGCACGGCAACGCGGCCGACGGCGTCCACGTCGCGTCCGCCGGCGGGGTGTGGTCGGCGCTGGTCGGGGGGTTCGGCGGCATGCGGCACCACGACGGCGTGCTGGCGTTCGACCCGCGTCTGCCCGCGTCGTGGGACGCGCTCCGGTACCGCCTCGCCGTGCGCGGCAGCCACCTGCGGGTGGTGCTGAGGGCCGACGCGCTGGAGCTCGTCGTCGAGGAGGGGCCCGCGCTGACCGTCCGGGTGCGGGGCGAGGACGTCGAGGTGGGCGGCGAGCCGGTGGTCGTGCCGCTCGCCGACCAGGGGCCGCGCATCGAGGGCACCCCGGACCCGGCCTCCCGGCTGGGCACCCGGCGTCCCGACGGCACGGTCGTGACGGCGTCCGTCCCGCACCAGACGGGACGCAACGCCTGACGGGCTGCGACCCCGGACGGTCGTACGCTCGGCCGGTGCTGCGACTGACCGACCACCAGCTGGCCTTCGTCACCGAGCGCCACCTCGCGACGCTGACCACGCTGCGGGCGGACGGGACGCCGCACGTCGTGCCGGTCGCGTTCACGTGGGACGCCGCCGCGGGCGTGGCGCGGACGACGACGAGGCCGAGCACCGTCAAGGCCCGCAACGCGCGCCGCGGACGCCCGGACGACCCCGCCCGGGCCGCCCTCTGCCAGGTCGACGGCCGCCGCTGGCTCACGCTCGAGGGCACGGTCACCGTCGTCGACGACGCGGCCGAGGTCGACGAGGCCCTCCGGCGGTACGCCGAGCGCTACCGCCCGCCGACCGCGGGCGTCGAGCGGGTGGTGCTGAGGCTCGCCGTCGACCGGGCGATGTCGTCGCGCGACCTCGTCTGACGTGCCTGCGGCGGGCGTCCGTCCTGCCGGTCGGCCGACGCCGGGGCACGGCGTCGCACCAGGGCCGCCGCCACCAGCAGCGTGGTCCACGACGCCACGGCGACGGCCCACGACGTCGCCGCGTCGGCCGTGGACCCCGCGGCGAGGAGCTGCGTCGACGACACCGGGACGGCGTGCGCGAACACCGCGGGCCACACCGTGCCGCGACGCTCGACGAGCGCCGCGAGCAGCGGCGCCCACGCGACCAGGCCCACCGTCGTGAGCAGCGCCTCGCGCGCCGTCAGGGCCCCCTGGTGCAGGTACGTCAGGTGCAGCGGCAGGTGCCAGGCGGCCCACACCCCTCCGACGAGGGACGACGTGCGCCAGAACCCGTGGAGCGCGACCGCGCCCTGCAGCTGCCCGCGCCACAGCACCTCCTCACCGGCCGTGCTGACGGCGAGCAGGAGCGTCCCCAGCACGACGACGGGCACGGCGGCCAGCCACGTCGACGCGGGTGCCGCCCCGGCGCCCAGCGCGACGCCCACGGCGGCGGGCAGGGCGACCGCGGGCACGACCACCGCCAGCGCGAGCCCGTAGGAGGCGAGGAGCTCACGCGGGGAGGCCGGTCGCAGCCGCCACAGCCGTGCCAGGTGGCCGGGTCCGAGGACGCTGCGGACGGCCACCAGCGACGCGAGCGCGGCGGTCCACCGGCCGAGGACCACCGCACCGGTCGGCACGTCGGTGCCCGTCAGCAGGAACGGGAGGCACAGGGCGGTGACGGCTGCGAACGCGCCGCCGACGGCGAGCACGGCGGCACGGGTCGTGCGTGGGGTGACCATGACGTCAGCGTCGCGCGGCCGGGGGCGTCCCGGCATCGGGGACGCACCCCGACCCCACCCCGGGACGACGCGTCACGCGACCCGGGGTCCGTGCCGCGTCGACGGGGTCGAGCCGTCAGGAGAAGGAGTCGACGTACTCGCCGGTCGGCGGGATGGGCGTGATGACGTCGACCAGCACGCCGTCGGGCCCCTCCGCGATGAAGTGCCGCTGCCCGAACGCCTCCGAGCGCAGCGGCAGCACGACGCGCACGAGGTCGCGGACGCGCTCGTGCTCGGCGTCGACGTCGTCGACCTCGAGGTTCACCAGCACGCCGGCGGCGGTGCGGCCGCGGTGCGTGGCCGGGACGGTGAGGTGGTCGGCGTCGAGGACGGCCAGCTCCCACGTCCCGCGGCGCAGGCTGACGTACCAGTCGGAGGTGAACGTCGGCTCGAAGCCGAAGGTGTCGGTCCAGAAGCGCGCGGCGTCCGCGACGTCGCGCGTCATGAGGACGGGGTAGCTGCTCTGCAGGTGCATGGCGGTCTCCCTTGCATACAGTGTGTACGTATAGATACGAACAGACTGTTCGTATCCTCGTCAAGAGGAGGTGCCCGGATGCCCAGAGCCACCAAGGAGCAGAGCGAGGCGACGGCCGCCGCGGTGCGCGCGGCCGCCCGCCGCCTGTTCACCGAGCGCGGCTACGCGGCGGTCCCGCTCGACGAGGTCGCCACCGAGGCGGGAGTGACCCGCGGGGCGGTCTACCACCACTACGGCAGCAGGC
>JAPSIR010000020.1:8704-27326 GCA_031178625.1 Cellulomonas sp.
CCGACGACCCGTCCGTCGTCGGTGCGCACGACGGCGAGGTGCTGACGCCTCTCCCGCATCTCGGCGAGCGCCGCGGCGACCGGGGCGTCGTCCGCGAGCGTCAGGACCGGTCGCACGAGGGGCGCGATCACCGCGTCGTCGGCGTGCGCGAGCGTGTCGCGCACGTGCACGACACCGTCCATGCGGTCGTCGCTGCCCACCAGGACCCGCAGGTGGCCCGAGGCCTGGCTGACCGCGCGGACGTCGGCCATCGTGGCACCGGGACCGACGGCCGTCGGCGTCCCGCCGGTGGTGACGAGGTCGCGCACGGTGAGCGTCTGCAGCTCGAGCGCGCCGGAGATCTGCCGCGAGTACGCCTCGTCGAGCGCGCCGACGTTCGCCGAGTGCTCGACGAGGTGGCGCAGGTCGTCGGGGCTCTGGCCGGTGGCGAGCTGGTCGGTCGGTTCCACCCCGACCCGGCGCAGGCACCAGTTCGCCGCCTCGTTCAGCACCCGCAGCACCGGCCGCGTGAGCCACATGAAGGCGCGCATCGGGGTCGCGAGCATGATCGCCGACGTCTCGGGGTGCGCGATGGCCCACGACTTCGGCGCCATCTCGCCGACGACGAGGTGCAGGAACGTGACGATGATCAGCGCGAGCACGAACCCGGCGGCATCGGCCAGCCACAGCGGTGCGCCCCAGTCCTCGAAGAGCGGGGTCAGCCAGTGGTGGACCGCCGGCTTGGTCACCGCGCCCAGGGCCAGGGTGCACGCCGTGATGCCGAGCTGGGAGCCGGCCAGCAGCACGGTGAGCTCGGTCGAGCTGCGCAGCGCGGCCCGGGCGGACCGGCTGCGTGGCGCGGCCTCCTCCAGCCGGTACCGCTTGGCCGCCAGGGCGGCGAACTCGATCGCGACGAAGAAGGCGCTCAGCGCGATCAGGGCGACGGTGGTCACGACGACCACGACGGGGTCGCTCATCGGTCCTCCTCCTGCGCGCGCGCGACGGCCGCCGCACGCTCGTCGTCGTCCGGCGGCGGTGCGGCCGGCACGGTGACGCGCACGGCGGACGGCACGTGGCGCTCGATCTCCAGGACCTCCACCCGCATCCACACGGGGTCCGGCGCCCCGGCGTGCGCCAGGTCACCGGGGTCGTCCGGGAGCAGCACGACGACGCTCGTGCCCACCTCGGGCAGGGTCCCGTGCGCGGCGATCACCAGCCCGCCGATCGTCTCGTGGTCACCCCGGGGCAGGTCGCGGCCGACGGCGCGCTCCACCTCGTCGACGTGCACGTCGCCGGCCATGGTCCAGGCGTCGTCGTCGCGCGCGACCGGGGCGGCCTCGCCGGCGTCGTCGTGCTCGTCGGTGATCTCCCCGACGAGCTCCTCGGCCAGGTCCTCGAAGGTCAGCACACCGACCAGGCCGCCGTACTCGTCGAGGACGCAGGCCAGCTCGTTGCGCGTCGCGGCGAGGCGGCCGAGGGCGTCCGGGAGCCGCATCGACGTGGGCACGAACTCGGCGGGCCGCATCAGGGACTCGACGGACGCGTCCGGCGGGCCGGAGGCGCCCAGCACGTCCTGGAGGTGCACGACCCCGACCACCTCGTCGTCGGGGCTCAGGACCGGGTAGCGCGAGTGGCCCTCGCTCATCAGGGTGCGGACGTGGGCGAGGGTGTCCCCCGCACGCACCACGTCGACGCGCGAGCGCGGGATCATCGCGTGCTCGACGTCCTGCTCCGGGAAGTCGAGGATCCGGTCGAGCAGCATGGACAGCTCGCGCGGCAGGTCACCGGACTGGGCCGACTCCGCGACGATGTGCTCCAGGTCCCGCGCGGTCGCCGAGTGCTCGACGTCGTGCACCGGCTCGATCCGCAGCACCCGCAGGAGCGCGTTCGACGCCGAGTCGAAGACCCGGATGAGCCACCCCAGCACCCGCAGGTACCAGATGGTCGACGTCGCGAGGGCGACGGCGACCGGCTCCGGGCGCGCGATCGCCAGGTTCTTCGGGAGGAGCTCGCCGAAGAGCATCTGGATCAGCGTCGAGACGAGCAGCGCCAGCACCGTGCCGACGGCGATGCCGACGCCCGTCGGGACGCCCACGCCGCCGAGCGCCTCGCCCAGCGACTCGCCGATCAGCGGCTCCGCGACGTAGCCCACGAGGAGCCCCGTGACGGTGATGCCCAGCTGCGCGCCCGACAGCATGAACGACGTCCGCCGCGTCACGGTCAGCGCGCGCCGGGCCCCGGCGTCACCGTCGGCGGCCCGCGCGTTCAGGCGCGACCGGTCGACCGCCATGTACGCGAACTCCTGCGCGACGAAGTAGCCCGTCGCCGCGGTGATCGCGAGCACCACCAGCAGCCCCAGCAGGAGCGACAGCACCCACATCACCTCTCACCCCCCCGTCGCGGTCTCGAGCCGGTCCGAGGGGGGTCTACTGTCGCCGTCCATCTCTCTCCAGGTAGGGGGCCGTTCCGCGCGTCCAACGACCGCACCCGCGGTCGAGTTCCACCGCCGACGTGGTCGCGGGCTCCCGCCCCTGCCACCCGGCGTTCGACCGCGAGTCCGGCGGTCGCGTGGCTCGCCGTCGCGGGACGCCGGACCCGCCGGTGCCCCCCTGCTACGCGAGGCGGCGGCTCGCCACGGGCGCGGCGTCGAGCACCGCCCGCAGGCTCCAGCGGCTGCCCGCCCAGACGACGTAGAGCAGCGGCGCCGCCGCCAGGCCCAGGCCCACGGCGGGGCGCACCGCGATCGCCGCGCCGAGCAGCGCCAGGACGGCCAGCGAGAGCAGCGTGGACGGCCACCGTCGGACGGCGAGCCACACGGCGGGGCGCGCCACGTCGCGCAGCCGCGCGTCCGGCCGCTCGGCCAGGGCGACCGCGGCGAGCACGGTCACGGCGACGGCCAGGGCGCCGACGACGGCGAGGAGCGGGAGCGACAGCGCGCCCACGGCGGTGCCCGCCAGCACGACCGCGTCCACGCCGACGACGACGAGGACCGCCCCGGCACCGAGCCCGAGCGGGACGGCGCGGCGCAGCGAGCGGGCCCACGCCGCGGCGAAGGTCCGCAGCGCCGCGGTCGACCCCGTGGCCGCGTGCGCGGCGAAGCAGGCGGCCGCGGCGGTGAGCGCCGGCGCCCCCAGCGCTCCGGCGAGCAGCACGAGGAAGGGCCAGGCCGCGGTCGCCCCCGGCACGACGACGAGCACCACGAGCAGCGGCGCGAGGACGACGCTCAGCGCGACGTTCGTCGCGAGACCGACGTACAGCGTCCCTGCGGCCCGCGTCCAGGTCTCCAGGGGAAGGTGGCCCACGGCGTCAGCCCTTCAGCCCGCTGGTCGCGATGCCCTGGATGAAGTACCGCTGCCCCAGGAGGAAGACGACGAGGATGGGCAGGACCGAGATCACCGAGCCGGTCATGATCATCGCGTACTCGGCGTCGAACTGGCCGATGAACTGACGCAGGCCGATCTGCACGGTCCACAGGTGGTTGCTCGTCAGGTAGATGAACGGCCCCATGAAGTCGTTCCACGTGTTCACGAACGTCAGCAGCGCGAGGCTCGCGAGAGCCGGCCCCGACAGCGGCAGCATCACCCGCCGGTAGATCGCGTACTCCGACAGGCCGTCGATGCGCGCGGCCTCCACGAGCTCGTCCGGCACCGACATGTAGTACTGGCGCATGAGGAACACGCCGAAGGCGCTGAACGCCTGCAGCAGAATCAGCGCGGTGAACGTGTTCACCAGGCCGGCCCGCTGCATGAGGATGTACTGCGGGATCATGTACGCCTGCCACGGCACCGCGATGGTCGCGAGGTACGCGAGGAAGAGGCCGTCGCGGCCGGGGAACCGGATCTTCGCGAAACCGTAGGCCGCGAAGCTGCCCGTGAACACCTGCAGGAACGTGATGACGACCGCGAGGAACGTCGTGTTGCGCAGGTACGTGAGCATCGGGACGCGGGTCCAGATCTCCGTGAAGTTCTCCCAGCGGAAGTCCTTCGGGATCCACTGGATCGGCACGGTGAACACCTGGTCGTTCGTCTTCAACGACGACGAGACCATCCAGAGGAACGGCACGAGCAGCAGCGCGGAGAGCGCCGTGAGGAGCGCGTACGACAGCGGCTTCGCCCAGCTGCGGACCGGGCGCGCACGACGCGCGTCGGGTGCCGGCGTGCCGGCGGGCAGCGGGGCGGTGGTGCCGGTACGGGGTCCGAGGACGGTGGCCATCACTTCTCCAGCCGCTGGTTGCGGGTGTACTGCAGCACGGTGACGACGAGGACGAGCAGGAAGAGCGCCAGCGCGACGGCCGAGGAGTACCCGAACCGCCCGTTGACGATGCCCTCGCGGTAGATGAGCTGGGACAGCACGAGGGTGCTGCGGCCCGGGCCGCCGTTGGTCATGACGACGATGAGGTCGAAGACCTTGAACGAGCCGATCGTCAGCATGATGAGGACGAAGAACGTGGTCGGGCGCAGGGACGGGAGCGTGACGTTCCGGAAACGCTGCCACGCGTTCGCGCCGTCGGTCTTCGCGGCCTCGTACAGCTCGGGCGGGATCGTCTGCAGGCCGGCGAGGAAGAGGATCATGTAGTAGCCCATGTCCTTCCACACGCCGGTCAGGATCACGGCGGGCATGGCCCACGTGGGGTCCGACGTCCACCCCGGCGGGTCGCTCACGCCGAGGCTCGTCAGGAGCTGGTTGATCGGCCCCTGCGTCGGGTTGTAGAGCATGTTCCACACGACCGCGACGGCGACGATCGACGTGATGTAGGGGAAGAACGCCGCGGTGCGGAAGAACGCGATGCCGCGCAGCCTGCGGTTCAGGGCCAGGGCGAGGCCGAGCGCGGCCGCCATCGTCAGCGGCACGTGCCCCACCGTGTAGTACACGGTGTTGAGCAGCGCCACCCGGAAGTTCTGGTCGGAGGCGAGCCGGACGAAGTTGTCCAGGCCCGTGAACTCCGGCGCGGAGTACGCGTTCCAGCGCGTGAAGGCGATGCCGAAGGTCGCCACCACGGGGACGAGCGTGAGCAGGGCGAAGCCGATGAAGTTCGGCAGGATGAACGACCAGCCCAGCAGCGTGTTGCGGCGCACCTGGCGCCGGTTGACGTACGTGTTCCGCGGCGGGGCGGCCGGCCGTGCGGCCGTCGTGGTGGCCATGGTCCCTCCGGACCCCGGGCCCGCACCTGCGGGGACCCGGACGATGACGTGGGGTGACGGTGACGGGCGCCGTCGGCGCCGAGGTGGCGGACCCGCCGGGCCGGCCGGCGCGCGGCCGACCGGCCCGGGGGCCTGCGGGGTCGGTCAGCCGACCTCGCCCTGCACGCGGTCGTACATGGTGGCGAGCGCGTCCTCGAGGGGGACGGCGCCGGTCATGATGTTCTGGTGCTCCTCGCCGAGGATCTGCTCCACCTGTGCGGTGGTCGGGCCCGCCGGCATCTCGAGGACGATCTCGTCGGGCTGGAACGCCGTCTGCGAGACCTCGTCGGCCGGCATGCCCTCGAGCGCGAAGTACGCCTCCGTGATCGCGTCGGACTGCAGCGCCGGCACCACGCCGATGGCGGAGATGGCCTTGGCGCCCTCCTCGCTCGCGGCGAAGGCGGCGAAGTCCCGGGCGGCGGCCGCGTTCTTGGCGTTCTTGTTCACCGCGAACGCCGTCGGTGCGCCGAAGGTCACGACCTCGTCGGCGTCGGGCTGCTGCGGCATCGGCGCGATGCCCCACTCGACGTCCGTCTCCCCCGCCGCCTTCGCCTGCAGGAGGGCAGAGATGAACCACGTGCCCATGGGGAGCATGGCGGCCTGACCGGTCGTGAACATGGTGCGGTAGCTGATCTTCTGCGTCGACGCGGTGCTGAAGCCGAGCGTCGCCCCGGCGTCCTGCAGCTCCAGCGCGGCCTCGTAGTACGGCGCGAAGAAGTCGTAGTCGCCGTCGCCGCCGAGCTGGTCGCCGCCGGTCTGCGCGCCGGCGATCGCCCCGATCACCGAGCGCCACGAGTGGGTGTAGGTGCCGTACGTGGTCGCGCCCTCGGCCGGTGCCACCCCGGCGGCCTCGGCCTTCTCGGTGACGCGCTGCGCGAGGTCGACGTACTCGTCCCACGTGAGGTCGGCCGGGTAGTCCTCGCCCACCGCGTCGAAGACGCCCTTGTTGTAGAAGAGCACCCAGAAGTCCTGCCGGTACGGGACGGCGAAGTACGCGCCGTCCCGGTCGTACGCGTCGAGGCCCGCGAGCCCGTCCTGCGCCTCGACGACGTCGGTGACGTCGGCGAGCTGGCCGGCCGTGGAGAACTTGGAGTAGTCCATGACGCTCTTGATGGTGATGACGTCCGTGCTGTCACCACCCGCGAGCATCGTCGTCACCTTCGTCGGGTAGTCGTCCGCGAGGATGTCGACCGGCTCGATCGTGACGTTCGGGCGCGCCGCCTCGTAGGCGTCGAACAGGGCCCGGAACTCGGGCGTGCCCTCGAGGTTCCACACCGAGACCGTCAGCGTCACGGGGGCGTCCGGGTCGAGCGTCTCCTCTGCCGCCGCCGCGCCGCCACCGCTGCTGCCGCACCCGCCGAGCAGCAGGGCGGCCGCCGCCGCGGCGGCGACCCCCTGCATGATGTTCCGCTTCATTGCGTCCTCTTCTCCTCGACCGGCTCAGTCGCCGTCGACCTGTCCGGACGGGACGGCCGTGCCGTCGCCGTCGTGCGGCAGCACCACCGTCGTGCGCGCGCAGTCCGCCCAGGTGACGACCACCTGGGCACCGTTCCCCCGGCCCGGCCGGGGCGTCTGCCACCGCGCGGCGGGCGCCGGCGACGAGCGCCCGGCGAGGCCCACCGCGACCACGGTCCAGCCGGCGGCCGGTCCGTCCTCCTGCTCGCGCCCGGTGCCGGCGTGCACCGGCGCGACGACGACCGGGACCGCGGCGTGCGCCCCGAGCGGCGACGCGTCCTCGCGGCGCACGACCACGGCGCCGGTCGCGCCGCCCGCTGCGGCGACGGTCGAGACGAGCCCCGCGGTGCGGACCGTGACCGAGGCGGCACCGGTGGCGCCCACGGGGCGCTGCACCTCCTCGTCGGGAGGTGCGGCGTCCGCGAGCGGCCAGCCCCCGACGTGCAGCTCCACCGCCTCGGGCGCGGGATCGGCGACGTGCACGAGCCGGACCTCCCACGCCCCGCGCACGACCGAGACGACCGTGACCGTGCCGGCGGGTCGCGCCGCCCCCCGGCCGCCGTAGCCGTGCCCCGCGAGCGCGTCACCGGCCTCGGGCTCGATCCAGTGCACCGGCCCTCGCGAGGCGCCGACGAGCGGCGACGGCCCGGGCGCCGACGCGTCGTCCGGGACGGTGCGCGCGGCGGGCGCCTCCAGCGTCGTGAACCCCGCACGGTGCGAGCGCCGGCCCGTCGCGTCGACGAGCACGACCGACTGGTCGACCGGCGCGGCCCACGACGCGGCGTCCAGCAGCGGCGCCGTCGCGGTCGAGTAGCCCAGCCGTGCGTAGAGGGGCGAGTCCCCGACCTGCTCCCCCGGGTGCGCGTGGTCGACGCCGTGGTTGGTCACGCGCACGACGCCGTCCGCGCACGTGCCGCTGACCAGCCAGCCGGCCGGGGCCACCACCCGGGCGTCGTCGGTCGCCGCGGCCGGCAGCGCCGCCTCGTCGGCCGTCCAGACGGGGTGGTCGGCCGGCAGCGCGAGACCCAGCAGGCCCTTGCTGGCCCAGTACGGGGAGCCCGGGCCGGAGTACGACTGCGCGAGCGCGGGCCACGCGTCGTGCCAGCCGAGCGACAGGAGCCCGTGCCGGTCCGGCACGCCGTGCGCGTCGAAGTGGTCGACGACCGCCGACGCGCAGCGGCGCAGCGTGCCCGGCGCGACGGACGGGACCCCCGCCATCGCCCCCACCCAGAACGGCGCCGCCGCGGCGAAGCGGTAGATCAGGCTGCGCCCCTGCACGAGCGGCGAGCCGTCCCCGCCGACGAGGTGGACGGCGTCCTGCAGGAACCGGTCGAGCATGGCGGTGTCCGACGCACGCCGCGGCGCGGCCAGGTCCTGCGCGCCGGCCATCCGGCCCCACAGGGTCGGGTACAGGTGCAGCGCCCACCCCACGTAGTGGTCGAAGGACCGCTCGGCGCCGTCGGACAGCCAGCCGTCGCCGCGCGCGAACGAGTCGTGGGTCGCGAGGTCGTCGCGCATCTCGTCGAGCGCGTGCGGCCCGCCCACGGAGCGTAGGAACGTCTGCACGACGAGCCGGAACCACACCCAGTTGATGCGCGGGTAGGTCGCGTCGCCCACCGCCGGCGCGAGGTAGTCGACGACCTGCTCCTGCACCAGGGGCGACAGCCGGTCCCAGACCCACGGCCGGGTGAGGTCCAGCACGAGCGCCAGGGAGGCGGCCTCCACCTTCGCCTGCCCGTGCTCGTCCAGGCGGACCCAGCGGTGGGGGTGGTGCGGGTCGGTGCCGGCCGCGATGCCCTCGGCGTACCAGCCGGCCAGGTCGAGCGGGTCGGCCCCGCCCTCGCCGGCCAGGCGGAAGCCGGCCGTGAGGAAGGTGCGCGCGAAGCCCTCGAGGCCGTCGACGTCGGTGCCGTAGCCGCCGGGGCCTCCCGGCAGGACGACGTGGGCGTGGTCGGCGGTGGCGTACGGACGCACCGCGAGCAGGAGGCGGTCGGCGAACGCCGCCCAGCGGGCGCGGTCCCAGCCGGCACCCGCGGCCGACGCGGCGCTCATGCGCTCACCGCCGTCGCGTCCACGGTGAGCGGCGTCGCCAGCGGCCGCCCCTCCACCAGTGCCTCGAGCTCGTCCAGCGCGTGCTGGGCCATGCGGCGCGTCTCCATCCCGAGCGACCCCGCGAGGTGCGGAGTCACCATGACGTTCGGCAGCGCGAGCAGGGGGTGACCCGCCGTCAGCGGCTCGGGTTCCGTGACGTCGAGGATCGCGTCGACGCGTCCGGTCGCGCAGGCGGCGAGCAGCGCGTCGTGGTCGACGAGCGAGCCGCGCGCGGTGTTGATCAGCGTCGCGCCCTGCGGCAGCAGCGCCAGCTCGCGGGCGCCGATCATGTGCCGGGTCTCGGGCAGCGCCGGCGCGTGCAGGGACAGCACGTCCGCACGCCGGAGGGCGTCGTCGAGCTCCGCCGGCTCGCCGCCGGCCGCGCGCACAAGCGTCGGGTCGGCGTACGGGTCGACGACCAGGACCGCCGCCGTGTCGAGGACCTGCAGCAGCTCGACGACGCGGCGACCGGTGCGCGAGAAGCCGACGACGGCGACGGTGCGCCCGTAGTTCGACAGGTCGTCGCGGCCGACCACCTCGGTCCACGCGACGGGCGTCGTGCGACCGTGGGCGGCGAGGAACGGCGCCTTCTTGCCCGCGAGGATGATGGCGGCGAGCGTGTACTCGGCGACGGGGACCGCGTTGGCGTCCGCAGCGGTGCTCACCACGATCCCGCGGCGGTACACGTCGTCGCCGACGATGCCGCGCACGCTGCCCGCCGCGTGCAGCACCGCACGCAGACCGGGCGCGGCTGCGAGCCGCTCGGGCGTCAGCGTCGGCGCTCCCCAGGACGTGAGCAGCACCTCGGCGGTCGCCAGCCGCCGGCGGGCCGCCGGGCTGTCCAGCTCGTCCACCCGGACCGGGTCGTCGAGCACGGCGAGCGTCGTCAGGCGCGCGAGCTCCGCGCGGCGGAACTGGAGCGCGAACGTGGCCGCGTCCATGACGAGCAGCGTCTGCGGACGATGGGAGAGAGGCACAGCGGTCCTTCGTCGTCGAGGGCGTGGTGCCGAGCCGTGGTGCGAGGTGGTGCAGGATCCACGGAGGATCGTTCGTGATCGCTACGGTGCGACTTCCGTAGTCAAGACTGATCGTTTGAACGTTGTCAACCTGTTCGTCGCCGCTGATACGATCATTTCCGATCGTGCGCGTCATCCGGACGTCGCGACGGAGCTCGCCGAGGAGCCATGACCGCGACGACCGGCACCGGACACGGCCCGCTGCAGCGCACGTGGGGCGCTGCGCTCTCGCCCCACGCACTGCGCCGCGTCCTGCTGCCGACCACCGACGCGCTGCCTGTGCCCACGGCCGCACGCCGGGACGTGTGGGCGCTCGGACGCGACGCGACGCCCGGCGGCACGGACGGCACCGGAGGCGCCGACCCCACCACGACCGGTGCGGTGCTCGCGCGCGCCGCGGCCGAGCGCGGCACCCCCTGGCCCCAGGTCACGGCCGGGGGGTGGACCCGCTACCGGCGCGACGGCGACCGGGCCGAGCACGAGGCCCGGGTGTTCGCGCGGCAGGAGCGCCTGAGCCGAGCGGTCGTCGCCGCGGCGGCGACGCTCGAGGGCGCCTGGCTCGACGAGGTCGTCGACGGCGTCGTGCTGCTCTGCGAGCAGTCGTCGTGGTGCTGGCCGGCGCACGACGACGCGCACGCGCGGCGGGGGGCCGCGCTCCCCACGGTGACCGACCCGTACCTCGACCTCGGCGCCGGAGAGGTCGCCGCGCAGCTCGCCTGGACGTGGCACCTGCTCGGTGCCCCGCTGGAGGAGCGCGCCCCGGGCCTGGCACGACGGCTCCGGCACGAGGTGCGGGCCCGCGTGCTCGCGCCGTACCGCCGGCGTCGCGACTGGCACTGGCTCGGCCTCGACGGCGACGTGCACAACTGGAACCCGTGGATCCTGGGCAACGTCGTGACGGCCGCCCTCGTGCTGGTCGACGACCCGGACGAGCGCGCCGAGATCGTCGCGGCCGCCCTCCTCGACGTCGACCGCTACGTCGCGTCGCTGCCGGCCGACGGCGCCGTCGACGAGGGGTTCGGCTACTGGTGGAACGGCGCAGCCCGGCTCCTGGAGCTGCTGGACGTCGTCGAGCACGCCACCGGCGGCGCCCTCGACCCCACGGCGGTGCCGCCGCTGCGCGAGGTCGTCGCCTTCCCCCACCGCATGCACCTCGGCGGCCCCTGGTACCTCAACCTCGCCGACGGCCAGGCGCGTCCCTCCACCGACCTGCCCTGGCACGTGCTGCACCGGTGGGGCCACCGCCTGCGGGTCCCCGACGCGGTGGCGCACGCGGCCGCGTACCGGAGACCGGGGCGCCCGGCGGCGTCCGAGGGACCCGGGCTCGGCCGGCTCCTGCGGGGCGCCACGGACGCCGCGTGGTGCACGGCGACGCCCGGGCCCGCGCCGCTCGTCCGGGACGCGTGGTTCCCGTCGACCCAGGTGCTCGTCGCGCGCCCGGCCAGGGGCGACTCCCGCGTCGTGCTCGCCGTCAAGGGCGGGCACAACGGCGAGCACCACAACCACGACGACGTCGGCGGCGTCGTCGTGGCCGCGGACGGCGTCCCGCTGCTCGTCGACCCGGGGCGGCCGACCTACACGGCCGTCACGTTCGGCCCGGACCGGTACACCCTGTGGCCCATGCGCAGCGGCTGGCACAACGTGCCGGTGGTCCGCGGGCACGAGCAGGGCCACGGCGCCCGGCACGGCGCGCGCGACCTGCGGGTCCGCCTCGACGAGGGCGCCGCCGCGCTGTCGCTCGACGTCGCCGGCGCGTACCCGGCCGGCGCCGGGGTCCGCACGTGGCGCCGGACGGCGGAGCTCGACCGAGCCACCGCCTCCGTCTCCGTGACCGATGCCTGGGACGGTCTCCTGCCGGACGGGACGCACGGCGCCACCCGTCTGCACTGGGTCGTCGCCGGTGACGTCACGGGCCTGGGGCCGGGGCGTGCCGTCGTCCTCGGCACGGAGGGCGCCGGTATCGTCCTGACCTGGGAGGCCACCGCCGCGCGCGTCAGCGTCGAGGACCGGCCCCTCGACGACCCGCTCCTCGTCGACGTGTGGGGCGACCGCCTGCACCGCCTGGTGCTCGAGCTGGTGGACCCGGCGCCCGAGGGCGTGTTCGTGCTGCACGTCCAGGTCGATCGTCAGGAGGGTGCGGCGTGAGCGTCACCGACAGCGGCCGGGTGCTGCCCGTGACCCGCCGGGCGCAGCTGCTCGAGGCGTTGCACCGCCAGGGCACCGTGCGGATCTCCGACCTCGTCGACACGCTGGGCGTCTCGGCGATCACGCTCCGCCGCGACATCGGTCAGCTCGCGGCGGAGGGGCTCGTCCGCCGGGTGCACGGCGGCGCGACGCTGCTGCCCGACGACACCGCGTCGTCCACCGGTCCTGCTGGCTCCCCCGACGGCCCCACGTACGACGCCCCGGCGCCGGCCGCCGCCACCGCGACGACCGCCACGGGCGCGCTCGGGATGCTCGTCCCGTCCCTCGACTACTACTGGCCCGGCGTCGTGCGCGGCGCGGAGGAGGAGGCGCGGGCCCGCGGCCTGCGCATCGTCCTGCGGGGGTCGTCGTACGCCGGCGACGACGAGAGCCCGCAGCTCGAGCGCCTGACCGCGCAGCCGGGCGTCGAGGGCCTGCTCGTCGCCCCGAACCTCGACGGCCCCGGTGCCGCCGCGACGCTCGAGTGGCTGGCGCGCTGCCCGGTCCCCGTGGTCCTGCTGGAGCGCTCCGCCACGCTCGGCGAGCACCGTGAGGCCTGCGAGTCCGTGGTCACCGACCACCGGCTCGGCGCCGCCATGGCCGTCCGGCACCTGGCCTCCCTCGGGCACCGCCGCATCGGCGTCGTCGCCACCGCGGCCAGCCCGACCTCCCGTCACGTGCTGGCCGGTTGGCGCGACGCCCGCGAGGAGCTCGACCTGCTCGAGGACGACGCGCTCGAGGTGCGGCTGCCGCCGTCCGACGGCGCGGGGTGGGACACCGCGGTCGAGGAGGTGCTCGACCGCGCCCGCGCGACCGGCGTCACCGGGCTGCTCGTCCACTCCGACCCCGACGCGATCGGCCTCGTGCAGCGGTGCGAGGCACGCGGCATCTCGGTGCCGACCGACCTGTCCGTGGTCGCCTACGACGACGAGGTCGCGGGGCTCTTCCGCCCGGCGCTCACCGCCGTGCGTCCCCCCCGACGCTCCGTCGGGCGGGCCGCGGTCGGGCTCCTCGCGGCACGCATGGCGGACCCCGGACGCCCGGTCCACCGCGTGCTCGTCAGCCCCGCGCTCGAGGTGCGCGAGTCCTCCGCCCCGCCGCCCGGCTGAGCGAGGGCGCGAGACAGTGCTCCGTCAGCTCGATGTCGATCGCCGACATGTCCGACGGCCGACCCGAGTGCCGATGCTGCACCTTCTCAAAACGAGAGCAGGAAGGCCCGCGCGAGGCGCGGGCCTTCCTGCTCGTGCCGCGTACCAGGGACGCACGTGGAGGGGGAACCACCCGTGCCCGTGGAGTGGTCGGGGCAGCTGACCGCTGCGCGATCACACGGCGCACCCACTCACCCTCGGCGCCAGTGCGTTGTCGCACCGCTCGGGAGGAGTGCGACGTCACCGTGCGCGTCGCGGTCGGCCGACCCGGGTCAGCGCGTGCGGAGCGTGTCGTCCTCGTCGTCGCCCTCGATCTCCTTGGCGAGCAGGTAGGAACCGACGGCCCAGATCGCGGCACCGATCACGCCGACCCACACGCCGAGGTCGGCTGCGAGGTTGTCGCCGCGCTCGAGCCCGCCCATCGGGTTCAGCGCGAAGGCGAGGCACTGGATGGTGGCGGCGATGCCCACGGCCATCGACACCAGGGTCAGGCCGCGGTGCTGACCGCGCCGCGCACGCTTGCCGGCGTAGATCAGGGCGACGAGCAGCCCCAGGCCGAGGTAGGCGATGAAGGGCACCAGCGAGTCGGTCTCGTACCCGGTGCGAGGGTCGGCACCCTCGTCGGGGTTCACCCAGTTCAGCAGCGGCGAGATGTTGAAGACCACGATGCCGGCAGCGGCGACAGCGAGCCCTGTGGTCTTCGCGCGGCGGGAGTTGTGCGTCTCGGTCGTTCCGGTCGAGGCGTTCATGTGTGAGTCTCCAGCTCTTGAGGGGGTGACATGTCCGGTGTGCTCCCGGTGGGTGCCGTCGGCAAGGCTGACATCGTTCGTGCACACCCGCCACCGCTGGCCGTCTCGCGCCGGCGACGCCACGGGCCGACCGGCGAGCACACTGCCGCCGCCGGGCTCTCACCGGCTGCGCACCTGGCCGGAGTCGTCGCCCATGCGGTTCTCTGAGCGCTCCCCTGCACTCTGCGGGGGCCGCCTCAGACGACCGCCGCAGCTGGCGGTGACGACCCAGCGCCGACCGCGCACTGCCGGCCTACCAGTCCCGGGCGCAGGTGCCGGACACGTGCGCCGACATCTCGAGCACGTGCCGTACGGTGCTGACTCGCCGCCCCTGCCCGCAGGACCGACGCGGCCAGATCGCCGCGCTCACCGACGCCGGCCGCGGCCTCCTCGAGCACACCGCGCCGGGACACGTCGCACAGGTGCGCGCCACCGTGCTCGACCCGCTCACGCCGGACGACGTACACCAGCTGTCCACGCTGCTGGCCAAGATCGTCACGCCGCTCGAGGCGGAGGACGCGCGCGCCCACGGCGCCATCCCGCCGGTCGCACCCTGACACCTGCCGGCCGCCCGCCGGCGCGCACCAGCCACCACCCCCACCCGGAGGACCCGTGCCGACCCTGCTCCGCCCTGCCCGCACCACGCCCGTCTCGGCGACATCGCCCTCCTGCTCGCGCGCGTCGCCCTCGGCTTCGTGCTGCTCGCCCACGGCTGGCAGAAGTACAGCGCGTACACGATCGACGGGACGACCGCCGCCTTCACCGACATGGGCGTGCCCGCTCCCGGCGCGGCCGCCCTGTTCGCCACCGTCGTCGAGATCGTCGGCGGCGTCGCCCTGATCCTCGGGCTGCTCACCCCCGTCGCCGCGGCGCTGAACATCGTCAACCTGCTCGGGGCGCTCGTCCTCGTGCACGCGGGCAACGGCGTCTTCGTCGACGACGGCGGGTACGAGCTCGTCCTCACGCTCATCGCCGGGCTGCTCCTCGTCCCCGCGCTCGGCGCCGGCCGGTTCAGCGTCGACGAGCTGCTGGCCCGGCGGACGACCGCCGCCCGACGCCCCTGACCGTTCACCGACCGGGAGAAGCCATGCCGAAGGACGCCCCGCGCCGGATCTCGACGACCGACGACCGCCGCCGGCGACGCCGGCGCATCCTGGTCGGTGCCGCCGCGGCGGCCTCGCTCGTCGCCGTGGCGGTGGCCGTCGGGATCGGCACGCGCGGCAGCGCGGAGGGGCCCGCCCAGCCACTCCACGCGGACACCCGGCTCGGCGCGGTCGAGCTGCACGTGCGCGACCTCGACACCCAGAGGTCCTTCTACGCCGGCACGCTCGGCCTGGAGGTCCTCGACGCGCAGGAGGACCGCCTCAGCCTCGGAGCCGACGGCGACGAACTGGTCCGGCTCGTGCGCACGGACGCCCCCGCGCCGTCCCCGCGCGACGCGGGCCTGCACCACTCGGCGATCCTGTACCCGGACGCCGCCTCACTCGCCGCCGTGCTCCAGCAGGTGGCGACCACGGCCCCCGGCTCCTACCAGGGCGCCTCCGACCACACGGTCAGCCAGGCGTTCTACCTCAGCGACTCCGGGGGCAACGGCGTCGAGCTCTACGTCGACCGCCCCCGCGGCGACTGGCGGTGACGCGGTGACCGCGTCGAGATGGGCAGTGCACCGCTGGACCCGAACGCGTTCATCGCCCAGCACGGCAGCGAGCAGCCGGCCGGCGCGCCGACCGTCGGCCACGTCCACCTGAAGGTGGGCGACCTCGCCGAGGCACGGCGCTTCTACGTGGACGTCCTCGGCTTCGAGGTCACCAGCGAGACCGACGGCGCCCTGTTCATGTCCGCCGGCGGCTACCACCACCACCTGGCCGCCAACACCTGGTCGAGCCGGGGCGCCGGCGCCCGCGCCACCACCGCGGGCCTCGGGTCCTTCTCGGTGCTGGCGCCCACGGACCGGGAGGTCGACGCGCTGGCGGAGCGCCCGAGCGCCGCCGGCGTCCCGCACGAGCAGACGACCGGCGGTCTGTCCGTCGCGGACCCCTGGGGCAACCGGGTCCTCGTGTCGGTGGGGCCCGGCGCGCGGTGACCGTGGTGGCCGGCCCGGAGCCCGACCGGGTCGCCGAGCCGTCCCGACCCGAGCAGCATGGACCCAGCGAGCCGAGGAGCACCGCATGCAGCAGGACAGCATCGCCGTCACCGGCGCGACGGGTCACGTCGGCGGGCTCGTCGCCTCCCAGCTGGACGCCGCCGGCCGGGCGCAGCGGCTGCTCGTGCGCGACCCGTCCAGCCCGCGGCTCCCCGCGCTCGGCACGGTCGCCGACGTCGCCCGCGTCGACTACGCCGACCGCGACCTGTCGCTCGCCGCGCTGCGCGGGGTCGACGTGCTGTTCATGGTCTCCGCGCGCGAGAGCCCCAGCCGCGCCGCCGACCACGCCACGTTCGTCGACGCCGCCGCCGAGGCCGGTGTCCGGCACGTCGTGTACACCTCGTTCGCCGCGGCCGCCCCGGACGCCACGTTCACCCTCGCCCGCGAGCACCACGCCACCGAGGAGCACATCGCGGCGTCCGGCATGGCGTGGACCTTCCTGCGCGACACCTTCTACATCGACTTCATGGAGGAGCTCGTCGGCGCCGACGGCGTCATCCGTGGGCCCGCCGGGGCCGGACGCTGCGCCGTCGTGGCGCGCGCCGACGTCGCCCGCGTCGCCGCCACCGTGCTCACGGCGCCCGACGCGCACGCGGGACGCACCTACGACGTCACCGGGCCGGAGTCGTTGTCGCTCACCGACGTCGCACGGATCATCAGCGACGTCCGCGGCCGGACGGTGACGTTCCACGACGAGACCGTCGAGGAGGCGTACGCCTCGCGCGCGTCGTACGGCGCACCCGCCTGGGAGGTCGACGCCTGGGTCAGCACCTACACCGCCATCGCCAGCGACGTGATGGCGCAGCCGTCCGACGCGGTCGAGCGCATCACCGGCACCGCTCCGACGAGCCTGGAGGAGTTCCTCCGGGCGAGCTGACCCGCGACGGCCGCACCCCCGCCGCGCCCCCCTCGTCGTCCCTGTGCTGCGGACCCGTGCTCAATCCTCAGGAGTGACGGACGACGGGGGGTGATGGGACGCCCGGGCGTCGGGAACCGGGACGGCCCGCACCGGTCGTGATCGGATCGTGACCGGGGCCACACGACCACGACCCGTACGGGCCGTCTCCTCACGCGCCGTCCGGGCGCCTCCCGGCGTCAGCCGGTGTGCGTCGCCCGCCGGCGGCGGACCACGACGAGGCCCGCGCCGAGCACCAGCAGCAGCACCGCCGCACCGGCGAGCCCGGCCGCCGGCAGACCGGTCCGCGCGAGCGCCGCGCCGACACCTCCACCCGCGCCGTCGGCGGCGGGGCCCGCCGCGGCCGCGACGACCTCGACCGTGACGGTGGACGTCGTCCGCGCACCGGTCGCGTCCGCGACCGTGTAGGTGAACGTCACCGTGCCGGTGAAGCCGGGGGCCGGCGTGAGCACGAGCGTGCCGTCCACCACCTCGACGCGGCCGGACCCCGGCTGCGTCACGTCGACGATCGTCAGCGGGCCACCTTCGGGGTCGGTGTCGTTGGCGAGCACGTCGATCGTCACCGGCTGCCCGGCGGTGCCCCGTGCGGTGTCGGGACGTGCGACCGGTGCGCCGTTGCCGACCGTCACCGACGCGCCGCCCGTGACCGTGTCCGTGCCGTCCGTGACGTCGTAGTCGAACGTCACCGTGCCGGACCAGCCGGTGGGCGGCGTGTAGGTGACCACGCCGTCGACCAGCGTCAGCGTGCCCCGCGGCGTGCCGGCGGCGTCCACCGGCGTGCCGAGCCGCACGACCTCGAGCGGGTCACCGTTCGCGTCCGTCACGCCGTCGAGGAGGTCGAGGACGACGGGCACGCCGTACGGCGTCGCGTCGGTGTCGCGGACCGCCGGCAGCACGGGTGCCGCGTTGGCGACCGTGACCACGAGCACGCCCTCGTCGGTGCCGCCCGCACCGTCGGAGACGGTGTAGGTGACCCGCACGTCGCCCTTGAAGCCGGCCGCCGGCGTCACCGTCAGGCTGCGGCCGTCCGCGCTCGTCGCGACCGTGGCGCCGTCGCCCGCCGCCGCGGCGGTGACGACGAGCGCCTGGTCCGTGCCGGGGACGTTCGGGTCGGTGTCGTTGGCGACGACCTCGACCGTCACGGGCGTGCCCGTGGCCGTCGTGGCGACGTCGTCCACCGCGGTCGGCGCCGCGTTCTCGACCGTGACCGTGACCGTGCCGGTGGTCACCCCGCCGGCACCGTCGGACACCGTGTACGTGACCGTGACGGTGCCGGCGAAGCCCGGCGCGGGGGTGACGGTCAGCGTGCGGCCGTCCGCGCCGAGCGTGGCCGTCGCGCCGTTGTCCGCCGCCGGCGCGGAGACCGTGAGCTCCTGGTCCGTGGCGGGGATGTTGGCGTCCGTGACGTCGCGCAGGGCGTCGACCTCGACCGGCACACCGGTCGGCGTCGCGACCTCCTGGGCGGGCACCACCGGCGCTGCGTTCGCGACGGACACGGTGGCCGTGCCCGTCGTGCTGCCGCCGGCGCCGTCCGAGACCGTCCAGGTCAGCGTGACGGTGCCGACGAAGCCGGGGGCCGGCGTCACCGTGAGGGTGCTGCCGTCCTGCGTCACCGTCGCGCCGTTGTCCGCGTCCGCGCCGGAGACCACGAGCACCTGGTCGGAGCCCGGGACGTTCGCGTCCGTGACGCCGGCGAGGCCGTCGACC
Source organism: Cellulomonas sp. (assembly GCA_031178625.1). GTDB lineage: Bacteria > Actinomycetota > Actinomycetes > Actinomycetales > Cellulomonadaceae > Cellulomonas. The sequence continues at coordinate 27,312 of JAPSIR010000020.1, forward strand.
TGCAGGGGCGTGCCC
>JAPSIR010000373.1 GCA_031178625.1 Cellulomonas sp.
CCGCCGAAGGCCGGCAAGACGATCGTCATGCAGCAGATCGCGAACGCGATCACCGCGAACAACCCCGAGGTCCACCTCATGGTCGTGCTCGTCGACGAGCGGCCCGAGGAGGTCACGGACATGGAGCGGACGGTCAAGGGCGAGGTCATCGCCTCGACGTTCGACCGTCCGGCCTCGGACCACACCGTGGTCGCCGAGCTCGCGATCGAGCGCGCGAAGCGCCTGGTCGAGCTCGGCCAGGACGTCGTCGTGCTGCTCGACTCGCTCACCCGGCTGTCGCGCGCGTACAACCTCGCGGCGCCGGCGTCGGGCCGCATCCTCTCCGGTGGTGTCGACGCGTCGGCGCTGTACCCGCCGAAGCGGTTCTTCGGTGCGGCACGCAACATCGAGAACGGCGGCTCCCTGACGATCCTCGCCTCGGCGCTCGTCGAGACGGGCTCGAAGATGGACGAGGTCATCTTCGAGGAGTTCAAGGGCACCGGGAACATGGAGCTGCGCCTGTCGCGCGGCCTCGCCGACAAGCGGATCTTCCCCGCGGTGGACGTCAACGCGTCCGGCACGCGCCGCGAGGAGGTGCTCATGAGCAACGACGAGCTGAAGATCATCTACAAGCTCCGTCGCGTGCTCGGTGCGCTCGACCAGCAGCAGGCCATCGAGCTCCTGCTCGGCAAGCTGCGCGAGACGAAGTCCAACGTCGAGTTCCTCCTGCAGGTGCAGAAGACGACGCCGGGCCACAACGGCCCCGCCCTCGAGGAGGGCGTCGGCAAGGTCGTCTGACGCCACGCGCCAGTCGGCGACGGCCCCGCACCCGACCCGGGTGCGGGGCCGTCGTCGTCCGGACCGGACCCGTGGCGTTGCGCCGACCGGGTGGGGCCGGCGTGGTCCGCCCGGTGGACCCCTAGGGTCGGCGCGTGCGTGCCTCGGCCGTGCTCCGCACCGACCACGTCCGCGTCCCGGCGGCGTCCCGGGGCTGTCGCGCGACAGCTGGCTCGACCTGCGCCCGCGTGCGCTGCCCCGACGCGCGTTCCGTCGGCGTGCGGGCGACGCGGGACGTGCTCTCGTGACCTGGTACGAGGACGCGCGGTCGACGGACGTGCGCTGACGTCGTCCCGGTGGGTGCCCGCGGGAAGTTTTCCGGCACCCGCCGCGTTCTGGCACAATGGTCCGCTGGTCTGCGGTTCACCGGCGCGAACGGCGCGTCCGGACCCGGAGACACCCCCCGCTAGGAGATAACCGTGAAGTCTGGCATCCACCCGGAGTACGTGCTCACCGAGGTCACCTGCACCTGCGGCAACACGTTCACCACGAAGTCGACCGTCACCGACGGCAAGATCCACGCCGACGTCTGCAGCGCCTGCCACCCGTTCTACACGGGCAAGCAGAAGATCCTCGACACCGGTGGCCGCGTGGCCCGGTTCGAGGCCCGCTACGGCAAGAAGTCCGGCAAGTAGCTCTTCCGCCCAGCGCCGGTGCGCGGCGCGGACGACGGCCCTCCATGGTCGTGTCCGCCGCCCGTGCACCGGCGCTGCGTCGTTCCGGCCCGTCGCACCGACCCCCGCAGGAGACCCGCCACCCGTGACCCCCGA
>JAPSIR010000157.1:0-2141 GCA_031178625.1 Cellulomonas sp.
GTCGCACAGCACGCCGACGCCCACGACCTGCGCGACGGCCGCCTCATCGCCGCGACGCGCCCCGGCGACGCCGCCGACGGTGAACCGGCGGTCGTGCAGCACCACGGGCACCGATCGCTGCGCGACGGCCGGTTCGACCTCTGCGGCACCGGGGTGGCGACGTGGCGGGCGCACCGACCCCCGTCAGGTCCGCCCGCTGCCGCGCGCCGGCGCGCCCGGCACGACCAGCCCCGCCTCGTACGCGAGGACCACGAGCTGCGTCCGCGACGTGCACCCCGTCCGGTGCAGCAGCTCGTGCACGTACGTCTTCGTCGTCGCGAGCGTCAGGCCGAGCGACGCGGCGACCTCCTGGTTCGACAGGCCGCGCGCCACGGCGAGCAGCACGTCCCGCGCCCGCCCGTCGACGGCGCCGAGCGCGGCGACGCCCGCTGCCGCCCCGGGCACCGGCCCGGACGAGGACGACGACGCGACGGACCACCGCCGCCACTGCGACAGCACCAGCGGCGTCACGGCCGGGTCCAGCACGCTGCCGCCGGCGCGCACCCGGTGCACGGCGGCGACGAGCGACGCCGGGTCGGCGTCCTTGAGGAGGAACCCGTCGGCGCCCGCCCGCAGCGCGGCCGTCACGTACTCCTCGTCGTCGAACGTCGTCAGGACGAGCACACGGACGTCCGCGAGCGCGGGGTCGGCGCGCAGGCGGCGGGTCGCCTCGATGCCGTCGGTGCCGGGCATGCGGACGTCCATGAGGACGACGTGCGGCGACGTGCGGCGCGCGACCTCGACCGCCTCGGTGCCGTCGCCCGCCTCGCCGACGGTCACGACGTCCGGCTCGTGGTCGAGGATGAGCCGCATGCCGAGGCGGATCGTCGGCTGGTCGTCCACGACGACCACGCGCACGTCGTCGCCGTTCACGCGACCGGCACCCGGAGCGTCACGGCCCACCCGCCCGCCGCGGTGGGCCCGGCGGCGACCTGGCCGTCGCAGGCGGCCGCCCGCTCGCGCATGTGCACGAGGCCGTGCCCGCCGTCGGGCCCGCGGGTGCCGCCGCGCGCCGGCCCGGGGTCCTCCACGCGGAGCGTCAGCACGCCGGACGTCGCCGTCAGAGCCACCCGTGCCCGGCCGGCGGCCGAGTGCACGGACACGTTGGTGAGCGCCTCCTGCGCGACGCGCACGACGGCGAGGCCGGTCGCCGGCGGGCAGGACGGCAGCACGGCCGGCAGGTCGGCGTCGACGACGAGCCCGGCGTCGCGGACGCGCTCGAGCACGCGCGGCAGGTCCGCGAGCTCCGGCAGCGGCGTGCGGGGCGCCCCGGCACCCGGCCCGTCGGCGTCCCGCAGCACGCGGACGACCGAGCGCATGGCCGTCAGCGCCTCCTTGCCGGCGGGCGCGATCCAGCGCACGGCGGCGCGGTACTCCTCGGGGCGGTCCACGCCGACGCGCTCGGCGGCCTGCGCACGCACCACGATCGCCGTCACGTGGTGCGCGACGACGTCGTGCAGCTCGCGCGCGATGCGGGTGCGCTCGGCACGGACCGCGTCGCGCGTGCGGGCCTCCTGCAGGGCCCGCAGCTCGGCGTTGCGCTCCTCCAGCGAGCGGGCCGTGGCGGACAGGCGCGCGACGACGGACCCGAGCGCGGTCGCCGCCGCGAGCAGCAGGAGCAGCAGCACCGTGCGCGACGGGTCGGGCGGCGGCCACAGCCCCGCGGGGGTCTGGAGCCGGTACGCCCCGAGCAGCAGGACACCGAGCGACGCCGCGGCCGCGGCCCCGGCGGGCACGGGCCGAACGGCGCCCGAGCGGGTGGCCGCGTACACGGCGAGCACCACGGGCGCCGCGTGGATCTCCGCGACCAGCGGCGCTCCCCCGGTCAGCGCGACGTACCCCAGCGGGTACAGCGTCACGGTGAGCCACAGCGCGACGCCCGGGGCGGACCGGCGCAGCGCGACCGGCACCGCGAGCCAGAGGCCGGCCCACACGTAGGTGTCGAGCGACCGCGGGTGCCAGTAGCCGGAGCGCACGAGCAGCGCGAGCGCCAGAAGCCACGCGGCGAGCACCGCGAGCGCGACGACACCGTCCCGCGCGGCGTCCCGCGGGACGGTGCCGGACGGGTCGCGCGGACGGGCCCGCGAGAGCTCGCGCGGACC
>JAPSIR010000157.1:2241-7440 GCA_031178625.1 Cellulomonas sp.
GCCTGCGCGGCGTCCCGCGCCCCGGCCCGCGCGACGCCGTGCCGGCGGGCAGGGACGGTGAGCATGCCGTCGAACCTACGAGCGCCTCCCGTCCCGGGGATCCACCGGTGGGCGGCCGCAGGGGCGGTGCCGGTCGTCCCGGGGACGGACCCCCGCCACCGGACGGTGAGGGCGCACACCCGGCGGGAAGCGCCCCGGGGGACGACGCCCGCAGCGGTGGCCGCCGCGCACGGTGGACGCATGACGACGACCACCGACCTGCGTCCGCCGCGGACCACCCGCCGCACACCCCGACGCCTCGGCCTGGGCGTGCTCGCCCTGCTGGTCGCCGGCTGCGCCGGCCTGGTGCACGGGCTCGCCCACGACCCGGGCCACGTCACCGACGGCGCGCACCCCTCGCCGGCGGAGCCGGGCCCGCCCGGCACGGCGACCGGCCTGCACCCGGAGCTCGAGCGCCGCTTCCTGGCGGCCCAGCAGGCCGCCGCCGCCGACGACGTGGTGCTCACCCTCACGTCCGGGCTGCGCACGGCCGCCGAGCAGCAGGAGCTCGTCGACGAGGCCGTCGCCCGGTACGGCGTCCCCGAGGCGTACCGGTGGGTGCTGCCGCCCGAGCAGTCGGCCCACGTGCAGGGCCTCGCGGTGGACGTCGGCCCGACCGAGGGCGCCTACTGGCTGCAGCAGCACGGGCCCGACCTGGGCCTGTGCCCCACGTACGCGAACGAGGTGTGGCACTTCGAGCTGCTCCCCGAGGGCGCCACGGCGTGCCCGGAGCCGCGGCCGGACTCGTCCTGGGCGTGGTGAGGCGGCCGGCCCCGAGCGCCGGCCGCGGCACGGCACGCGTCGTATTCAGGCGGCGGCCCGCCCTGCCGCGGCGCGGGCGTCCGCCAGGACGAGGTCGACGTTGATCGCCGTGGCGGCGGCCATCCCCTGCGCCGCAGCCGCCATGACCTGCGCCGTGACGTCGGCCGCGTTGCCCGCCACCCACACGCCGGGCACGTCGGTGCCCCCCGTGGCGTCGGCGGGCACACGGGTGCCGCGGACGGCGCCGTGGACCACCTGGTCGACCGGCTCGACGCCGAGACCCACCAGGAGCTCCGCGTTCGCGCGGAACCGCGGCGCCACGACCAGCGCCTCGCGCGTCACGACCTCCCCGCTCGCCAGCCGGATCCCGGAGAGCGCCCCGTCGGCGACGTCGAGCGCGGCGACCTCGCCCTCGACCACCCGAACGCCGCGCGCGGCGAGCAGCTCCCGCTGCTCCTGTGCCGGCCGCGGACCCGTGTGGGTGAGGAGCACGACGTCGTCGCTCCACTGCCGCCACAGGAGTGCCAGGACCGGACCCTGCGGCCCGGGGCCGAGCACGCCGACCGCGCGGTCCCGCACCTCCCAGCCGTGGCAGTAGGGGCAGTGCAGGACGCTGCGCCCCCACAGCTCGGCCACACCGGGCACGGCGGGCAGCTCGTCGGTCAGGCCGGTCGCGACGAGCAGCCGGCGGGCCCGGACGGACCGCCCGTCGGTCAGGTCGACGCCGAAGTCGCCGGCCCCGCCGCCCAGCGCGGCGACCCGGCCGTCGACCACCTCGCCCCCGTAGGCCTCGACCTCGCGGCGGCCCGCCGCGAGGAGGACTGCGGGCGGGGTGCCCTCGTGCCCGAGCACGTTGTGCACGTGCCCCGCCGGCGCGTTGCGCGGCGTGCCGGCGTCGACCACCAGCACGCGGCGCCGTGCGCGCGCCAGGGCGAGCGCCCCGCTCAGGCCCGCGGCGCCCCCGCCGACCACCACCACGTCGTACCGCTCGTCCGGTGCCATCTCTCGTGCCGTCCTCTCGTCGCAGGGGGAAGGGGCCGCGCGGGGTCAGGCCGTGGCGCGTGCGGCGTCGTCGATCAGGCGGGCGACGACGTCGGGCCGGGAGACGGTCACCGCGTGCGAGGCGTCCACCTCCACGGCGTGCGACGACGCGCGCTCGGCCATGAAGCGCTGGGCCTCGGCGGGGACGGCCAGGTCCTGGAGCGTGACGAGGGTCCAGGACGGGATCGTCCGCCACGCGGCCTTCGTCGCCTTGTCCGCGAGCGCGTCGCCGATGATCGGCCGCTGGGTGACGGCCATCAGCGCGGCGACGTCCGCCGGCACGTCCGCCGCGAAGACGGGGTGGAACTTCTCCTGCTCGATGTACAGGTCGTCGACGGTCCGGCCCTCCGGCCCGGGGACGGGCACCGGGCGCAGCGCCGACCCGAGCTCGTTGCCCGGGAAGCGTCCGGCGAGGTCACCCGTGCTCTCCCCCTCCTCCAGCAGGAAGCTCGCGACGTAGACCAGGGCCGTCACCCCGGGGTGCCCGTGCGCCGCCTCGCTCATGACGCTGCCGCCGTAGGAGTGGCCGGCGAGGACGATCGGCCCGTCGACGTCGTCGAGCACGGCGCGCAGGAGCTCCGCGTCGCCCTGGAGCGACCGGAGCGGGTTGGCCACCGCCACCACGGGGTAGCCGTCGCGCCGGAGCTGGGCGACCACGCCGTTCCAGCTCGACGAGTCGGCGAAGGCCCCGTGCACGAGCACCACCGTGGGGCGGGCGTCGGTGCGGGGCTCGAGCGTGCTGCTGGTCATCGGTCTGTCCTCTCTCTCCACGGGCGACGCTCTGCCGCCCGGCCGTGCCGTGCTGCCGTGCTCCCGCTGCAACGCTCGCGGTATGCGATATATTGCATGCAACACGGGTACGCTCGCAAGCGTTCCTGTCGCCGGGCACGCTCGGGCTCGGCGACCGCACCCAGGAGAGGTCCCCGCCCGTGCCGATCCCCCCGTCCGACCCCGGCGTCGACCGCAGCCTCCTGCGCGACGACGTCTACCGCCGCCTGCGCAACGCGATCGTCGACGGGACGTTCGCGCCCGGGGAGCAGCTGCGGGACCACGAGCTGGCGGCCTGGCTGGGTGTCAGCCGCACGCCGGTCCGCGAGGCCCTGCTGCGCCTCGCACAGGGCGGCCTGGTCGTGACCCAGCCCGGCCGGTCGACCGTGGTGAGCCCGCTGGACGTCCGCGGCACCCGGGACGCCCGGGACGTCGTCGCGGCGATGCACGAGCTGGCGGCGCGCGAGGCCGTCCCGGCGCTGTCCGACGCCGACGTGACCGCGATGCGCGACGCGAACCGCCGGTTCGCGGCCGCCGTCGCGGCCGACGACGTCGAGGCGGCCCTGCGCGCCGACGACGAGCTGCACGCCGTGCTGGTGCGGCTCGCCGACAACCGCGCGCTCGAGACGGTGCTGGAGCTGTTCACGCCGCTGGTGCGCCGCGCGGAGCGGCTGCGGTTCGGCTCGCAGGACGGCCACGCCTCGGTCACCCAGCACGACGAGCTGATCCGGCTGTGCGCCGCCGGCGACGCCGAGGCGGCGGCCGCCGTCGCCTACGACACCTGGCACAGCCTGCCGAGCGCCGAGGGCTGACGGCCGCCGCCGGCCGGCGTCACGGCGCGATGACCAGCTCCGCGACGAGGTCGCCCTCCGTCGTGAAGCGGTAGGCGAGGTCGACGACCCCGCCGGGGAAGTCCCCCTCGAGGCGCTGCGTCGCGACCCAGTGCGTGCCGTCGACGCGCTCGGCGCCCAGCAGCTCGGTCGTGTACCGGTACCCGGTGCCGGCACGGGAGAGGAACCGGCGGACCTCCTCGGTGCCGCGGTAGGTGGTGCCGTCGTCGACGACCACGGCCGTCGGGGTGAACGCGCGCAGCGCGGTGTCGACGTCCTGGGCCTCGTGCGCGGTGAGGTAGCCGCGGATCGTGGCAGGGAGCTCGGTGGGCGGGATGCTGGTCGGTGCGGTCATGGGTCGACCGTGCGTGCTCCCGCGCGGGGAGGCGCAAGCACTGGACCCTCTCCCCGGGAGAGGGTGCACGATGGCGCCGTGCTGGCCATCGGCGAGTTCTCCCGCCTCACCCACCTGAGCGTGCGGACGCTGCGCCGCTACCACGACGCGGGCCTGCTCGAGCCGGCGGCGGTCGACGACGCGACCGGCTACCGCTACTACAGCCCGGACCAGATCCCGACCGCGCAGGTCGTCCACCGGCTGCGCGAGCTGGACGTCCCCCTCGCGGACGTCCGGCGCATCCTGCGCACCCCCGACCCGACCGGCCGCGCCCGCCTCGTGGCCGAGCACCTGCAGCGCCTCGAGCACGAGCTCGCCCGGACCCGCGCCGCCGTCGCGTCGCTGCGCCGGCTGCTGGCGCCGGACCCGCCGCCGCTGCACGTCGAGCTGCGCACCGTGCCCGCGACCACGGTGGCGGCGGTCGAGGGCGACGTGGGGCACGACGACGTCCTCACCTGGTACTCCGGCGCGATGGCGGAGCTGGACGCCGTCGTCGACGCGCCCACCGGCGCCCCCGGCGGGCTGTACGACGACGCGCTCTTCGAGCACGGCCGCGGGCACGTGCTGGTGTACCGGCCGACGGACCGGCCCGCGCGCGTCGGCCGCGTGCACCCGGTGACCCTGCCGGCCGTCGAGCTGGCCGTCGCCACCCACGCCGGCGAGCACGACGACATCCAGGTCACGTACGGGGAGCTCGGCGCGTGGGTGGTCGCCAACGCGCTCGCCGTGGCCGGCCCGGTGCGGGAGACGTACGCCGTCGGCCCGCGGGACACCCCCGACCCGGCGGCGTGGCGGACGGAGATCGGCTGGCCCGTCTTCCACGTGACCGCGGGCTGACGCCCAGCGCGAGGGTCGTCGTCGAGCGCCTGGCAGCTCTTGACAAGATTTCTTGTCGGGGCCACGGTGGAGACATGCACGACGTCGAGGTCATCGAGGACGCCGACGCGGCCGCTGCCGCACTGGACCCGGTCCGCGCCCGCCTGCTCACCGAGCTGGCGGTCCCGGCGTCGGCCGCGGGGCTCGCCGCACGGGTCGGCATCGCGCGGCAGAAGGTCAACTACCACCTGCGCACGCTCGAGGCGCACGGCCTCGTCCGGCTGGCGGAGGAGCGCCGGCACGGCGGCATCACCGAGCGGGTGCTCGAGGCGTCGGCGGCGACGTACGTCGTGTCGCCGGCCGCCGTCAGCGCGTCGGCCGCCGACCCCGACGCCACCGGGGACCACCTGTCGGCGCGCTACCTCGTCGCGCTCGCCGGCCGGCTCGTCCGCGAGGTCGGCGCCCTGGCGCGCCGCGCGAGCACGTCCGGGGGACGCCTGCCGACCCTCACGATCGACACGCGGATCGGCTTCCGGTCCGCCGCCGACC
>JAPSIR010000158.1 GCA_031178625.1 Cellulomonas sp.
CGTCCGGGTACGGCACGAGCCCGTCGCGCTCGAGCGCCACGCGCAGCGGGGTCGCGGCCGCGTCGCCCACCGGCACCACGAGCACCGCTCCGCGGTCCGCGCGCACCACCAACCACGTCCCGGCCGCAGGGGCCGGTCCGTGCGGGTGCGCCGGGGCGGACATGCGGCCGACGGTAGGCGCGGGCGGGCGCACCGGGCACGCGCATTTCGGGCGTACGCCCGGCGTGCGTACGCGCGCAGGAGGGAGTCCCGCTCCCGGCCGACACGCCGCGACGGCGCGGCGTGCCGGAGCGGCCGGTCAGCCGCCCGCGTACTCCGGGCCGCCCGTGACGCCGAGCGCCTCCTCCAGCGACGTCACGCCGTTGGCCGTCAGCCACCCGGTCAGCTCCCGCCCGACCCAGCGCAGGTGCCAGCCCTCGGGCGCGTACCCCGTGACGGCGGTGTTCTGCTCCGTGTAGCGCACGACGAACCCGAACTCGGCGCCGCGCTGCGCGACCCAGGTGCCCTCCGGCGTCGTCGCGAAGCAGGTCTGCAGGTCGCAGGACGGCATCGAGCCGCTCTCGACGTCGACCGCGAGACCGGTCTGGTGCTCGGAGTGCCCGGGGCGGGCGCTGTAGCGCTCGGCGTGCGCGAACCCGCGGCGGGCCTCGATGTCCGCGCGCGTCGCCGACTGCGCCGCGTACGAGCGGTAGCCGCTCCCCACCCCGAGCGCCACGCCCTCGGCCCGCGCCGCGGCGAGCATGGCGGTCAGGTCGGCGGCGACGACGGCACGCACGAGCACGCCCTCGACCTCGACCAGGTCGGGCGGGACGTGCTCCGCGGGCAGCGGGTGCTGCTTGTTGACGACGACCCACGGCGACAGCGGGTCGGTCGTCGAGTGCTGCGCGAGGTCGAACGTCGGCGCCGCCTGCGTCGGCTCCGCCGCGCCGGCCGGGGCCGTCGGCGCGGTCAGCGCGGCGGCCCACGGCTTCGGCTCCTGCGTCCGCTCGAGCGCCGTCCCGACGGTCAGGGCGCCGTCGACGCGCGGCCACAGCGCCACGGCGAGCCCGGCGAGCAGCGCCGCGACGGCGGCGAGGGCCACGGCCAGGCGGCGTCCACGGGAAGGCGTCACGCGGGCGATGCTAGGGCGGATCCGGGACGATCCGGACACGTGACCGAGAAGACCACCCGTCGGTGTGGCACCGACGCCTCGGTCAGCCGGGCCTCGACCGACCCGCCGAGCGGCAGCGGGCCGTCCGCCGTGACGCGCGCCCGGACCGCGGGCTCGCGCAGCTGCAGCTGCCCGCGGGCCTGCCCGTCGCGCGGCTCGTCGGCGTCGACGACGACGCCCACGAACGTGCGGCCGACGGCCGGCGCCAGCACCGCGGCCTCCACCAGGTCGAGCGCGCCGCGGTCGAACGCGCTCACGCGCCGCCCGGTCCCGGCCATGGTCGCGGGCAGCGCCGGCAACGCCGCACCGACCCAGGCGGGCACCGCCCGACCGGCTGCTGCCGCCAGGCACACCTCGGTGCCGTACCGGTCGACGAGACGCCGCAGCGGCGCGGTGACGTGCGCGTACGGGAGCCGGATCGCGGCGTGCTCGGCGTCCGTGCCCGCAGGCGCCGACGCGTCGTCGCCGCCGCCGAAGGCCACGTACGCCGCCCCGCGGAACAGCGACGTCGCCTCGTGCAGGAACGCCGCGTGCGCTCCCACCGCCGAGTCCAGGCGCGGGAGCAGGTCGCCGTACGGCTCGTCGTGGTCCCACGCGATGCCGAGCGCGGCGGCCGTGCGGCGCAGGCGGGCGACGTCGCGGTCGTCGGCCGGCGGCAGCGTGCGCAGCACGCCCACGCCCGCGTCGAGCATGACGCGCGCGGCCACGGCCCCGGTCAGCAGGGAGACCTGGGCGTTCCAGCCCTCGACGGGCAGCGTGCGGCGGAACCGCAGGGACCAGCCGCCCGCCGGGTCCGGCACGACCTCCTGCTCCGGCACGTCGAGCGAGACGCCGCCGCGGGCACGCTCGCGCTCCTCGCGCAGCAGCCCCACGGCGCGCACACCCGCGAGCACCTCGTCGGCGGTCCCGTCGTCCAGCGCCCGCTGCGCGCCCTCGTACGTGAGCTGCGCCCGGCTGCGCACGGTCGCCCGCTCGACCTGCACGTCGACGGGCTCCCCGTCGGCGTCGAGGTCGACCTGCCACAGCACCGCGGGCCGCACCTGACCGGCCAGCAGGCTGGCGGCGCCCTCCGACAGCACCTCCGGGTGCAGCGGCACGCGCCCGTCGGGGGCGTAGACCGTGCTGCCGCGCTCATGCGTCGCGAGGTCCAGGGCACCGCCCGGCCGGACGAACGACGCGACGTCGGCGATCGCGTACCGCACCCGCCAGCCCGTGCCCCGCCGGGCCACGTGCACGGCCTGGTCGAGGTCGGTCGAGCCCGCCGGGTCGACGGTCACGAACGGGACGTCCGTGCGGTCGGCGCGGTCGCGGAGCTCGCTGCGGGCGGCGGCGTCCGGCGCCGCGCCCGTGCGGGCGGCGTGCTCCGCCTCGGCGAGGGCGTCGGCGGGCCAGTCCCGCACGACGCCGACCTCCGCGCGCAGGGACTCGAGGCCCGCGGCCACCTCGGCGGCGTCGGCGGGCCGGGCGGCGAGACGGACGGGGCGGCCGGGCACGCGGTGACTCTAGGCGGCGGCACGCGGGTCCGCCGGTCGGGCGTCCGTGGACCGGGCGTCGGGCCGACGGGCCCGGACCCCGCCGCGGTCAGGTGGCGGGCTCGGCCACCAGCACGACGTTGTCGGTGTAGTGCCGCGTGCGCCGGTCGAAGTCACCGCCGCACGTGATCAGCACGAGGCGCGGCGGGCCCGTGGTGGTGAACAGCTCGGCGGGCAGCGGCGTCGCCTTGGGCAGGACGCGCCGTTCGACGAGGCGGTACGGGACGCTGCCGCCGCGGCCGTCGCCGACCTCGACGCGCGCGCCGAGCGGGGCGTCGAGCACGTCCGCCATGACGCCCGGGCCGGTGACCGTGTCGACGTGGCCGGCGAGCACGACGGTGCCCTCGGCCGCTCCGGGCGACGCCCCCGCGAGCCACCAGCCCACCGCGCCCGGCTCGTCCGGGAGCTCGAGCGCGCCGCCCGCACCGACGCCGACGGGGACGACGGGGACGTCGACCGCGACGTCGGCGACGCGCAGGCGGTCGGGCGGGGGCGCGAGCGGGGGGACGGGCGGGGGCGGCACCGGGGGCGGTGCCGCGCCGGCCGGCACGGGAGGCTGCGACGTGGCCGGTGACGCGGGTGCCGACGTCACGAGCGCGGCCGGCGCGACGTCGACGCGCGGCGGCGCGACGGCCATCCGCACGCCCGCCGTCAGGCACGCGGCGCCCAGCACGGCGGCCGCCACGAGGGCGACGCGCCGCGCCGGGCGTCGGGTGGTGGTGCTCACCGGTGGCGGGCGACCCGGGTGGTGCGGTGCGAGCGGGCCACGAGCGCGCCCGCCCCGGCGAGCAGCAGGCCGCCGACGAGCGACAGCGCGAGGCCGAGCGGCCGCTCGGACGACGCGGCCTGTCCGCCCGTGCCGGCGGGCACGGCGTCGACGCCGAGCTCGCGCGCGAGCATGAGCGCGTGGTCGAGGTGCCGCTGCACGACCGGCGCGGACGCGGTCGCGAGGTCCTTCACGGCCTGCTCGGCCCCGGCGGCGAGCTCGCGCTCGCCCAGCGCGAGCGTGGCGCGGTGCGACTCGATCTGCAGGTACAGCCAGGCGGTGTCGAAGTCCTGGCCGTCCTCGGCCTGGACCTCCGCGAGCGCCGCCTGCTGCTCCGGCGTCGGCGTGCCGGGCAGCGCGACGCCGAGCTGCTGGGCCACGGCGGTGAGCTGCGCGTCGAGCGCCTGGTGGTCGGTGACGAGCTGCTGGCCCATCTCCTTGACGCCGGGGGTCACCGCCTCGGCGACGGCCGCCTGGCCGGACGCGATCTCGGCGAGGTTCGCCTGGTGCGCGGCGACGAGGAACAGCTGGTCCTGCTCGTTCGGCGCCGCCGCGGCGGGTGCGGCGGCCAGCGCGACGCCGGCGGCGACGGCCACCAGGACGGCGACCGGGCGGGTGAGCTTCTTCATCGAGGTCCCCCTTCATGGACGTGCGTGGACCCGTCCACCGTGCGCCCCGCGACGCCCGGACGCTCGTCCGGGGGGCGATCGCGGTCGGCGGCTCGCCGCACCGGCCACCACGCCCCCACGGCGAGGGGCCGCCGGGTGGTCCCGGCGGCCCCTCGTGCGCCGCGTCGGCGGCGGTGGCGCGTCAGCCGAACAGGCGCGGCAGCGTGCCCTCCCAGACCTCCCGAGCCTCGGACAGCGGCAGCGTGAACAGGCCGGCGATCTCCACGGCGGCCTCGTGCGCGTGGTCGGGGTCGCCCGCGACGGTGCCCGCACCCGGCGAGCAGGTCTCGGCCGTCTCCCCCAGGCGGATCGCCGGGACGCCGCGGGCGGTGCACAGGTCGGCGAACCGCACCTCCTCCGACCGCGGCACGGCGACGACCGCGCGGGCCGTCGACTCGGAGAACAGCGCCTCGAACGGCGTCACGCCGTCACGCGCGCACAGGCCGTCGAGGTCCACCTGCACGCCGACGCCGTGCCGCAGGCTCGACTCGACGAGCGCCTGCGCGAGGCCGCCCTCGGACAGGTCGTGCGCCGCGTCGACGAGCTCGTCGCGTGCCGCCGTCGCCAGGACCTGCGCGAGCCGCCGCTCGGCGTCGAGGTCCACGCGCGGCGGGGTGCCACCGAGGTGCTGGTGCACCACGTCGGCCCACGCGGAGCCGTCGAGCTCGCCGCGCGTCGTGCCGAGCAGGTAGACGGCCTGACCGGGCGTCGTCCAGCCGGAGCGCACGGCGTGGGCGACGTCGTCGAGGACGCCGAGCACGCCGACGACGGGCGTCGGGTGGATCGAGGAGTCGAGCTGACCCGGCTCGCCGGTGCCGTTGTACAGCGACACGTTGCCGCCCGTCACCGGCACCTCGAGCGTCTGGCACGCGTCGGCCAGGCCGCGGATCGCCTCGACGAGCTGCCACATCGAGTCCGGGTGCTCGGGGCTGCCGAAGTTGAGGCAGTCCGTCACGGCGAGCGGCCGGGCACCCGACGTGGCGACGTTGCGGTACGCCTCCGCGAGCGCGAGCTGCGCGCCCGTGTACGGGTCCAGCTTGCCGAAGCGCCCATTGGCGTCGGTGGCGAGCGCGACGCCCAGGCCCGTCGTCTCGTCGACGCGGACGACGCCCGCGTCGTCCGGCTGCGCGAGCGCGGTGTTCCCCTGCACGAAGCGGTCGTACTGGTCGGTCACCCAGGCCGGCGACGCGAGGTTCGGCGAGCCGAGCAGGCGCAGCACGGTGGCACGCAGCTCCTCGGCCGTCGACGGGCGTGCGTACCGCTCGCGGCCCTCGGGGGTGCTGACCGAGTCGGCGACGAGCGCGTCCTGCCACGCCGGGCGCGCGTACGGGCGGTCGTAGACGGGGCCCTCGTGGGCGACGGTCCGCGGGTCGACGTCCACGATGCGGTGGCCGAAGTGATCGATCGTCAGCCGGCCGGTGCCGGTGACCTCGCCGATGACGGCCGTCTCGACGTCCCACCGGGCGGTGATCGCGAGGAACTCGTCGAGCTTCTCCGGCCGGACGACGGCCATCATCCGCTCCTGCGACTCCGACATGAGGATCTCGCCGGCGGTGAGCGTGGGGTCGCGCAGCAGCACGTTCTCGAGGTCGACGTGCATGCCGCCGTCACCGTTGGACGCGAGCTCGCTCGTCGCGCACGAGATGCCGGCGGCGCCGAGGTCCTGGATGCCCTCGACGACCTTCGCGGCGTACAGCTCGAGGCAGCACTCGATGAGCACCTTCTCCATGAACGGGTCACCGACCTGCACGCTCGGGCGCTTGCTCGGCTTCGTGTCGTCGAACGTCTCCGACGCCAGGATGGACGCGCCGCCGATGCCGTCGCCGCCCGTGCGTGCGCCGAAGAGCACGACCTTGTTGCCGACGCCCGACGCGTTGGCCAGGTGGATGTCCTCGTGCCGCAGCACGCCCAGGCACAGCGCGTTGACGAGCGGGTTGCCCTGGTAGCAGGCGTCGAACACGAGCTCGCCGCCGATGTTCGGCAGGCCGAGGCTGTTGCCGTAGCCGCCGACGCCCGAGACGACGCCGTGCACGACGCGCGCCGTGTCCGGGTGGTCGACGGCGCCGAACCGCAGCTGGTCCATGACGGCGACGGGCCGCGCGCCCATCGAGATGATGTCGCGGACGATCCCGCCGACGCCCGTCGCGGCGCCCTGGTACGGCTCCACGTACGACGGGTGGTTGTGCGACTCCACCTTGAACGTGACCGCCCACCCGTCGCCGATGTCGACGACGCCCGCGTTCTCACCGATGCCGACGAGCAGGTGCTCCTTCATCGCCGGCGTCGTCTTCTCGCCGAACTGGCGCAGGTGCGTCTTCGACGACTTGTACGAGCAGTGCTCGGACCACATGACCGAGTACATGGCCAGCTCGGCCGCGGTGGGACGCCGGCCGAGGATGTCGCGGATGCGCTCGTACTCGTCCGGCTTGAGGCCGAGCTCGGCGAAGGGCTGGACCTGCTCGGGCGTCGCGGCCGCGTTCTCGACCGTGTCGGAGGCGTGCTGCGGGGTGGGCGCGTCGGCGGGGCGCACAGGTGCGGTGGTCATCGGTTCCCTCGGTGGGGGCCCGGGCACCGGGGGCGGCTCGCCCTCACCGGGCCTCGCCCCACCAGTCCCGCGCCGCGGGTCGGCAGACGGGGCCAGCGTACCGGCGCGGGCCGGTCGACCGACCGCGCCGTCCCGCGTCGTGGGCGCGCCGTCGTCCCGGTGGGTGGGGGTCACCGGGGACGACGGCGCGGTGCTGCGGAGCGGGTCCGCGGGTCAGCGCGTCGGGAAGCTGTCCGCCGTCATGATCCGGCTGCGGACGAACTGGCCGGACTGCGTGAGCTGCGCCGTCCCGTAGCTCGACCCGGCGCACGTGCCGGGCCGGAACGCGGCGCTGCTCTCGTTCGCGTCCGAGTAGGTCCAGTTGACGTGGCTGATCTTCAGGGAGTCGAGCAGGTCGAGCCACGCGGTCGAGCTCGCGAGGTCGACGGTGCCGCCGCCGGTCGCGCTCGTGGTGCCCCACTCCGAGACGAACAGCGGCAGCCGCTGGGCGGCGCTGCGCACCTCGGCGCGGTAGTTGTCCAGGTGCGACGCCGCGTAGAAGTGGAACGTGTACATGATGTTGTCGAACG
>JAPSIR010000374.1 GCA_031178625.1 Cellulomonas sp.
GCGCGCAGCGGGGCGTCGAGGAGGTCGCGGCCGTCCACGTGCAGCAGGTCGAAGAAGAACGGGGTCAACGTCGCGGAGGACGCGAGCTCGGCGTCGCGCGTGGCGCTGCGGGACGCGGTCTCCTGGAACGGGCGCGGCCGGCCGGCGTCGTCGAGGGTGAGCGCCTCGCCGTCGAGCACGAGCCGCTGCGCGGGCAGGAGGCGGACGGCCGCGACGATCTCCGGCACGCGCGCGGTGATGTCGTCGAGGCTGCGGGTGTAGACGCGGACGTCGTCGCCGTCGCGGTGCACCTGGATGCGGATGCCGTCGAGCTTGGTGTCGACCACGACGTCACCGGCGGGCCCCTCGCCGGTGCCCGCGAGGCCGGCGAACGCGGCCGGCACGTCCGGCGCCGACTGCGCGAGCATCGGCCGCACGGGCCGCCCGACGGTGAGCGTGAACGCGTCGAGGGCGGTGGTGGCCTCCTCCGGTCCGGTGGCGCCGAGCGCGGCGACCGCGACGGCCTCCGTCTCGCCCGCGAGCATCGCCGCCCGCCGCACGGTCGCCGCCGGCACGCCTGCGGCCTCCGCGACCGCGTCGAGCAGCAGCGCGTCGAGCGCCCCCTGCCGCAGCTCGCCGGTGACGAGCCCGCGCAGCAGCCGCTGCTCGTCCTCGGTGGCGGCGCCGAACAGCTCCGCCGCGGCCGCGGTCCGCGCGCCGGCGGACCCGGGCCCCGACATCTCCGCCATGGCGGCGAACGCGGAGTCCACATCGGTCACCGACAACGACGGCGCGTCCGCCGGACCGGGCAGCGACGTCAGCGACCGCCACCCGAGCCCGGTCCGCCGCTGCCGCAGCTCCCCGCCGAGGTACCGCGACACGATCGCGACGTCCTCCGGCCCGTCGGCGGCGGCCCGCCGCAGCACGTCCACGAGCACCGCGCGCTTCGCGAGCCGCGAGCGGGTCGCGGCGACGGCGGTGGACGCGGCGGCGACGTCGGCGAGCAGCATGCGGCCATCCTGTCCGCCCCCGCCGACACGCGCACGAGGGCCCGCCCCGCGTGCTGCGGGACGGGCCCTCGTCGGGCGCGGCGTCAGGCCGACGGCACCGGGCAGGCCACGCCGGTCGAGTTGACCGGGCAGTAGCCGTTCGGGTTCTTCTGCAGGTACTGCTGGTGGTACGCCTCGGCGTAGTAGAACGGGCCGGCGTCCTCGGCGGGGCGGATCTCCGTCGTGATGTCGCCGTAGCCGTTCGCCCTGAGGCGCGGGCCGTACTCGGCGGCGGTCGCGCGGGCGGCCTCGCCCTGCTCGGGCGTCGTGAAGAACACCGCCGAGCGGTACTGCGTGCCGACGTCGTTGCCCTGGCGGAAGCCCTGGGTGGGGTCGTGCTCCTCCCAGAAGTGCCGCATGAGGTCGACGTCGGAGAGCTGCTCCGGGTCGTACGCGACCATGACCGTCTCGGTGTGGCCGGTGCGGGCCGTGCACGTCTCCTCGTACGTCGGGTAGGGCGTGAAGCCGCCCATGTACCCGACGGCGGTGGTGACGACGCC
>JAPSIR010000159.1:0-1195 GCA_031178625.1 Cellulomonas sp.
GACGGCGACCCGCTGCTCACGGTCGTCGACGACGACGTCGAGCGGCACGACACCCTCGGCGGCGCGTGCTCCAAGGAGTCGAACGTGCTGCGGTACGGCCAGCACACGTGGGCGCAGCACGCGTGCGCCGACAACTTCCTCGCCGAGCTGTCCCGGTACGGCATGGGCAAGCGCGACCAGGTCTCCAACGTGAACTGGTTCATGAACGTGCCGGTCGACCCGGACGGCGCCCTCGGCATCGTCGACGGCATCTCCGCGCCCGGCCTGCGCGTCAGCGTCCGCGCCGAGCGCGACGTGCTCGTCGTCGTCTCCAACTGCCCGCAGGTCAACAACCCGTGCAACGGCTTCGACCCGAGCCGGGCCGAGATGGTCGTGTGGTCCGGCACCACCGAGGACGAGGGAGCCGCATGATGGCGTTCGACACCCCGCGCCTCGACACCCCGCGCTTCGACACCCTGCTCGTGGCGAACCGCGGCGAGATCGCCGTCCGCATCCTGCGCAGCGCGCGCGAGCTCGGCCTGCGCACCGTCGCCGTCTTCTCCGAGGCGGACCGCGGCGCGCTGCACACCGAGCTCGCCGACGAGGCCGTGCTGCTCGGCCCGGCGCCCGCGGCGGAGAGCTACCTCGACGTCGACCGCGTGGTCCGCGCGGCCGTCGCGACCGGTGCCGGCGCGGTGCACCCGGGGTACGGGTTCCTCTCGGAGAACGCCGGGTTCGCGCGGGCGTGCGAGGCCGCGGGACTCGCGTTCGTCGGACCGACGCCCGAGCAGCTCGAGGTGTTCGGCGCCAAGCACACCGCGCGCGCCGCCGCGCAGGCCGCGGGCGTCCCGCTGCTGCCGGGCACCGACCTGCTCGGCTCGCTGGACGAGGCGCTCGCCGCCGCCGACGCGATCGGCTACCCCGTGATGCTCAAGGCGACGGCCGGGGGCGGCGGCATCGGCATGCGCGCCTGCCACGGGCCCGACGACCTGCGGTCCGCGTGGGACGACGTCCGCCGCGTCGCCGGTGCCGCGTTCGCGTCCGGGGCCGTGTTCCTCGAGCGGCTGGTCGTGCGGGCGCGGCACGTCGAGGTGCAGGTGTTCGGCGACGGCGCGGGGCGCGTCGTCACGCTCGGCGACCGCGACTGCACGCTGCAGCGCCGCAACCAGAAGGTCGTCGAGGAGACGCCCACGCCCGGCCTCCCGGACGCGGTGCG
>JAPSIR010000159.1:1295-7182 GCA_031178625.1 Cellulomonas sp.
ACGACCCCGACCGCGAGGAGGCCGCGTTCCTCGAGGTCAACACGCGCCTGCAGGTCGAGCACCCCGTCACCGAGGCCGTGCACGGCATCGACCTCGTCGCCTGGATGCTCCGGCTCGCGCAGGGGGATCGCGGCGTGCTCGACGAGGCGCCGGCGGCGCCGACCGGTGCGGCCGTCGAGGCCCGTGTCTACGCGGAGAGCACCGACCTCGGCGGCCTGCCGAGCGCCGGAACCGTCACGCACCTCGCGCTGCCCGAGGGCGTCCGCGTCGACACGTGGCTCGAGGTCGGCGCGCAGGTCAGCACGCACTACGACCCGTTGCTCGCCAAGCTCGTCGTGCACGGCCCCGACCGCGCCGCGGCGTGGGCCGGCCTGCGGGACGCGCTCGCCGCGACCCGCGTGGACGGCGTCGCGACGAACCTCGGGCTGCTGCGCGCCGCGGCCGACGACGCCGACGTCGCCGCGGCCGCGCACTGCACGCGCACGCTCGACGGCATCGTCGACGCGACGCCGCGGTTCGAGGTGCTGCGCCCCGGCATGCTGACGACCGTGCAGGACCTGCCGGGCCGGGTCGGGCTGTGGCCCGTCGGCATCCCGCCGTCGGGGCCGATGGACGCGTGGTCGTTCGCCGCCGGCAACCGCGCGCTCGGCAACGACCCGGGCGCGCCCGGGCTGGAGTGCACGATGACCGGCCCGGCCCTGCGGTTCCGCACCGCGGCCCGCGTCGTCGTCACCGGCGCGCCCGCGCCCGTGGACGTCGACGGGACGCCGGTGCCGCTGTGGGAACCGGTCGAGGTGCCGGCCGGCGCGGTGCTCACCATCGGGACCGCGACGGCGGGCATGCGCACGTACCTGCTCGTCGAGGGCGGGCTCGACGTCGTGCCCGTGCTGGGGTCGGCGAGCACGTTCGACCTCGGCGAGATCGGTGGCGTCACCGGTCGCGCGCTGCGCACGGGCGACCTCGTCCCGCTCGCGACGCCCGCCGTCCCGCACGACGTGCGGCCCGTGCCCGTGGCGGAGCGCCCGGAGATCGGCTCGTCGTGGGACGTCGCGGCGCTCGAGGGTCCGCACGCGGCCCCGGAGTTCTTCCTGCCCGAGGACGTCGAGGCGTTCCACGCCGCCGACTGGGAGGTGCACTTCAACTCCGCGCGCACCGGCGTCCGGCTGGTCGGGCCGCGCCCGCGCTGGGCGCGCCCCGACGGCGGCGAGGCCGGCCTGCACCCGTCGAACATCCACGACACGCCCTACGCCGTCGGCGCCGTCGACTACACCGGCGACCTGCCCATCCTGCTCGGTCCGGACGGCCCGAGCCTCGGCGGGTTCACGTGCCCGGCGACCGTCGCGAGCGGGCACCTGTGGAAGCTCGGGCAGCTGCGCCCGGGCGACACCGTCCGCTTCGTGCCGGTCACCGACGCGCAGGCGGCGCGCCTGGCCGACGCCCCGCTCGCGGCCGCGGTCGCCGACCGCGCGCCCGTCACCGACGGCGGCGTGCTCGCGCGCGTCGCCGCGTCCGTCGACGACCCGGAGCTGACCCTGCGGCGCAGCGGCGACGCGAACCTGCTCGTCGAGTACGGGCCCATGCGGCTCGACCTCGGCGTGCGCATGCGGGTGCACGCGCTCATGACGGCGCTGCAGGCCGACGTGGACGCCGGCCGCCTGACGGGCGTCGTCGAGCTGACGCCCGGCATCCGGTCGCTGCAGGTGCACGTCGACCCGGCCGTCACGTCCGTCGCCGCGCTCGCGGACGTCGTCCGCGCCGTGGACGCCGCGCTGCCGCCCACGCACGACCTGCGCGTCCCCAGCCGCACGGTGCACCTGCCGCTCTCGTGGGACGACCCGTCGACGCGCGAGGCGATCGAGCGGTACATGAACGGCGTCCGCGACGACGCGCCGTGGTGCCCGTGGAACATCGAGTTCATCCGCCGCATCAACGGCCTGGCGTCCGTGGACGACGTGCACCGCACCGTCTTCGACGCCGAGTACCTCGTGCTCGGGCTCGGGGACGTGTACCTCGGCGCGCCCGTCGCGACGCCGCTCGACCCGCGGCACCGCCTCGTCACCACGAAGTACAACCCGGCCCGCACGTGGACGCCGCAGAACGCGGTGGGCATCGGCGGCGCCTACCTGTGCATCTACGGCATGGAGGGGCCGGGCGGGTACCAGTTCGTCGGCCGGACCGTGCCGGTGTGGTCGACGCTGCGCCAGCGCGGCGCGTTCGAGGCCGGGACGCCGTGGCTGCTGCGGTTCTTCGACCGCATCCGCTGGTACGAGGTCGCGCCCGACGAGCTGCTGGAGATGCGCGCCGACATGGCCGCCGGGCGGCTCGCGCTGCGCGTCGAGGAGGGCGAGTTCGCGCTCGCGGACCACGAGCGCTTCCTCGCCGAGAACGCGGACGCCATCGCGGCGTTCCGCGCGCAGCAGGCGCAGGCGTTCCAGGCCGAGCGCGACGCCTGGGCGGCGGCGGGCGAGTTCGACCGCGTGCACGACGACCCCGCACCGGCCGCCGCCGGGCCGCAGGTCGTCGTGCCCGCCGGGTGCACGGCCGTGGAGGCGCCGTTCGTCGCCAACGTGTTCCGCATCGACGTGCGCCCCGGCGACACGGTCGAGGCGGGGCAGACCCTGCTCGCGGTCGAGGCGATGAAGATGGAGGCGCCCGTGCTCGCGCCCGCCGCGGGGCGCGTGCGGGAGGTCGCCGCGGCGCTCGGCGCGCAGGTGGGGCCGGGCAGCGTGCTGGTCGTGCTGGAGGACGTGGACGCGGGTGCGGGTGAGGGGGACGGCGAGGCGGACGACCTCGACGAGGACGCCGCATGAGCTCCACCGGACGACCGTTCAGGACGGTGTGAGCGAGTCGTCAGCGGCGCCGGGGCGGTGATAGGGCACACTGGACCCGGCGCCGCCCCGGTCGAAGTCCTCGGGAGCGCGCCCGCGTCCCGGCCTCGTGGTGCTGGCGGACGCCCCCACGAACCGCCGCGAAAGGCGACCCACTGTGCCCAGCTTCTCCTCCCTCGGCCTGCCCGAGGTCCTCTCCCGCTCCCTCGCCGCCCGCGGCGTGACCGAGCCGTTCCCCATCCAGGCGGCGACGCTGCCCGACACGCTCGCCGGCCGCGACGTCCTCGGCCGCGGCCGCACGGGCTCCGGCAAGACGCTCGCGTTCAGCCTGCCGCTCGTCGCCCGCCTCGCCGGCCTCGTGCCCGGCACGACGCCGGTGCGCCGCGCCCCGTCCCGTCCCACCGGTCTCGTCCTCGCCCCGACCCGCGAGCTCGCCTCGCAGATCGCCGCGACCCTCGAGCCGCTCGCGAAGGCAGCCGGCCTCACGGTCACGACGATCTTCGGCGGCGTGTCGCAGCGTCCGCAGGAGTCGGCCCTCAAGGGCTGCGTCGACATCGTCGTCGCGTGCCCCGGCCGCCTCGAGGACCTCATGGGTCAGCGGATCATCTCGCTCGCCGACGTGCGCATCACCGTGCTCGACGAGGCCGACCACATGGCCGACCTCGGATTCCTGCCGGGCGTGCGCCGCATCATGTCGGCGACGCCGGCCAAGGGCCAGCGCATGCTGTTCTCCGCGACGCTGGACAACGGCGTCGACAAGATCGTCGCCGCGTTCCTCAAGGACCCGCTGCGCCACTCGGTCGACTCGGCCGCGTCGCCCGTCAGCACCATGACGCACCACGTGTTCACGGTCGACGGCGCCGACACCAAGAAGGACGTCATCCGGCACCTCGCGTCGGGCACCGGCCGCCGCGTGCTGTTCATGCGCACCAAGCACCAGGCGAAGAAGCTCGCCAAGCAGCTGACGGCGACCGGCGTGCCGGCCGTCGACCTGCACGGCAACCTCAGCCAGGGCGCGCGCGAGCGCAACCTCGAGGCGTTCTCGTCCGGCGAGGTGCGGGTGCTCGTCGCGACCGACATCGCCGCGCGCGGCATCCACGTCGACGACGTCGAGCTCGTCGTGCACGTGGACCCGCCGGCCGAGCACAAGGCGTACCTGCACCGCTCCGGCCGCACCGCGCGCGCCGGCTCGGGCGGCACCGTCGCCACGCTCGTCCTCCCGGAGCAGCAGGCCGAGGTCCGCGCCATGACGCGGCAGGCGGGCATCACCGTCACGCCGCGGCCCGTGCGCGCCGGCGACCCGGTGCTCGTGCAGCTCGTCGGCGGTCCCATGGCGCCCGTCGTCGCGACGGCCGTCCCGGAGCCGGCCCGCACCAACGGCGGCGGCCGCGCGAAGGCGCAGCCGCAGGGCCGGTCGGGCGGACGCCCGGCGGGCGGCGGCCAGGCCGGTGCCGGTGGCGGTGCTGGTGCCGGTGCCGGTGCGACCGGTGGTGGCACGCGGCGGCGTCGTCGCGGCGGCTCCGGCCGTGGCGCCGGTGCGGCCGGTGCGCCGACGTCGGCGGCCGGCCAGGCGCAGCCGCGCGGTGAGGGCGGGCGTCGTCCGCAGGCTGCCGGTGCGCGGGGCGCCGCGCCCGCGTCGTCCGGCACGGGCGGTGCGGTGCGGATGTCCATGGGCAGCCGCGCCGGCGCACGCCGCCCGCGCTGACCCGGACGCCCGGCGGCCCCTGGCCGACCGCAGGCTGACCGACGGCTGACCGACGGCGCCGACCTCAGGGTCGGCGCCGTCGGCACGCCCGCGAGGGGCGTACCATCGACGACCGGCGCCGCACCACGCGGCAGCCGGACAGGGCCCGGCACGACCGGGCAGCGGGTGGGACCGGCACGACCGGCCCGACGCGCGGTGAGCCGGTCGACGACCGGCGGGACGAGGGAGCGAGACGTGCGGGACGAGACCGCGGGGCGCGAGGTGGCCGTGCAGGCCTGCTCGGCGTCCGCGCGCGATCGCGTCGCGCACCTCTGACACCCGGACCGACCGCCTCGCGCGGGTGACGTGCCGGCGGCCTCGCCGCCCCGTCCCCGTGCCGGCGACGGCAGGACGCGCACGGCACCGCTGTGCCGGCGTCCGTGCGTCCGGGGCGTCGGAGGGGCGGACGCGGCAGCCCGCCCCCGCCGCCGACCGCGCGCGGAGCCGCGCACGCGCCACGACGCCGAGCCCTGCTCGCGCGCCGCGGCGCGGCACGTGCGTCCCGCGCACCCGCGCCCGGCGGCTCCCACACCCACGGAAGCCGAGCCCGACATGCACCCCCTGACCGAGAAGCAGATCCGCGACTCCTTCGTCAACGCCAGCCGCCGCGAGGCGACGCAGGCGACCCTGCCCGACCTCGATGCCCTCGAGTGGGACCGCCTCGACTACCTCGGCTGGCGCGACCGCAAGGCGCCGCTCGCCGCGTACGTGGTGCTCGAGGTCGACGGCCAGCCCACCGGCGTGCTCCTGCGCTCCGGCGACCGCAGCCGCCAGCGCCGCCGCGCCGTGTGCGCGTGGTGCGAGGACGTCGTCGTCACCGACGACGTCACCCTCTACGTGGCGCGACGCGGCGGCGCGTCCGGCCGGCGCGGCAACACCATCGGCACGCTGATCTGCACCGACTTCCTGTGCTCGGCCAACGTGCGGCGCCCGCCGACGCGCACCGAGGCCGGCTCGGACGAGTCGGCGCGCGCGCTCATGGTCGCGCGTCGCGTCGAGGGCCTGCGGGAACGCTCGACGCGGTTCGTCGAGGAGATCCTCAGCACCCGCTGAGGGGGCGCCGGTCGCGGGGACGGCCGGGGTGCGCAGCGTCCGTCACGCCCGGCGCGACGGACGCTGCGCACCGCCGGCCGTCGTGCCGTCAGGCGCCCAGGACCTCGCGCAGGCGGACCGCGAACTCCGCCGGCCTGCCCGGCATGCCGAACTCGTCGCCGAGGAACCCGCCGTGCCCACCGGGGAACACCTCGACGGTCGTGCCGAGGCGGTCGGCGAGCGCCTGCGTCGTGCGGCCGGTGATGATCGCCAGGCTCTCCTC
>JAPSIR010000160.1 GCA_031178625.1 Cellulomonas sp.
TGCCCGGCATGCCGAACTCGTCGCCGAGGAACCCGCCGTGCCCACCGGGGAACACCTCGACGGTCGTGCCGAGGCGGTCGGCGAGCGCCTGCGTCGTGCGGCCGGTGATGATCGCCAGGCTCTCCTCGCCGGCGGCGAGGACGACACGCGTGGGCGAGGCGCGCAGCGCGTCGACGTCCGGCTCGTAGCCCGAGACGGCCTTCGACGCGTCGGACAGCAGCGGGTCGTCGCGCGACCCGTCGTCCTCGGTGGGCAGCCCGAACTGGGCCGGGTCGGGGAGCTCGGCGAGGAAGTCCTCCGGGAACTCGCCCTCCCACGACGTCATGACGATGAAGGCGGCCATGCCGGCGCCCCAGCCGCCCTCGGCGTACGCGGCGCCGACGCGCGCGTCCGCGGCGAGGGCCCGGTCGGCGTCGGGCAGGAGGCGGACGAGGGGCGGCTCGTGCGCCACGAGCGTCGCCACGTCGTGCGGGTACGCCGTCACCCAGGCCAGGCCGGTGACCGCCCCTCCGCTCGAGCCGAAGAGGTCCACCGGGCCGGTGCCGAGCTCGGTGACGAGCGCGTGCAGGTCCTCGGCCTGCTGCCGCGGGTCCTGCCGCGTGGTGCCGTCCGTGCGCGTGCTGCGGCCGAGGCCGCGCGGGTCGTACGTGACGACGGTGCGGTCGGTCAGGTAAGACGCGAGCGTGCCGAACCCGGACGCGTCCATCGGCTGGCCGATCAGCACGAGCGGCGGCCGGCCGTCGGCCGTCGGCAGCGGTCCGCGCACGTCGTACGCGATCGTCGCGCCGGGGACGTCGAGGGTGCGGTACGTCGTCGTGTCGGTCATGGTGCTTCTCCCTCTCCGGGTTCCCGCGGTCGCGGTGCGTCCACCAGCGTCCGACCGGCGGGTGCCGGCGAACTCATCGGGGCGGCGCGCGGTCAGCGCGCGGGGCGGCCCGGCCGGCCGACGCCCACGACGCCCGTCTCGTACGCGAGGACGACCGCCTGCACGCGATCGCGCACGCGCAGCTTCGCGAGGATGTTGCCGACGTGGGTCTTCACCGTCGCCTCCGACAGGAACAGCGCCGTCGCGATCTCCCCGTTCGACAGCCCCTCGGCGACGTGCTGCAGCACCTCGAGCTCGCGCGGCGTCAGCTCGCGCAGGCGCGGGTGCACGCCGTCCTCGTCCGCGCCGTCCTGCACCGCGGGGAGCTGGCCGGAGAACATCTCGAGCATCCGCCGGGTCACGCGCGGGGACACCACGGCGTCCCCGGACGCGACCGACCGGATCGCCGCGACGAGCTCCGCCGGGCGGGCGTCCTTGAGCAGGAACCCGCTGGCGCCCACGCGCAGCGCGGCGAACGCGTACTCGTCGAGGTCGAAGGTCGTGAGGATGAGGACGCGCGTGCCGGGGTGCGCCGCGACCAGCCGCTCGGTGGCGTCGATGCCGTTCATGCCGGGCATGCGCACGTCCATCAGGACCACGTCCGGCCGCAGGGCCGCCACCTGCTCGATCGCGGCGCGGCCGTCGCCCGCCTCGCCGACGACCTCCAGGTCGTCCTCGGCGTCGAGCACGAGGCGGAACCCCATGCGCAGCAGCGCCTGGTCGTCGACGAGCAGCACCCGGGTCATGCGTCCTCCGTGGTCGTGGTCCAGGGGAGGGTGACGTGCACGCGCCACCCGCCCTCCGTGCGTGGTCCGGCCTCGACGGTGCCGCCGTAGACCGCGGCGCGCTCCCGCATGCCGATGAGGCCCCGGCCGGAGCCGCCGGCGTGCGGCACGGGCCCGCGCGGGCCGTCGTCGAGCACCTCGACCTCGACGGCGGTGGGGGTGCGCGTCAGGCAGAGGCGGACGTGCGGCGTGCCGTGGGCGTGGCGCAGCGCGTTGGTCAGCGCCTCCGCGACGACGCGGTGCACGGCGATCTGCAGGGTGGCCTCCGCGGGCAGCGCGGTGCCCAGGCCGTGGTCCTCGACGGGCAGGCCGGCGGTCCGGAAGCGCTCGACGAGCGCGGCGAGGTCGTGGCTGCCGGGCTGCGGCGCGAGCGGTGCGCCGTCGTCGTCGAGGACGCCGAGGACGCGGCGCATCTCCGCGAGGGCCGAGCGTCCGGTCGCGGACAGCTCGTCGAGCGCGGTCCGCGACAGGTCGGGCGACCGGCGCAGGGCCGCCGACGCGCCGTCGGAGAGGGCGATCATCACGGAGATGCTGTGCGCCACGACGTCGTGCATCTCCCGGGCGATCCGGGTCCGCTCCTCCGACCGGGCGATGCGCGCCTGCTGGTCGCGCTCGCGCGCCAGGGCGTTGGTCCGCGCGACGAGCTCGGCGACGTGCAGGCGGCGGTTGCGCACGCTGGTGCCGATGGACGTCGC
Source organism: Cellulomonas sp. (assembly GCA_031178625.1). Taxonomy (GTDB): domain Bacteria; phylum Actinomycetota; class Actinomycetes; order Actinomycetales; family Cellulomonadaceae; genus Cellulomonas. Next base: position 2,346 of record JAPSIR010000160.1, read on the forward strand.
GATGAGCATCAGCGCGAGCTGCGTGGACATGCCGACCACGCGCGACGCGACGGAGTCCATCGGCTGCGGTGCGACGACGGCGCCGGTGCCGGCTCGGGGGCCGGGCACCGTGCCCGTCGACGGGTCGGTGGCCTGTGGCGCCCGCGCGTCGACGGCCTCGACCGAGGCCGTCGTGATCTCGTCCGACTGCCAGCCCCACATGGCGCCCGCGAGGACGACGAACGTCACGCCGAACGTCAGCCACGTGACCCGCGGCGCACGGTTCGCGGCGACGGCGTACATCGCGAACGTCAGCGCGAGGTCCAGCGTGCCGACCGTCCCGGACGCGGCGAGCGACAGCACGCCGAGCGCCGTGACGACCCCGGCGACGAGCACGGGACGGTGCCGGCGCCACCCCAGCGCGGTCCCGCCCACCACGACGCTCACCAGCGTGGCGACCGCCGCCCGCTGCGCCTGCTCGGGGGTGAGGACGCTGCCGCGCACGAGGTCGGCCGACAGCACGCCGACCACGAGCGCGGGCAGCGCGTAGACGGCGATGACGACCGCGTCCATCGCGCCGGGGTGGAGCACGAAGAAGCGGCGGACCGGGCCGAGCCGCCGTGCCTCGATCTCGGTGAGGGCCGCGCGCTCCGGGGTGTCGGGCGTGCCCGCCGGCACCGCGGCGGGCGGCACGGGCGGGGCGGCGGTCGTCACGATCGCCACCCTGCCACGCCGCGGTGGTGGTCCGGCACCGTCGACGGGTGGAGCCGTCCGGCCCCCCGACTCAGCACCGAGGAGGAGGCCGACGGGTGCCGGCGGGAGGGGTAGCGTCGCGCACGTGCCCGTGGTGTGGACGACCGCCTTCCTCGACCTGCCGGCCGCCGTGCACGACGCCGGGACGGCGTTCTGGTGCGCGGTGACGCGCAGCACCCGGTCCCCGGTCCGGGGTCCGCAGGGCGAGTTCGCCACCCTGCTCCCGCCCGACGGCGACCCCTACCTGCGGGTGCAGCGCACCGGCCGCGCGCCGCGCGTCCACGTCGACCTGCACGTGGCGGACGTCGCGGCCCACGCCGCCCTCGCACGCGACCTCGGCGCGACCGAGGTGCACCGGGAGGAGCACGTGGTCCTCGTCTCGCCCGGCGGGTTCGTCCTCTGCGTCGTCCCGGACGGCGGCGAACGGCGCCGGCCCGAGCCCGTGGTCGGGCCCGGCGGTGCTGCGCAGCGCGTCGACCAGGTGTGCCTGGACGTACCGGCGCCGCTGCTCGACGCCGAGCGCGCGTTCTGGTCGGCGCTCACCGGGTGGGCGGCGCGCACCGGCTCCCGCCCGGAGTTCACGGTCCTGGAGCGCCCGGCGGGCGTGCCGCTGCGCGTCATGCTGCAGCGGCTCGGGGACGACGACCCGCGCACGAGCGTCGGCGCGCACCTCGACGTGGCGTGCGGGCCGACGCGCACCGCCGTGGCCGCGGAGCACCGCGCTCTGGGGGCCGCGCACGTCGCCGAGGGACACGGGTGGACCGTGCTGCGCGACCCGGCCGGGCTGCCGTACTGCCTGACGGGCCGCGACCCCGTCACGGGGCTCGTGACGCGCTGACCGGCTGCGCACGTCCCTCCGCCCGCGCGGGAATGAAGTCCCGTGAGAAGGTGTTGACACCCACGGCCGGCACCACGCGGCCGTGACGACGACACCGGGAGACCGCCCCACGTGAGCACGTGGCACCTGACCGAGCGCCGCGCCGTCGACCTCCGCCGGGTCGCCAGCGCGCTCTGTCGCACGTCCCCGTCCCCGCTGCGCGCACTGACGCCCTCCGCTCGCTGAGCCCGGGCGCGCCCCGCAGCGACGCACGTCCCGCACCCGCTTCCGCCGTCCCGTCGGTGGACGGGCCGCCCGCCCGGCCCCGCCGCCGGGCCGCCGTGCCCCTCTCGTCGGGGCACCCCCGCACCCGCGTGACCAGACCCGCACGCATGCCGACCGGCGCCCCCGTGCGCCTGCTCGAAAGGCACCGAACCCGTGTCCACCAGCTCCACCACCGCCACGCCCGCGCCGCCCCGGCGCCGCCTGCGGATGCCGTCCTTCACCGTCCAGGTGCTCCTCGGCCTCGGCCTCGGCGTCCTGCTCGGCTGGATCGCCCTGCGCATGGGCCCCGTGAACGCCGACGGCGACCCGAACTGGCTCACCACCACGCTCAGCGAGATCGGATCCGCGTTCGTCACGCTCCTGCGCGCGATCGTCCCGCCGCTCGTGTTCCTCGCGATCGTGGCGTCGATCGCGAACCTGCGGCAGGTCACGAACGCGGCCCGGCTCGCCGGGCAGACGCTGCTGTGGTTCGCGATCACCGCCGCGATCTCCGTCGTGGTCGGCATCACGCTCGGTCTGGTGTTCCAGCCGGGCTCGCGCACGACGCTCAGCACCGACGAGGCGACGGAGCCGGGCACGACCGGGAGCTGGCTGGACTTCCTCAACGGCCTGATCCCCGGCAACTTCCTCGGCCTGGGCGGCGACACGAGCGTCGAGGCCGGCGCCGACGGTGCGCTGACCGCCGACACGTCCATCTCGTTCAACGTGCTGCAGATCGTCGTCATCGCACTCGTCGTCGGCATCGCCGCGCTGCGCACCGGCAAGGCGGCGGAGCCGTTCCTCGCGTTCAGCCGGTCCGCGCTCGCCGTCGTGCAGAAGGTCCTGTGGTGGGTCATCCGCCTGGCGCCGCTCGGCACCCTCGGCCTCATCGGCCGCGCCGTCGCGACCTACGGCTGGGACCTGCTCGCGCCGCTCGCGACGTTCGCCGCCGCCATCTACACCGGTCTCGCGATCGTGCTGTTCGTGGTCTACCCGGTGCTGCTGCGCACCAACGGCCTGAAGATCGGCGCGTACTTCCGCGGCGCCTGGCCCGCCATCCAGCTGGCCTTCGTCTCGCGCTCGTCCATCGGCACGCTGCCCGTCACGCAGCGCGTCACCGAGCGCAACCTCGGCGTCCCGAGCTCGTACGCGTCCTTCGCGGTGCCGCTCGGCGCGACCACCAAGATGGACGGCTGCGCCTCGATCTACCCGGCGATCTCCGCGATCACCGTCGCGCAGCTGTTCGGCGTGGACCTGTCGGTCACCGACTACCTGCTCATCGCGTTCGTCTCCGTGGTCGGCTCCGCCGCGACCGCGGGCCTCACCGGGGCGGTCGTCATGCTCACCCTGACCCTCTCCACCCTGGGCCTGCCGCTGGCCGGCGTCGGTCTGCTCCTCGCCATCGACCCGATCCTCGACATGGGCCGCACCGCGGTGAACGTCGGCGGGCAGGCGCTCGTGCCCGCGATCGTCGCGAAGCGCGAGGGCATCCTCGACGTCGCGCGGTACGAGTCGGCGCGCGTCGACGACCTGTTCACCGACGAGGTCGAGCAGGCGCGCGAGGAGTCGGCGGAGTCCGACACCACGGACGCGACCGTCCCCGCCCGCGAGGGCGCGGTGGGCGTGCGGGGCTGACGGCTCCCGACCGCGACGACGACGCCCCGGCACCCGCACCTGCGGGGGCCGGGGCGTCGAACGCGTGCCGACCGGGTGAGACTTCGCCCGGCTCGTCCCAAACGCCCGAAAGGCCTGGTCAGACGCGTGTCCAGGTCGCCCCACGCGTGCGCCGCGGTCCTGCGCGCGGGTTAGCGTTGTCCGAGCCGTCGGGGGGAGAGCAGGGTGGCGGGCGAGCAGTACGAGGTCCTCGTGGTCGAGGACGACGTCGACACCGCGCAGTACGTGCGCACGGTGCTGAGCCGGCGGGGCGGCATGTCCGTCACCGTCGTGCACGACCCCGCGTCCGCCCTCGCCGAGGTGGCGCAGCGGACGTTCGACGCGGTGGTCACCGACATCCAGATGCCGGGCATGAGCGGCCTCGAGCTGCTCGTCGAGCTCCGCTCCCGTGCGCCCGGCGTGCCGGTGGCCGTCATGACGGCGTTCGCGAGCGTCGACTACGCCGTCGAGGCGCTGCGGCGCGACGCCGACGAGTTCCTCGTGAAGCCCGTCGCCGCCGGCACGCTGCTCGACCGCGTCACGGCGCTCGCGGCGGAGGGCCGCCGTCGCGCGACCGCCGGCTCCGGGGCGGTCGTGCTAGCCGTCGGCGCGCACCCGGACGACGTGGAGATCGGCGTGGGCGCGACGCTCGCGTCGCACCGGGCGGCGGGGGACACCGTCGTCGTGCTGACGATGTCGGGCGGGGCGGTCGGCGGCGACGCCGACGCGCGGCGGCGCGAGGCGCTCGCGGCGTCCGCCGTCATCGGCGCCCGGCTGTTCCTGCACGACTTCCCGGACACGCGGATGGCGCAGGCCGACGGGCTGATCGGCGTCATCGAGCAGACGGTCGCCGACGTGCGCCCGACGATCTGCTACACGCACTCGAAGAACGACCGGCACCAGGACCACCGAGCCGTGCACGAGGCGGTCGCCGTCGCGACGCGGCGCGTGCCGTCGCTCGCCTGCTTCCAGAGCCCGTCGGCCACGGTGGACTACCGGCCCGACCGGTTCGTGCCCGTGGACGGCTTCGTCGACACGAAGCTGGAGATGCTCGCGGCCTTCGCGTCGCAGTCGCACCGCGACTACATGCTGCCGGACGTCGTCCGCGCGACGGCGCGGTACTGGTCGCGGTTCGGCACCGGCACGTACGTGGAACCGCTCGAGACGGTGCGGTCCGCGGCGGCGGTCGGCGGGGGTGAGCGCGCGGCGGCACCCGCCGCGCGGGGTCGGCAGCACGACGAAGGGGTGGTGGCATGACCCGGGTGCTCGTCACGGGAGCCGGCGGTCCCGCCGGGGTCGCCGTCATCCGCTCGCTGCTGCGCCGCGGCGACGTCGAGGTGCTGGCGGCGGACATGGACCCCTG
>JAPSIR010000161.1 GCA_031178625.1 Cellulomonas sp.
CAGATGATCCGCTCGCGGAGCAGACGGTTGTAGATGCTGTCGTTGAGGCCGAGTCCGGCGGACTCCGCCCGGGCGATTGCCGGGACCTGCTCGTTCACGAAGGCTCCTTCGTCTGGCTGCGTCGTGCCGCAGGCCGGCGGTGCTCGTGCACCGCACCAGCCGTGCGTTGCAGCGACCCTAACGCCCGGACCAGCCGCGACACGTCCCGCCGCCGCGTCGTTTCGCTGTCGGCGCAGCGCCGTCACGGGGACGGTCGCACGGGCCGTCGCCGGGACGCACGACGGCCCCGCGACGTGGCGTCGCGGGGCCGTCCGTGCGTGCGGGGCGGTCAGGCCTTGGCGTCCTGCTCGCCGTCCTCGTCGGCGACCGGCTGCGCCTGCGCGTCCTCGGCGGCGCCCGCCTCGGCCTCGGCCTGCTCGATCGCGGCGTCGTCCTCGTCCGAGCCGACGAACTCGGACAGGTCCACCGTGGCGCCGGACTGCTCCGTCACCGTGATGCGGCGCAGCGCGACGGCGAGCGCCTTCGAGCGCGCGACCTCGGCGACCATGGCGGGGATCTGTCCCTGCTCGTCCAGCGTGCGGATGAACGTGTTCGGGTCCATGCCGTACTGGCGCGACGCGTTCACGAGGTAGTCGATGAGCTCGCCCTGGCCGACCTTGACCTCGAGCTGCTCGGCGAGCGTGTCCAGCAGGATCTGGTTGCGCAGCGCGGTCTGCGCCTGCTCCGTCACCTCGGCGCGGTGCTCGTCGTCCTCGAGGCGCCCCTCGCCCTCCAGGTGGCGGTGCACCTCGGCCTCGACGACACCCGACGGGACGGGGATCTCGACGGCCTCGACGAGCTGCTCGAGCAGCAGGTCGCGCGCCTGCACGGCCTGGTTCGACGCCTTGGTGCGGGCCACCTGCTCGCGCAGGTCGGCCGTCAGCTCCTCGAGCGTGTCGAACTCGCTCGCGAGCTGCGCGAACTCGTCGTCGGCCTCGGGCAGCTGACGCTCCTTGACGGCGGTGGCCGTGACGGAGACCTGGGCCTGCTCACCCGCGCGCTCCCCGCCGGCCAGCGCGGTCTCGAACGTCGTCGACTCGCCGGCCGACAGGCCCGTGAGCGCCTCGTCGAGGCCCTCGAGCATGTTGCCCGAGCCGATCTGGTAGCTCACGCCGGAGACCTGGTCGACCTGCTCCTCGCCGATCGTCGCGGTGAGGTCGAGGACGACGTAGTCGCCCTCCTGCGCCGGGCGGTCGACGCCGACGAGCGAGCCGAAGCGCTCGCGCAGCGCGTCGAGGCGGCCCTGCACGTCCTCGTCGTCCACCGCGACGTCGTCCACCTGGACGGCCAGGCCGTCGAGCGCGGGCAGCGTGATCTCGGGACGCACCTCGACCTCGGCGGTGAAGTGCAGCTCACCCTCCTCGCCCTGCGGCGCGGCGGTCAGGCCGGGGACCTTCGTGACCTGCACGTCCGGCTGGCCCAGCGGGCGCAGCGAGTTCTCGCGGACGGCCTCGGCGTAGAAGCCGGACAGGCCCTCGTTGATCGCGTGCTCCAGCACGGCGGGGCGGCCCACGCGCTGGTCGATGATGCGCGGCGGCACCTTGCCCTTGCGGAAGCCCGGCACCGTCACCTGCTCCGCGATGTGCTTGTACGCGTGGTCGATGCTCGGCTTGAGCTCGTCGTACGTCACCTCGACGGTCAGCTTGACCTTGGTCGGCTCCAGGGTCTCGACGGCGCTCTTCACTTCGATGGTCTCCCACTGGTCATGGCCATGCGCCGGCGGGTCCGACGGGCTGGCACGGTCTCGCGCCGGATGGGCGCGCGGTTCGGGCGCTGGTGTCGCGGGCGGCTGCGCACCCGGCTCGATCAGCCGGCACCGGCGCACACGCGACCCTCGATGCTACGTCACGGGGTCGACCCGTCCCAAAGCAGCGGCCCGGCGGCAGGGGCCGGGCGGTCCCGCGCCGGCGCGCCTCCCCGTGGTCGGGATGGCGGGATTCGAACCCGCGACCTTCCGCTCCCAAAGCGGACGCGCTACCAACCTGCGCCACATCCCGTGGGCGCACGTCCGACCGCACGACGGCGGTGGCAGCCGCGTCGGCGCGCCGGGGCGTGCGCGTCGCGCCCGGCCGCACCCGCTACCCTGGGTGCCGCGGTCCGAGAGCCGCCGGTCCCCGTCACGCGAGTGGCGCGGGCACGGCGACGCGGCGGACCTGCGCGGACGTAGCTCAATGGTAGAGCCCCAGTCTTCCAAACTGGCTACGCGGGTTCGATTCCCGTCGTCCGCTCCCCTGACCCGGCACCCCTGCCGGGGTTGCCGACACCGCCGCCGATACCGCCGCCGGCACCGTCCTCGAGCGCCAGCGCGCGCACCACCTCACGTGCCGCGCGCTCCCCCGCCGAGACCGCGCCGTCCATGAACCCGGCCAGCCGGGTCGCGGTCTCCGTGCCGGCCCAGTGCACGGTGCCCACCGGCTCGCGCAGGGCCTCGTCGAGCGGCACGACCGCCCCTGGTCCGGGCACGGCCGTCGGCCCGCCGCCCAACCAGTCCTCCTCGGCCCACCGCTGGTCGACGTACCCGAGCGGCGCGAGCGCACGGCGGCCGAACAGGTACGCGAGCGAGCGCAGCACGCCCGCCCGCCGCTCCCCGGGAGCCGCGACCTCCCACGCCCGCGCGTCGGGACCACCGACGAAGCACAGCAGGACGCCCCGCGACCCGTCGACGGGGCCGGCGTCGACGGTGATGAACACCGGGCCCGCGTCGCCGACCGTCATGCCGCTCAGCCCCGCGTCGCGCCAGAACGGCCGGTCGTAGACGGCGTACGCCTTCGACAGGACGCCGGGGGCCCACCGCTGCGCGAGCCGCCGGTGCCGCGCCGGGAGCGGCGGCTCGAACCGGATGCGGCGGCGCAGCGCCGGCGGCACGGTCACCACCGCGCGGCGCGCCGTCGTGGTCCCCCGGTCGGTGCGCACCGTCACGGTGCGCTCGCCCCGGTCGACGCGCAGGACCGGCGACCCGAGCACCACGGCGCCCGGTCGCAGCGCGGCGGCGACACGCACCGCGACCTCCTGCGCACCCTCGACGAGGTGCTGCTCCTGCGCGCCGCCGCGCGTGTCGAGCATCCGGTCGAGGCCCCCGGCCCGGGCGACGTGGTGCAGCACGTGCAGGAGCGAGATCTCGGCGGGCTCGCACCCCCAGGACGTCCGCGCGACCACCGCCATCAAATCCCGGGTGGCGGTGGTGGCGCGGCGCGCGCGGAGCCAGCCGTCGAGCGACGTCGCGTCCAGGCGGTCGGCGTCGCGCGCGTCCCCGGGCCGGCCCGGCGGGACGGCGCGGCACGCCCGCCCGAACGACGCCCGGACGCGCGCGAGGTCCACGAGGGCCGCGGGGCCCACCGGCGGGATCGTCCCCCGGTACCGCCGCAGGTCGCCGCGCCACCGGAGCAGGTTGTCGCCGCCGTCGTACGTGGGGCGGCGCCGGACGCCCACCGCGTCGGCGAGCGCCGTGACGCGCTCGTGGTCGGGCCCCACGAACGTGCCGCCGAGGTCGACGTGCGCGCCCGCGACGGTCGCGGAGAGCACCCGGCCGCCGACCCGGTCGAGGGCCTCGAGCACGCGGACCGCCAGGCCGTGGCGCTCGAGGACCCGCGCGGCCGCGAGGCCGGAGAGTCCCGCGCCCACCACCACGACGTCCACCTCCGCGTCGGCTGCGTCGCCGGCTGCGTCACCAGCACCGTCGGCCACGCTCGCCCCCTGCCGCGGCGGATGCGGGAGGACGGACGGGGCCGAGGGCGGCCCCGCGGCCCCGCACGCACCGCCGTCCACGAGTCTCCCACCGCACCCGCGCACGCGACAGGGCTCCCTCGGCTCCACCGTGCTCCCCGGCGCGCTCCCCCGGCTTCCCCGGGGCGGCCCCGGCGTGGTGGGGTGGCGACGTGACGACGACGTCCCCGCTCCTGCGTCCCGGCGACCGCGTGCTCCTCACCGGCGACTCGATCACCGACTGGGGCCGCGACCGCAGCGACCCGGCGAGTCTGGGCCACGGCTACGCCGGGATCGTGGCGGCTCTCGCGGGCGCGCGGCTGCCCGAGCACGGCCTGGAGTTCCTCAACCGGGGCGTCGGCGGGGACACCGCACGCATGCTCCGCGACCGGTGGGAGGTCGACGGCCTCGCGCTCGGGCCGACGGTCGTCTCGGTGCTGGTCGGCGTCAACGACACGTGGCGCCGGTTCACCGAGGGCACGGTGACCACCGCCGAGGAGTACGAGGAGCACCTGCGCGCGGTCCTCGACTCCGCCCGCGAGCGGCTCGACGCGCGGTTGGTCCTCGTCGAGCCGTTCGTCGTGCCCGTGACGGCGCAGCAGCACCTGTGGCGCCCGGACCTCGACCCGCGCATCGCGGTCGTCCGCCGGCTCGCGGCCGAGCTGCGCGCCGTGCTCGTGCCCGCCGACGGGCTGTTCGCGGCCGCCGTGGTGCGCACGTCGCCCGAGCGGTGGGCGTACGACGGCGTGCACCCGACGCCCGCGGGCCACGGGCTGCTCGCCGAGGCGTGGCTGCGCGCGGTCGGCGCGGGCCCGCAGGCGTCCTGACGGGCGACGCTCCGCGGACGACCTTTGCGGGCGGGTCGTGCGCCCGCTACGGTCGCCCCGGACCGGCGTGCACGTGCGCCGCGCCCACGGACGACACCGGGACGGGTGCGCTGCACCGGTCCCCACCCCGACGAGGAGAGCGATGAGCGCGCACCACGCCGCTGCCGCCCCCGTCGTGCGCGCCCTCGCGGCGTGTTGTCGCTGTCGGTAGAGCGCTGGCTGCTCGCGCGCCGCCCGGGCGCGCACCGCACCCGCACCACCGCGCGCCAGCGCTCGCCCCGGCAGGCCGTCGTCCGGCACCCGGACCGTTCCTCCCGCACGATGGGACCGACCGGCACGCGGCCTGCACCCCCGCACCACCGTCGCGGCCCCGCCGCGACCCGCAGCCCGCACCGTCCCCCACTGCCGCCCGCGGCGGCACCGACCGAAGAGGAACCATGGCACGCATCTACGAGGACGCGACCGCGCTCGTCGGCAACACCCCGCTGGTCCGCATCAACAAGCTCACCGAGGGTGCCGGCGCGACCGTCGTCGGCAAGCTCGAGTTCTACAACCCGGCCAACTCCGTCAAGGACCGCATCGGCGTCGCGATCATCGACGCGGCCGAGAGGTCGGGCGACCTGAAGCCGGGCGGCACGATCGTCGAGGCCACGTCGGGCAACACGGGCATCGCGCTCGCGTTCGTCGGTGCGGCCCGCGGCTACGACGTCGTGCTGACGATGCCGGAGACGATGTCGAAGGAGCGCCGCGCGCTGCTGCGCGCGTTCGGTGCCGAGCTGATCCTCACGCCGGGCTCCGAGGGCATGAAGGGCGCCGTCAACCGCGCGAACGAGATCGTCGCGGAGCGCCCCGGCGCGATCCTGGCCCGGCAGTTCGCGAACGAGGCGAACCCCGAGGTGCACCGCCGCACGACGGCGGAGGAGATCTGGGCCGACACGGACGGCGAGGTCGACATCCTCGTCGCCGGAATCGGCACGGGCGGCACCATCACGGGTGTCGGCCAGGTGCTCAAGGAGCGCAAGCCGGGCGTGCAGGTCGTCGGCGTCGAGCCGGCCGAGTCGCCGATCCTCAACGGCGGCGCCCCCGGCCCGCACAAGATCCAGGGCATCGGCGCGAACTTCGTGCCCGACATCCTCGACACCTCCGTGTACGACGAGATCGTCGACGTCGACGCCGAGACGGCCGTCGCGTGGGCGCGCCGCGCGGCGCGCGAGGAGGGCCTCCTCGTCGGCATCTCGTCCGGCGCAGCGCTGTACGCGGCGGCCGAGCTCGCCAAGCGGCCCGAGAACGCCGGCAAGCTGATCGTCACGATCATCCCGTCGTTCGGCGAGCGCTACCTCACGTCGGTGCTGTACGCCGACCTGCTCGACTGACACCGCCGCCCGGCCGCCGTCCCACGACGGCGGCCGGGCGTCGTCATCCCGCGCCCCCCACGCGACCTCCCGGCGACGGAGCAACCCCATGCGACACCTGACCGACTTCCTGCGCGTGCTGCTCGACGACCTCGACGCGGCGCACGGCCACGACCCCGCGGCCCGGTCGCGCCTGGAGGTCGCGCTGGGCTACCCGGGCGTGCACGCCATCTGGGTGTACCGGCTCGCGCACCGCATGTGGCAGGTCGTGCCCCTGCGGCTGCCGGCGCGGCTCCTCTCGCAGGCGGCGCGCGCGCTGACGGGCGTGGAGATCCACCCGGGCGCGCGCATCGGCGCACGCCTGTTCATCGACCACGGCATGGGTGTGGTCGTCGGCGAGACCGCGGAGGTCGGGGACGACGTCGTCCTGTTCCACGGGTCCACGCTCGGCGGCAAGACGATGAAGCGGGGCAAGCGGCACCCCACGCTCGGCGACCGCGTGGTGGTCGGCGCGGGCGCGAAGGTCCTCGGCCCCGTGTGGGTCGGCGACGGCGCGCAGGTCGGCGCGAACGCCGTCGTCATCACGGACGTCCCCGCGGGCGCGATCGCCGTCGGCGTGCCCGCCCAGGTGCGTCGTCGCCCCGCCGCGGCACCGTTCGACGCCGAGGTCGACGACCCGGCCATCTACATCTGACCGGCCGCGAGGCCGCGAACGCCGCCGAGGTCGCGGGTCGCAGCCTGGGGCCTCGCGCAGATTCGCACGACCTCACGGGTTCCCACGAGGTCGCGGGTTCCTCGCGAGGTCGCAGGTTCGAGCCCGCGACCTCGCGCAGTCCCCGCGACCTCACGGGTTCGCTGCGAGGTCACGCGTTCCCTGTGAGATCGCGGTCTCCCTGCCAGGTCGCGTGTTCCCTGTCAGGTCGCGGGTTCCCCTGCCACGTCGCGGATCGCCTACGAGGTCGCGGGTCCGAGCCCGCGATCTCGCGCGGTCTGCGCGACCTCGCACGTCCGCGCCCCGGGGCCGCGGCGCGTCACGCCGCCGGCAGCGGGCGCCGGCGGACGGCCGGGCGCAGGGCCGGCGCCGCGCGGACCACCCGCGCGACCAGCTCCTCGGGCCGCGCGCAGTCGTCGGCCGTCACGCGCAGCACCGTCGAGCCGGCCTCGACGAGCGACCGCCGGCGCGGGTACCGGCGACCGTCCCAGGCCGCGCCGACCGTCCCAGGCCCAGGCCCAGG
>JAPSIR010000162.1 GCA_031178625.1 Cellulomonas sp.
ACCTGGCCGCACTGAGCGGGTCGCCCGCGGGCGCCGTCAGGGCACGCGGGCCGTCCAGCCGGGGTCGGTGAACTTCGTCGCCACCAGCTCGCGCGCACGCTCGAGCTCCGCGGGCCGCAGCTCGCCGTCCACCGTGCGGTACCGCGCGCGGAAGTGCGCCACGAACGCCGCGATGACCTGCTCGCGCGGCAGCTGCGTCTGCGACCGCACCGGGTCGACGCGCTTCGCCGCCGACCGGGTGCCCTTGTCGGACATCTTCTCCCGGCCGATCCGCAGCACCTCGAGCATCTTGTCCGCGTCGATGTCGTAGGACATCGTCACGTGGTGCAGCACGGCGCCGCCGCCGCCGCTCGCGAGCCTCTTCTGCGCGGACCCCGCCAGCTTGCCCGCCGGGGACGCGATGTCGTTGAGCCCGGTCGTCGTCGCCCGCACGCCCACGTCCGCGAGCGCGCCGAGCACCCACTGGTTGAGGAACGTGTAGGAGTCCTCGAAGGACATGCCGTCGACGAGCGAGGGCGGCACGACCAGCGAGAACGTGATGCAGTTGCCGGCCTCCATGAACATGGCGCCGCCGCCGCTGATACGACGCACCACGGTGATGCCGTACCGGGCGGCGGCCTCGGCGTCGACCTCGTTGGCGAGGGACTGGAAGGAGCCGATGACCACGGCGGGCTCCTGCCACTCCCAGAACCGCAGCGTCGGTCCGCGCCGGCCTGCCGCGAGCTCCTCGGTGAGCACCTGGTCGAGCGCGGTGTGCATCGCCGGCGGCACGACGCCGGGGTCCAGGAGCGTGAACTCGTGGTCGGACCAGGCGGTCGACAGCCCGAGCGCACGCCGGACCGCCACGGCGACGGCGCGCGTGTCGAACCCGACCATGGCGACGGGGCCGGCGAGGCGGCCCTGCTGCTGCGCGAGCGTCAGGGCGTCGTCGAGCACCTGCACGAGCGAGGCCACCGGCGCGTCCCGCGCCACACCGGCGAGCGCGTCGCCGAGGACGTCGAGCGCGTCGTCCGGCTCGAGGAAGAAGTCGCCGGACACCCGAACGTCCGCCAGCCGCCCCTCCCGGACGTCGAGGTCGACCACCACGAGCTTGCCGTCGGGCACCTTGTACTCACCGTGCACGGGCCCACCCTAGGCGGGACGTGCGGCCAGACACGCGGCGCCGGATCGCGCAGCCGGCACCTGTCACGGGCCGGGCGGCCCGTGCCGTGTCACGGCAGCGCGCGCACCGCCGCGAGCGCGCGCTCCTCGATCATCATGCTGACCTCGCCGGTGGTGCCCAGCACGTCCGCGGCGTTCTGGCGCGCGGCCGGGTCCAGCGCCGTCGCCGTCCAGCTGACGATCGCGTTGCCGACGAGCGTGTGGCCCACGTACCGGGCGCGGGCCTCGTCCTCGCCCGTCCGCACCGTGACCTCCTGGACGATCTCCGGCAGGAGCCCCTGCCCCTCGATCGCGGGCTGCGTCACCCACCGGGTCCGGCCGCCCGTCGCGTCGACGACCGTGTACTCGGTGCACACGTCGACCGTCGTCACGAGCGCCCGGAACGCCTCGCGCGCCGCCACCGGGTCCGGCAGGAGGACCACGTCCTGCTCGACGCGGACGTCCTCGTTGGCCCACGCGAGCGCGTCGTGCGCGACGGGCGGGCCCGGCACCACCGTCACCGCGGTCGTGCAGGTCGGTGGCTCGACCGCACCGCCGGCGGGCAGGCCCCAGGGGGTCTGGCCGGCCGCCGGGCCCGCGGTCACGCCCGACCGCGCGGCCGGGACGGCGGCCTGCACGTCCGCGCGCGTCAGCAGCAGGCCGGGCAGGCTGGTGGCGTCCAGGACGACGTCGGCGGCGGACGGGCCGGCCGCGGAGGTCGCCGTGCCCGGCGCGGCCGGGCTCGACCCGCCCGCGGCGGTGGGCGTGGGTGTGGGTGTGGGCGACGGGCTCGCCGCCGGCGTCGCACCCGGCGCGCCGGCACGCCACGGCTGCACGAGCACGAGCACCGCCACCGCGAGCACGACGACGAGCGCCCACCGGCCCCACGGTCGGCGGGACCGCGGCCCGTCGGCCGGCGCGACGGGGGCGTCCGGGGAGGGCGCGCCCGCGGCGCCGTCGGCACGCGGGCCGTGCTGCGGGTCCGTGCCGGGCACGCGGGCTCCTTCCGCTCGCCAGGGCCCGACGTCGGGCCACCCCCGAGGCTAGGACGCCGCGCCCACCTGTGCGCGACGTCCGGTGGACGACCGGGTCAGCGGACAGGCACGCCGGCGTGCCGCAGGCCCCAGATCGCCGAGTCGGTGAGCGCCTCCCACGACGCCTCGATGAGGTTCGGGCCGACGCCGACGGTGCTCCACGACGTCTGCCCGTCCGTCGTCTCGATGAGCACGCGCGTGACGGCGTCCGTGCCGTGCGTCTGGTCGAGGATCCGGACCTTGAAGTCGATGAGCTCGAACGCCTCGAGCTCCGGGTAGACCCGCACGAGCGCGCTGCGCAGCGCCTCGTCGAGCGCGTTCACCGGGCCGTTGCCCTCCGCGGTCGCGACGATGCGCGCGCCGCCCGCGTGCAGCTTCACGGTCGCCTCCGCGACCGCGGGCGTGCCGCGCCCGCCGTTGCGCTCGACGATGGTCCGCCAGGACTCGACGCGGAAGTACGCCGGCCGGGCGCCGTCCATCTCCTCCACGAGCAGCAGCTCGAACGACGCGTCGGCGGCCTCGAACGTGTAGCCGTTCGCCTCGGCGTCCTTGACCCGGCCCGTCACGCGCGACAGCACCTCGGGGTGCGCCGCCAGCTCGATCCCGAGCTGGCGACCCTTGAGCTCGATCGACGCCCGACCGGCCATCTCGGAGACGAGCATGCGCATGTCGTTGCCCACGAGGGCCGGGTCGGTGTGCTGGTACAGGTCCGGGTCCACCTTGATGGCCGACGCGTGCAGCCCCGCCTTGTGCGCGAACGCGCTCGCACCCACGTACGGCTGTCGCGCGAACGGCGAGATGTTCGTGATCTCGCTGATCGCGTGCGCGATGCGCGTGAGCTCCGGCAGGCCGCCGTCGCCGTCGGCCGCGCGCGCGAGCACGCGGCGACCGCGCTTGAGCTCGAGGTTCGCCACGACCGACAGCAGGTCGGCGTTGCCGGTCCGCTCGCCGTACCCGTTGACCGTGCCCTGCACGTGCGCGCAGCCCGCGTCGACGGCGGCGAGCGTGTTCGCGACGGCGCACCCCGAGTCGTTGTGCGCGTGCATCCCCAGCACCGCGGCCGGCCCGACCGCGGCCCGCACGGCGAGCACGACGTCGCGGACCTCGTCCGGGAGCATCCCGCCGTTCGTGTCGCACAGGGCGACGACCTCGGCGCCCGCCTCGAACGCCGCAAGCACCGCCGCGCGGCTGTACGCGGCGTCGAACCCGAACCCGTCGAAGAAGTGCTCGGCGTCGACGAACACGCGGCGCCCCTCGCGGCGCAGGAACGTCACCGTGTCGGTGATCATGGCGAGGTTCTCCTCGCCGGTGGTGCGCAGCGCCCGCTCGGCGTGCCGCAGGTCGCTCTTCGCGACGAGGGTCACGACCGGCGCCTCCGAGTCGAGCAGCGCCCGCACCTGCGGGTCCTGCGACGCGCGGGTGCCCGGCTTGCGCGTCGCGCCGAACGCCGCGAGCTCGGCGTTGCGCAGGTCGAGCTCCTTGGCGGCGCGCTGGAAGAACTCGGTGTCCTTCGGCACGGCCCCGGGCCACCCGCCCTCGATGAACCCCACGCCGAGCTCGTCCAGCAGGCCGGCGATCGTCAGCTTGTCGGCCACCGACAGCGCGATGCCCTCCTGCTGGGCGCCGTCGCGCAGGGTCGTGTCGTAGACGTGGAACGAGCGGTCGGTCACGGGGACTCCTCGGGCGGTGCGGGCGTGCGTCGGGGGCGGGCGGCGGGTGCCGCGACCGGCGGAGGGGTGGTGCCGGTGCCCCGGTCGACGTGCCGCCCGGCGGGGGTGGTGCCGGGCGGGCGTGCGGACCAACAAAAAGACCCCCCGGGGTACGGGAGGTCTGCGCGTCGGCTGGTGGGCCGACGCGCTACACGATGATGAGCGTGAAGCGGGTCACAGAGGCGATGGTGGCACAGGTCCGAGCCGCGGGGGGTGACGTCCACGATCCGGACCGCCGCCGGAGCTTCCCGTGCGGGTGACGAGCCGGGCGTTCCGTGCCGAACCGGACGCCGCGGGCTAGCGTGTGCTCCGCCCGCGGGCCGGGAACCGGCGCGGGCGACGAGACAGGAGCCGGCCATGTCGCACCCCTCCCCCGGCGGCCCCGCCGACCCGCCCACCCCGGCGTGGGCGCCACCGCCGGCCGTGCCGCCGTCGACCGTGCCGCCCGCGACCGCCGTGCCGCCGGCGACCGTGCCGCCCCCGACGGCCGTGGCGCCGGCAGGCGTGCCTGCCGCGCCCGCCGACCCGCGGGCGACGCGGCTCACCGTCGAGACGCGCCGGTTCTGGTCCGGGGCCGCCGCGACCGCCCTCGTGGCCGCGCTCGTCGGCGTCGTCGGCGTCCTCGTGCTCGAGCGCATCCTGCGGATCGACCTCGCCGTCGGCGGCGGTGCGGGCTCCGCGATGGCGACGTACGTGCTCGGCGGTGCGCTGGCCGCGGTCGCCGCGGCGGGCCTGCTGCACGTCCTCGTGCTCACCACGCCGCGCCCCGGCGCGTTCTTCGGGTGGATCCTCGGGCTCGTGACGCTGGCCGCGACGCTGCTGCCGCTCACGTCGGGCGCGGGGGTGGGGGCGGGCATCGCCACCGGCGTGGTCAACCTGCTCGTGGGCGTCGCCGTGTGGTCGCTGCTGTCGGGCGTGCTGGGGTGGACCGTGCGTCGCGTACCGGCCTGACGCCGCCGGGGGCGCCGCGGACGACGGACGGCGACGGTCCCGGGCGCCCGGGACCGCCGCCGTGCGTGCTGCGCCGAGGCGGTCAGAGCAGCTGCGTCATCCACCCGTGGCGGTCCGCCGCCCGGCCGTACTGGATGTCGGTCAGCTCGGCACGGATGCGGGTCGTCACCGGGCCGGCCCCTCCGTCACCGACGACGAGGTCGAAGTCGTCGCTCGCGAGGCGGCCGATCGGCGTCATGACGGCGGCCGTGCCGCATGCGAAGATCTCGCTCACGCTGCCGTCGGCCAGGCCCGTGCGCAGCTCGTCGAGCAGCACGGGCTGCTCGGAGACCTCGTGGCCCGCGTCGGTGAGCAGGCGGAGGATCGACGACCGCGTCACGCCCTCGAGGATCGTGCCCGAGACCGGCGGCGTCACGACCGAGCCGTCGGCGTGCACCACGACGACGTTCATGCCGCCGAGCTCCTCCAGCTGCGTGCCGGTGCGGTCGTCGAGGAAGCACACCTGCTCGAAGCCCTTGGCGTACGCCTCCTGCTGCGGGAGCAGGCTCGCGGCGTAGTTGCCGCCGCACTTCGCGGCACCCGTGCCGCCGGCGCCCGCACGGTGGTAGTCGCGCGCCACCCAGATCGACACGGGCTTCACGCCGCCCGCGAAGTACGGGCCCACGGGCGACGCGATGACGAGGAACTCCGCCTCGAGTGACGGCCGCACGCCCAGGAACCGCTCCGAGGCGTACATGAACGGGCGCAGGTACAGGCTCGTCTCCTCGCCCGTCGGCACCCACTCGCGGTCGACACCCACGAGCGCGCGGATCGCGCCGAGGAAGTCCTCCGCCGGCAGCTCGGGGAGGGCGAGGCGCTGCGCGGACCGCCGGAACCGCGCGGCGTTCGCCTCGGGGCGGAACGTCCACACGGTGCCGTCGGGGTGCCGGTACGCCTTGAGGCCCTCGAAGATCTCCTGCGCGTAGTGCAGGACGGCCGTCGCCGGGTCCAGCTGCAGGGGGCCGTACGGCTCGACGCGGCGGCCGTGCCAGCCGGTCGCCTGCGACCAGCTGATGCGCGCCATGTGGTCGGTGAAGACCGTGCCGAAGCGGGGCGCGGCCAGCGCCGCCGCGCGCTCGTCGTCCGGCACGGGGTGCGCGGAGGCGTGGATCTCGAAGGTCTGCTCGGGGGTCTGCTCGGGTGACTGCGCCGAGGCAGGGGTCGCGAGGGTGCTCATGGGAGGGCCTTTCACCAGGGTCGACGTCGACGGTACCGGTGCGGACGGCCGGGTGGACAGGCGCCGCCGCCCGTGCGGGTGCACGGGCGCGGACCTGCGGGGTCAGGACTCGTCGGGCGGTGCGGGTCGCGGGCCGCGCCCCTGCGGGGGGCGTCAGCCGGCGACGCGGGCGGCGAGGTCCTTGCCCACCTCGGCCGTCGACCGTACTCGCTCGGCGGAGCCGCGCTCGGCGAGGTCCGCCGCGACGGCGGCCTCGACCCGGCGGGCGGCCGCCGTCTCGCCGACGTGGTCGAGCAGGAGCGCGACCGACAGCACGGTGGCCGTCGGGTCGGCCTTGCCCTGCCCAGCGATGTCGGGCGCGGAGCCGTGCACGGGCTCGAACATGCTCGGCGCCGTGCGGTCCGGGTTGATGTTCGCGGACGCCGCGAGCCCGATGCCACCGGTGATGGCCGCGGCGAGGTCGGTGAGGATGTCGCCGAACAGGTTGTCCGTGACGATCACGTCGAAGCGCGAGGGGTTCGTCACGAGGAAGATCGTCGCCGCGTCGACGTGCAGGTAGTCCACCGTCACGTCGGGGAACTCCGCGTTGACGGCCTCGACCGTGCGCCGCCACAGGTGGCCCGCGTGCACGAGCACGTTGTGCTTGTGCACGAGCGTGAGCTTCTTGCGCGGGCGCGCCGCGGCGCGGGCGAAGGCGTCGCGCACGACGCGCTCCACGCCGAACGCGGTGTTGACGCTGACCTCGTTCGCGACCTCCGCGGGGGTGCCCACGCGGATCGCGCCGCCGTTGCCGACGTACGGCCCCTCGGTGCCCTCGCGGACGACGACGAAGTCGACCTCACCCGGCGCGGCGAGCGGGCTCGTCACACCGGGGAAGAGCTTGCCGGGGCGCAGGTTCACGTAGTGGTCGAGCGCGAACCGCAGCTTCAGCAGCAGACCGCGCTCGAGCACGCCCGACGGCACGCTCGGGTCGCCGATCGCGCCCAGCAGGATCGCGTCGTGCGCGCGGATCGCGTCGAGGTCCGCGTCGGTGAGCGTCTCCCCCGTCGCGTGCCAGCGGCGCGCGCCGAGGTCGTAGTCCGTGGTGG
>JAPSIR010000163.1:0-3226 GCA_031178625.1 Cellulomonas sp.
GGGCGTCGCCGGGGACACGGTCGAGTTCACCTTCACCGCGACCAACACGGGCAACGTGACGCTCACGGACGTGACGCTGGCGGACCCGATGCCGGGCCTGTCGGACCTCGCGGTCGGCACGTGGCCGAGCATCGCGGGCGTCCTCGCGCCGCGGCAGTCGGTCACCGCGACGGCGACGTACGTCCTCCCGCAGGCCGACGTCGACGCCGCCGGCGTGACCAACACCGTGACCGGCTCCGCTGTGCCGCCGGCCGGCGGCACGGTCGAGGGCGGCGACACCACCACGGTGGCGGTGCCGCAGCTGCCGTCGCTCGACGTCGTGAAGTCGGGCGCGCTCGACGGCGACGGAGCGGCCGGCGACACGGTCGACTACACCTTCACCGTCACCAACCGGGGCAACGTGACGCTGACCGGCGTCGCGCTCGACGACCCGCTGCCCGGCCTGTCGGACGTCACGTTCGGCGCCTGGCCCGGTGCCGCCGGCGTGCTCGCCCCGGGTGAGCAGGTCACGGCGCGCGCGTCGTACGTCCTCACGCAGGACGACGCCGACGCGGGCCGCGTCGAGAACGTCGTGACCGCGACCGCGGTGTCTCCGGCGGGCACGCCCGTGACCGGCACCGACGACGTCACGGTCCTCGTGCCGGCGGCCGCCGCGATCGACGTCACCAAGTCCGGCGCGCTGCCGCGCGGTGCGGCGAGCGTCGTCGGCGACGAGGTCCGGTGGACCTTCGTCGTGACGAACACCGGCGACGTCACGCTGCGCGACGTCACGCTCGACGACGCCATGCCGGGCCTGTCGGCCGTGACGTTCGGCGACTGGCCGGGCGCCGCGGGCACGCTGCGCCCGGGGCAGCAGGTCACCGCGACGGCGACATCGGTCCTCACGCAGGCCGACGTGGACGCGGGTGAGGTCGAGAACACGGCCACCGCCACGGGTGTCGCACCCGCCGGCGGCGGGACCGTCGAGGACTCCGACACCGACACCGTCCCGGTGCCCGGCACGCCGGGGCTCTCGGTCGAGAAGGTCGGGACCCTGCCCGCCGGTGCGGTGGGCGCGGGCAGCACCGTGCAGTGGGACTTCACCGTCACCAACAGCGGTGGGCTGACGCTCACGGACGTCACGCTCGACGACGCCATGCCGGGCCTGTCCGCCGTGACGTTCGGCGACTGGCCGGGCACCGCGGGCACCCTGCGCCCGGGCGAGCGGGTCACCGCGACCGCCACGTCCGCCCTGACGCAGGCGCAGGTCGACGCCGGCGCGGTCGAGAACACCGCGACGGCGACGGGTACGACGCCCGGCGGCGGCACGACGTCCGGCACGGACGACGCGACGGTCGTCGTCCCGGCGGCGCCGGCGCTCGCGCTGGCCAAGTCGGGCGCGCTCACGGCTGCGTCGACGGGCGCGGCGGGCGACACGGTCGAGTTCACGTTCACGGTGACGAACACCGGCAACGTGACCCTCGCCGACGTGGCGGTCACGGACCCGCTGCCCGGGCTCTCGGGCCTGGCGTGGGAGTGGCCGGGCGCCGACGGGGTGCTGACCCCGGGCGCGCAGGCCACCGCGCGGGCGACGTACGCGCTGACGCAGGCGGACGTCGACACGGGCCTGGTCGAGAACACGGCCACGGCCACGGGCACCGCCCCCGCGGGCGGCACCGTGCAGGACGACGACACCGCCACGGTGGGCGTGCCGCAGCTGCCGGGCGTGGACCTCGTGAAGTCGGGCGTCCTCGCCGGTGACGGCACGGGCGCCGCGGGCGACACCGTCGACTACACGTTCACGGTGACCAACACCGGCAACGTGACGCTCACCGGCGTGACGGTGGTGGACGAGCTCGAGGGCCTGTCCGACGTCGTGGTCGACGCGTGGCCGGGCACGGCGGGCGTGCTGGCGCCGGGCCAGCAGGTGACGGCGCGCGCGTCGTACGTGCTGACGCAGGCCGACGCCGACGCGGGGCACGTCGACAACGTCGCCTCGGTGACGGGCGTGCCGCCCGTCGGTGCGGCGGTGTCCGACAGCGACGACGAGACCGTCACGGTCCCGGCCGACGCCGCGATCGACCTGGTGAAGTCCGGCACGCTGCCGCGGGGCGCGGCGAGCGTCGTCGGCGACGAGGTCCGCTGGACGTTCGTCGTCACCAACGTCGGCAGCCAGACCCTCACGCAGGTGGCGGTCGAGGACGCGATGCCGGGCCTGTCGGCCGTCGTGGTCGACGCGTGGCCGGGTGCCGAGGGCACCCTGCTGCCGGGCGAGCAGGTCACCGCCACGGCGACGTCCCGGCTCACGCAGGACCACGTGGACGGGGGCGCGGTCGAGAACACGGCCACGGCCACGGCTGTCGGACCGGCGGGCGGCACCGCCGTCACCGTCAGCGACGCGGACACCGACCGGGTGCCCGTGCCGGGCGCGCCGGCGGTGACCCTCGAGAAGACGGGGGCGCTCGCCGGCGGGTCGGGGAGCGCGGGTGACACCGTGCGCTGGTCGTTCACGGTCACCAACACCGGTGCGGTCACGCTGACGGACGTCGCGGTGCACGACCCCATGGCGGGCCTGTCCGCGGTGGAGTACGCGTGGCCGGGGGCCGCGGGCGTCCTGCGTCCGGGGCAGTCGGCCACGGCGACGGCCACGCTCACGCTGACGGCGGAGCACGTCGCCGCGCAGTCGGTGCGGAACACGGCCACCGTCACGGCGGCGGGCACGGCCGGTGGGCAGGTGGGCGCCGAGGACTCGGCCACCGTCCGGCTCGCCGGTGACCCGCTGGCCACGACCGGCGGTGAGCCGTGGCCGCTCGCCGTGGGCGGTGCGCTGCTGCTGCTCGCCGGTGCGGCGGCGCTCGGGATCCGCCGACGGGTGACCGCGGGGTGACGTCCCGCCCCACCCCGGGACCGGCGCGCCTCTCGGCGTGCCGGTCCCGAACCCCACGGAGGGCCTCGGCGCGAGCCGGGGCCCTCCGGTCGTCCTGCGGCCGCGCGCGGCGCGCCGGCCGCGGCGGGTCCGCCGGCCGCGACCGCGACCGCGGTTACAGTCGATGACCGTGCCCGCCGACCGGTCCGTCCCCGTCCGCGTGCACGGCACCCCGCGCACGCCGTCGTGGCTCGTCCCGCGGCCCCGGCTCGTCGCGCGGCTCGACGCCGGCGCGCCCGTGACGCTGCTGCGTGCGCCCGCCGGCGCCGGCAAGACGCTCCTGCTCGCGGAGTGGGCGCACACCGGCACGGCGCCGCACGT
>JAPSIR010000163.1:3326-7048 GCA_031178625.1 Cellulomonas sp.
TCCCGCGGCCCCGGCTCGTCGCGCGGCTCGACGCCGGCGCGCCCGTGACGCTGCTGCGTGCGCCCGCCGGCGCCGGCAAGACGCTCCTGCTCGCGGAGTGGGCGCACACCGGCACGGCGCCGCACGTGCGCGGCGTGTGGGTCGACGCCGCCGAGCAGCGCCTGTCCCGCGCCGCCTTCTGGGCCGCGGTGGCCGACGGCGTCGCCGCCGCGGGGATCGCCCCGCCCGGGCACCCCCTCGCGCTGGGCGCCGGTGCGTTCCCGGGGGACGACGAGCCGCGCCCGCTGCTGCGCCGCGCTCTCGCGACCCTCGGCGTGCTGACGCTCGTCGTCGACGCCGTGGACGAGCTGCCGGACGCCGTGCACGACGACCTCGTCGAGCTCGTCGCCGCGCTGCCGGACCTGCACGTCGTGGCCGCCGCGCGCGGCGCGTGCCGGATCGGCGGCAGGGAGGCGCGGGCCCGCGTCGACGTCGAGGAGCTGACGCTCGACGACCTCGCGCTCACCCTCGAGGAGACGGTGGCGGTGCTGGGCCCGGTGGCCCGCCACGACGCGGAGCGGGTGCACGTCGCCACGGACGGCGTCGCGCTCGTCGTCCGGCTCGTGGCCCTCGAGCACGCGCTCACCGGCACGCTCGACGCGACGCGGACGCTGGAGCGCATGCTCGACGAGCACGTCGCGCACCGGCCCGCGCCCGTGCGCGACTTCCTGCGCACGATCGCCGCGGCGGACGTGGTGACGGCCGGGCTCGCCGCCGAGCTCACGGACGCGCCCGACGCGCACGAGCGGCTCGCGGAGGCCGCGGCGCTCGGGCTCGGCACGTGGACCGCGGGGCCCGACGAGGACCTCTTCGTCCTCACCGGGGCGGTGCGCCGGGTGCTGCGCGACGGCGGGCGCGCGGCGGACCCCGTCCGGTACCGCGCGCTGCGGCGGACCGTCGCCACCTGGTCGCTGCGCCACGGCCGGCCGGCGGCGGCCCTGCACGCCGCCGTGGACGCCGACGACCTCGTGCTCGCGGAGACCGTGGTCAAGCGCCACTGGCACGACATCGTCCGGCTGGGCCGGGGCGACGTCCTCGGCGCCCTCGGCGACGTGCCGCTCGGCCGCCTGCGGCGCCACCCGTACCTGCTGATGATCCAGGCGCTGGCGCTGAACGCGCGGGCCGAGCACCGGGGTCGCGCGGTGGTGCTGCTCGGCCTCGCGCTCGCGTCGGTGCGGCTGGTCCCGCCCGCGACGGCGACGGACCGGGTCCTCGCCCGCTCGGTCGAGAACGCGGCGCTGCGCCTCGTGGGCCAGGCCGACCGGGCGGTGCGGCCCGCGCGGGAGGTGCTGCGGACCCTTGCCGAGATGGACCCCGCCGAGCACGCCGAGCTCGGCACCCAGGTGCCGCGCTTCTGCACCCAGGCGGGCATCACGCTGCTGTACGCGGGCGACACCGCGGGCGCGGTCGCGGCGTTCGAGCGCGGGCTGTCGGCCGCCGGCCCGGACGGCATCGACCGGCTGCACCCGAGCGCCCTGCTCACCGGGGCGCTCGCCGCGGCGGGGGAGGTCCACGCGGCGCGCGCCATGGCCGCCCGCGTCCGCGCCGCGGGGTGGCCGCAGGAGCGCCTCGACGACTACCTGGGGTCGATGTACCACGTGGGCGAGGCGCTCGTGGCGCTCGAGGACTTCGACGCGACGACGGCGCAGGCCCACCTGGACCGTCTCGAGCGGCACCTCGTGACCATTGAGCACTGGCCGCTGATCGCCCACGTGCAGGCCATGGTCGACCTCGTCCGCGGCGACGCCGCCACCGGCCTGGCCCGCCTCGAGGCGACGCGCGCGCGCCAGCACGCGCGGCGCAGCACGAGCCCCCTGTCGCGGCGGCGGCTCGACGAGACGGCCGCCGTCCTGCTGCTGGCGCTGGGCCGGGTGCGCGAGGCCGGCGACCTCGTCGGCACGCGGCCGCGGGGCCGGCGCTCGGCGACCGCCATCGCCCGCCTGCACCTGGTGGCCGGCGACGACGACCGCGCCCTGGGCGTGCTGGCGACCGCGCCCGCGGACCCGGCCTCGACGCCGCGCGCGCGTGCGGAGCGCGCCGTGGTGGAGGCCGCGCTGCTGGCGCGGCGCGGCGCGGACGAGGCCGCCGTCGACGCCGCCGACCGCATGGCGGCCCTGCTCGAGGTGCACGGCCTCGGCCTGCCGCTCGCGCTCGTGCGCGCCGAGGACCGGGCCGCCCTGCGCGACCTCGCCGACCGCGCCGACCGGGCGCGGCTGCGCGCCGTGCTCGCCCGCGGCGACGTGCCCGACGTGCTCGTGGGGGCCGGCCGCGCGCCGCAGCTCACCACCCGGGAGCAGGCCGTCCTGGACGCGCTCGCGGAGGGTGCCACCCTCGCGGCGGTCGCGGCGCGCGCCGGCGTCTCCCCGAACACCGTGAAGTCGCAGGTCCGCTCGCTCTACCGCAAGCTCGGCGCCGACTCCCGGCAGGCCGCCGTCGCCGCGGGCGTGCGGTACGGGCTGCTGTCCGGCGCCACCGAGCCGGCGGCCGCCCCGCCGGAGGGGTGACGAGGCGGGGCCGAGCGTCCGACCAGGCCGTACAGTCGTCGCGACCTCGTCCTCTGGCGATCGGAGCACCCGTGCGCATCTCGGTCATCGGCTGCGGCTACCTCGGCGCGGTGCACGCCGCGAGCATGGCGTCGCTCGGGCACGACGTGGTCGGCATCGACGTCGACGCCGACAAGGTCGCCCGCCTGGCCGCCGGCACGGCGCCGTTCTACGAGCCCGGCCTGCCCGAGCTGCTCGCCGAGGTGGGGGGCACCGGCCGGCTGCGGTTCAGCACCGACATGGCCGACGCCGCGGGCGCGCAGGTGCACTTCCTCTGCGTGGGGACGCCGCAGAAGCACGGCGAGTTCCGTGCCGACCTCTCCTACGTCGACGCCGCGTTCGACGCGCTGCTGCCGCACGTCGCGCCGGGGGACGTCGTCGCCGGCAAGTCGACCGTGCCCGTCGGCACCGCGGAGGCGCTCGCGCAGCGGCTCGCCCCGACGGGCGCGACGCTCGTCTGGAACCCCGAGTTCCTGCGCGAGGGCTTCGCCGTGCAGGACACGCTGCACCCGGACCGGCTCGTCTACGGCCTGCCGACGGACGGCGAGGGGAACCCGACGCCCGAGGGCGAGAAGGCGCACGCCGTGCTCGACGAGGTGTACGCGACGCCGCTCGCCGAGGGGACGCCGCTCGTCACCACGGACTACGCGACCGCGCAGCTCGTCAAGGTCGCCGCCAACTCGTTCCTCGCCACCAAGATCTCGTTCATCAACGCGATGGCCGAGCTGTGCGAGGCGACGGGCGCCGACGTCACCCGGCTCGCCGACGCCATCGGCTACGACGCCCGCATCGGCCGCCGGTTCCTCAACGCCGGCCTCGGGTTCGGCGGCGGCTGCCTGCCCAAGGACATCCGCGCGTTCATGGCCCGCGCCGGCGAGCTCGGCGTCGACCAGGCGCTGTCGTTCCTGCGCGAGGTCGACTCCATCAACATGCGCCGCCGCGTGCGCATGGTCGACCTGGCGCGTGAGGTCTGCTCCGGCTCGATCGTGGGGCGCCGCGTCGCCGTGCTCGGCGCCGCGTTCAAGCCCGACAGCGACGACGTCCGCGACTCGCCGGCCCTCTCGGTCGCCGCGCAGATGCAGCTGCAGGGCGCGCACGTCACCGTCACCGACCCGCAGGCCGTCGAGAACGCGCGCGCCA
>JAPSIR010000164.1 GCA_031178625.1 Cellulomonas sp.
CGACCCACACGACCGAGCCCTCGCCGAACGCCGCGAGGGACGCCGCCGCCGCGTGCGCGTTGGTGGCCTTCGAGTCGTCGACGTACGCGACGCCGTCGACCCGGCCCACGGTGACGATGCGGTGCGCACCGGGCGCGAAGGCGCGCAGGCCGTCCCGCACGTGCACCGGGTCGACGCCGTGCGCGAGGGCGAGCGCCGCCGCGGCGAGCGCGTTGCGCACGACGTGCGGCGGCACGGCGCCGTCGGGCCCCGCGAGCTGCGCGAGGTCCGCGAGGGTGCCGAGCTCGGCGGCGTGGGTGTGCCGCAGGCGGGCGAACCCGCGGTCGACGAGCACGTCCTCGACGAGCCCGACCTGGCCGACCCCCGGCATGCCGAGCGTGAACCCGACGGCGACCGCGCCGTCGACCACGTCGGCGTCGCGCACCAGCTGCTCGGTCACCGGGTCCGCGGCGTTGTACACGCACGCCACCTGCGTGCGCTCGAAGACCCGCCCCTTCGCCTGCGCGTAGGCCTCGAGGGACCCGTGCCAGTCGAGGTGGTCCGGCGCGACGTTCAGCACGGCCGCGGCCTGCGGCGACATGGAGTGCGTGAGGTGCAGCTGGAAGCTCGACAGCTCGACCGCGAGCACGTCGACGTGCGGGTCGACCGCCGCGAGCACGACCGGCGTGCCGACGTTCCCCACGGCGGGCGCGTCACGCCCGGCCGCACGCAGGATCGACTCGAGCATCCCGACCGTCGTCGTCTTCCCGTTCGTGCCCGTGACCGCGAGCCACGGCGCGGGCTCGCCGTCCCCGCCGTCGCGGGGCACGCGGACCTGCCACGCGAGCTCGACCTCGCTCCACGCCGGCACGTCCCGCTCGCGCGCTGCGGCGAGCAGCGGGTGGTGCGGGGGCAGGCCGGGCGAGGCGACGACGAGGTCGACGCCCGCGCAGCCGTCGGCGGCCAGGAACGCCTCGACGTCGTGGTGGTCGGCCTCGGGCGCGCGGTCGTCGAACGTGACGACGCGCGCGCCACGGTCGGCGAGCACCTGGGCCGCCGCCCGGCCGGAGACGCCGAGCCCGGCGACCAGGACCGTGCGGCCGTCGAACCGTGCGTCCACCTAGCCCGCCACCCACTCCGCGTAGAAGATGCCCACGCCGAGCGCCACGAACAGCCCGGCGATGATCCAGAACCGGATGACGATCGTGACCTCGCCCCACCCGGACAGCTCGAAGTGGTGGTGCAGCGGCGCCATCTTGAAGACCCGCTTGCCCGTCATCTTGAAGAAGCCGATCTGGATGACGTCCGACAGCACGATGACGACGAAGAGGCCGCCGATGATCGCGCCGAGGATCTCGGTGCGCGTGAGGATCGTCAGCGCGGCGAGGGCGCCGCCGAGCGCCAGCGAGCCGGTGTCGCCCATGAAGATCTTGGCGGGGCTGGCGTTCCACCAGAGGAAGCCGAACAGCGCTCCCGTGATCGCCGCCGCGACGACCGCGAGGTCGAGCGGGTCGCGCGTCTCGTAGCACCGGGGCCCGGCCGTGAGCACCGACTGGCACGTCTGGTTGAACTGCCACACACCCACGAGCACGTACGCGCCGAACACGATGAGCGACACACCCGTCGCGAGGCCGTCGAGCCCGTCGGTGAGGTTGACGGCGTTGGACCACGCCGTGATGAGGAAGTTCGCCCAGATCACGAACAGCAGGAGCCCGACCGTCGCGCCCGCGAAGGCGAGGTCGATGTCGGTGTCACGGATGAAGGAGATCCGCGTCGAGGCGGGCGTGCGGAACTGCGCGTTCGGGAACTGCAGCACGAGCACCGAGAAGACGACGCCGACGACGCCCTGCCCGACGATCTTCCAGAACGGTGACAGGCCCAGGCTGCGCTGCCGCGAGATCTTGATGAAGTCGTCGAGGAACCCGACGACGCCCAGGCCGGTCATGAGGAACAGCGCGAGCACCGCGGACGCGCTGGGCGTCGTGCCGGTGAGCACGAGGCCGCTGAGCCAGCCCAGCAGCGTCGCGCCGATGATGACGACGCCGCCCATGGTCGGGGTGCCGCGCTTGGTGAAGTGCGCGGTCGGGCCGTCCTGCCGGATGAACTGCCCGTACTGCCGCTTGACCAGGAAGCGGATGAACAGCGGCGTGCCGAGCAGCGCGACGAGCATCGCGATGCCGCCCGAGATGAGGACGGCCCTCATGCGCCGGCCTCCACGAGGCGGTCGCCGAGGCGCCACAGGCCGGCGCCGTAGGACGACTTCACGAGCACGACGTCGCCCGGGCGCAGCTCCTCCTCGAGGAACGCGGCGGCGGCCTCGACGTCGTCCGCGAGGACGACCTCGTCGCCCCACGAGCCCTCGTGGTTGGCGCCGTCCCGGATCGCCCGGGCGCCCTCGCCCACGACGACCGTCAGGCCGATGTTGAGGCGGACGACGAGCCGGCCGATCGCGTCGTGCGCGGTGCGGTGCTCGTCGCCGAGCTCGAGCATCTCGCCGAGCACCGCGACGGAGCGCCGCTCGCGGCCGGCGATGACCGCCAGCGCCTTGAGTGCCGCGCGCATCGAGTCCGGGTTCGCGTTGTAGGAGTCGTCGACCACGGTGACGCCGTCCGGGCGCTCGACGACGTGCATGCGGTGCGGCGAGAGCGCGTCGGCGGCGCTGAGCCCGGTCGCGACCTCGTCGAGCGTCAGCCCGACCGCCAGCGACGCGGCGGCCGCGGCGAGCGCGTTGTGCACGTGGTGCTCGCCGACGAGGCGCAGCGCGACCTCGCGGTCCTCGCCCGTCGGGACGTGCCGGAGCCGGAAGCGCGCCCGCCCCAGCGCGTCGAGGGTGACGTCCTCCGCCCGCACGTCGGCGTCCGAGGACGCGCCGAACAGGACGACGGGGCCGGGCGCCGAGACGGCCATCGCCCGCACGCGGTTGTCGTCCGCGTTGAGCACCGCGGTGCCGCCGGGGACGAGCCCCTCGACGATCTCCGCCTTCGCCCGCGCGACGGCGTCGATCCCGCCGAAACCGCCGAGGTGCGCCTGCCCCACGACGAGCACGACCGACACGTCGGGCGGCGCGATGTCCGTGAGGTACGTCAGGTGGCCCGGCCCGCTCGCGCCCATCTCGAGGACGAGGAACCGCGTCGCCTCGTCGGCGCGCAGCACCGTCAGCGGCAGGCCGATCTCGTTGTTGAACGACCGCACGGGGGCGACCGTCGGGCCCGCGGCGTCGCACAGCTGCGCCAGCAGGTCCTTCGTCGTCGTCTTGCCGACCGACCCGGTGACGCCGACGACGCGCAGGCCGCTGCCCCCGGGCTCGACGGCCGCCTCGCGCAGCCGCGCCAGCACGTCGCGCGCGAGGTCGCCGAGCGCACGCTCGACGTCGGGCACCACGACGCACGGCAGGGGGCCGTCGGGCCCGTCCAGCGGGCGCGCGGCGAGGACGAGCGCCGCCCCGGCCGCGACGGCGCCCGCGGCGAAGTCGTGGCCGTCGACGTGCTCGCCGGGCAGCGCGACGAACAGGCCGCCGGGCAGCACCTCACGCGAGTCGACGACGACGGGGCCGGCGACGACGGTCGCCGGTGCGGTCCCGGACAGGGCTCCGCCGGTCGCGGCCGCGATCTCGGCCGCCGTGAGGGCGATCACGCGTGCTGCTCCTGGCGCCGGTGCTGGTCCTGCTCCTGCTGCGCGCGGGCGGCGAGGAACACGTCGCGGTCGTTGTAGCGGTGGAACACCCCGGCGATCTCCTGGGTCGGTTCGTGGCCCTTGCCCGTGACGATGACCGTGTCCCGGTCACCGGCGAGGGCGAGGGCGTCGCGGATGGCCTGCGCGCGGCTGGTCGCCTCGCGCACGTCGGCCAGGTCGGGACGGACGTCCCGCACCCCCTCGAGGATGGCCGCGCGGATCGCGGCGGGGTCCTCCGAGCGGGGGTTCTCGTCGGTGACGACGAGGACGTCGGCGAGGCGGGCGGCGACGCCGCCCATGATCGGGCGCTTGCCCTGGTCGCGGTCGCCGTCGGAGCCGAAGACGATGACGAGCCGACCCGGCGTGATGGGCCGCACCGCGGCGAGCGCGAGCTCCAGCGCGTCGGGCGTGTGCGCGTAGTCGACGAGGCACAGCGGCCAGCCGTCGCCGCGCTCGACGACGCGCTCCATGCGGCCGGGGATCGCGTGCGCGGTCCCCACCGCGGCGATCGCCACGTCCAGCGGCACGCCCGCGGCGTGCGCGAGCACGACCGCCAGGGCGGCGTTCGACACGTTCACCAGGCCGGGCAGCGGGCTCGCCGCCTCGTGCTCGGCGCCGTCCGGTCCGCGGAGCGTGAACCGGGAGCCGACGCCGTCGAGCCCGATGTCGGCCGACACGACGGCCCAGTCGGCGTCGGCCGCCTCGGGCGCACCGACGTGCGTCGCGACCGTCTCGACGGGCACCGGGGACTCCGCCGCCAGCCGCCGGCCCCAGGCGTCGTCGACGACGACGACGCCGCGCCGGGCCTGCCCCGCGGCGAACAGGCGCGACTTGTCGCGGAAGTAGCCCTCCATGTCGCCGTGGAAGTCCAGGTGGTCCCGCTGGAGGTTCGTGAAGCCGACGACGTCGAACTCGACGCCCCCGACGCGGCCCAGCGCGAGCGCGTGCGACGACACCTCGGTCGTCAGCGCGGTCGCCCCGCGCTCGAGCGCCAGGGCGAGCAGGTCCTGCAGGACCGGCGCCTCGACGGTCGTGCGCGGGCTCTCGACGGCGTCCTCGCCGATGCGCAGCTCGACCGTGCCGAGCACGGCCGTGCGGGCGTGGTGCGCGCGCAGCGCGGCGTCGACGAAGTACGTCGTGGTCGTCTTGCCGTTCGTGCCCGTCACGCCGACCGTCACGAGGCGGCGCGCCGGCTCGTCGTGGAACCACGCGGCGACGGGTCCGGCGACCGCGCGCGGCGACTCGGCGAGGACCACCGGCACCGCGCCCGTGCCGGACTGCTCGCGCAGCAGCTCCGCGCCGGCGGCGTCCGTGAGCACCGCGACGGCCCCGGCTGCGACGGCGTCGGCGGCGAACCGCGCACCGTGCACCGTGAGACCGGGCACCGCGACGAACAGGTCGCCCGCCACCACGTCGCGGCTCGCCATGGTGACGCCGCCGAAGGTGACGTCCTCCCCCGCCGCGTCGACCAGGACGAGGCCGAGGGACGGGCCCAGCGCGGACACGAGGTCGCCGACCCTGCGGACCGGCGGGTGCTCGGGGCGCAGCCGGCCCAGGGGGGACGTCATGGGGAGGAATCTACCCCGGTCGGTCGTCACCACGTGGTCGGGTACAGCGTCGCCGGCACCCCGGACGGCGCGACGCCGAGCTGCTGCAGCGCGTACTGCGTCAGCGAGCTGAACAGCGGCGCGGCGACCGTGCCGCCGTAGATCGACGTCTTCGGGTCGTGCAGGATGACGGCCGTCACGACCTGCGGGTCGTCGACAGGCGCGACGCCGATGAACGACGACGTGTACCCCGACGGGTCGAACTTCTGCGCCGTGCCGGTCTTGCCGCCGACCCGGTACCCGGGGATCGCACCGCTCGAGCCGGTGCCGTCCACGACGGTGCTCTCCATCATCGACAGCACGGCGTCCGCCGTCGCGGAGGAGACGACTCGGGTGCCCTCCGGCTGCGTCTCCGGGCGGAACGTCCCGTCCGGAGACGCCCACCCCGCGATGAGGTGCGGCTCGGCACGCACACCGTCGTTCGCGATCGTCGCGAAGACGCTCGCCGCCTGCAGCGCGTTGACCGACACGGCCTGCCCGAACAGCACGGCGTACTCGTCCCGCCCCTGCCACTTGTCGGGGGTGCGGAGCAGGCCGGGCGACTCGCCGGGCAGCTCGATGCCGGTGCGGGAGCCGAAGCCGAACGCGGTCATGTACTGGTGGCGCTGCTCCTTCGTGAGCCGCTCGCCGATGAGGATCGTGCCGACGTTCGACGACTCCGCGAAGATGCCGGTCGCGGTGAGGCGCTGCACCGGGTGGTCGTGGGAGTCCTTGATGGTCTCGCCGTGCGGCGTCCGCCAGCGGTCGCCGACCTCGAACGTGTCGGTCGGCGCGACCAGACCCTGCTCGAGCGCCGCCGCCATCGTGATCACCTTGCTCGTCGAGCCCGGCTCGAAGACCTGCGTGACCGCGGCGGACAGCGCGCCGGCGCCCTGCTCCCCCGGGTCGTTCGGGTCGATCGACCCGTGGTCGGCCAGCGCGAGGACCTCGCCGTTCGGGCGCATGACGACGACCGCGCCGCCCGTCGCCCCCGTCGCCGCGACCTGCTCCTCGAGCTCCGCCTGCGCCTTGTACTGCAGGTCGGACTTGATCGTGAGGCGGACGGAGTCGCCCTCGCGCGCGGGCGTGCCCTCCGAGACGCCGCCGGGGATGGGCTGGCCGCCGCGGCCGCGCTCGTAGCTCTCGCGGCCCGCGGCCCCCTGGAGCCGCTCGTCGAGGGTGAGCTCGAGCCCTTGCAGCCCCGTGCCGGAGGAGTTGACGAAGCCGAGCATGTTGCCCGCCACGGCGCCCTTGGGGTAGACGCGGTCGGCGACCTTGTCGACCATGATCCCGTCGATGCGCAGGGCGCGGATCTCGCGCGCCACCTCCGGGAGCACGTTCTTCTGCACGTACACGAACGTGCGGTCGCCGACGAGGCGGCCGCCGAGCTCGGCCGGGTTCACGCCCAGCAGGGGCGCGAGGCGTGCGGCGACGCCCGCGGGACCGTCCTCGCCGTCCGAGCCGCGTGCGCGGTACGACGCCATCTTCCGCTGGTCCACCGCGATCGTGTAGCGCTCGACCGACGTGGCCAGCACCACGCCGTCGGCGTCGGTGATCTCGCCGCGGTTGCCGAGGACCTCGTAGCTCGCCATGCGCGCCGCACGCGCCTGCTCGGCGATCTCCGGGCCCTTGAGCACCTGGACGTACACCAGCCGCCCGGCGAACAGCACGAGGAGGAGCGCGAACGTCAGGGCGAGGGTGAGGACGCGCCCCCGGGACGCCGGCTGCACCGGCGTCGGCGGCGCGAGCCGCAGCAGGCCCGGACCGCCGGGCGGACGGGTCGTCGTGCCGCGG
>JAPSIR010000021.1:0-19560 GCA_031178625.1 Cellulomonas sp.
CCCCACCTCGTGCGCGTCCCACAGGCGCCGCAGCTCCTCGCTGCGTGCGAGCGCGAGCTCCGCGAGCTGCGCCGCCCGTGAGCCCGGGCCGCGCTGCGCGACGACCCGGCGCAGGTGCGAGGCGTACAGCCGCGACAGCCCGGCGTGGTCCTCGGGCGGGTACAGCGCGCGGCTGGACGGGTCGGTGAACCACCGGTACCCGAGGCTGCGTGCCGGGCCGGTGTAGGACGTGGCGTCGCCCGTCAGCGCCACGCCGAGCGGGGTCTGCCGCAGCGTCTCGCCGAGCTCGGTGACGATCTCGGCCGGCGTGTCGACGAGGCGGTCGAGGATGCGCAGCAGCCCCGGGCTGACGTGCTCGCTGAGCGCCCCGCGGGGCGGGGCCTGGTGGCCGGCGAGGCGGAAGAGGTGGTCGCGCTCGTCGAGGCTCAGGTGCAGGCCCTGGGCGATCGCGGCCACCATCTGCTCCGACGGCCGGGGGCCGCGCTGCCGCTCGAGCCGCGCGTAGTAGTCGGTGGACATGTGGCACAGCGCCGCGACCTCCTCGCGGCGCAGACCCGCGGTGCGGCGCCGCGGCCCGCGCGGCAGACCCACGTCCTGGGGCTGCATCGCGTGCCGTCGGTTGCGGAGGAAGTCCGCCAGCCCTGCCCTGTCGATCACCGGTCCACGTCCCTTCACCTCGGTGCACCGTTCCTACCCCGTCGCCGCCCGCGCAACCACGGTCTGCCGATCCCCCCGTCGGCGTCGCACCGCGCGACGGCCACCTCCGGGAGCCGCGTCCTCGGCCGGCAGCGGGCGGCAGGCACGGATCGCCAGGTCCTGGTTACCCCCGCGCCCCGGACCCAGCCTGGGAGCACAGCCGGACCGATCGAGGAGGAACACCATGAGCGTGACCCATCCCCCGGCCGCCGACCCCCGGCGGCCCCAGCAGGCCGGACCCGGCGGCGTGTCGCAGGCCGGACCCGGCGGCACGCCGCAGGCCGGACCCGGCGGCGCACCGCCCGGCGTCAGTGCGACCGTCCGCCGCGTGCTCGGGCGGCCCGACCCCGTGGAGCAGTCCGCGGCCCGCGCCGCCGCCGGCCGGACGCTCGAGCGCGTCGGCGGACCCGTCGGTCTCGCCGTGGCCACGGCCCCGACCGTCGCGTTCGTCGCGGCGGACGCGGCCGCGGGGCTCGGCACCGCCCTCGCCGCGCTGGGTGTCACGGCGGTGGCCGCCTCCGCGGTCCGGCTCGCGCGCCGGGAGCCCCCCGGTGCAGCCGTCGCCGGCCTGGCCGTGGCCGCGGTGTGCGCGACGGTCGCGGCCGTCGCCGGCGAGGCCCGTGCCTTCTTCCTGCCGACCATGGTGCTGCCGGTCGTCTTCGTGCTCGCCTACGTCGTCTCGCTGGGGGTGGGCCGTCCGCTGACCGGCCTCATGGTCAACCGCCTGGCCGGCGGCCCGCGTGACTGGTCCCGGCAGCCCCGCCTGCGGCGTGTGCACACCGTCGCCTCGCTCGTCGGGCTGGCGATGGCTGCGGCCAACCTGGTGGTCCGCGTCGTGTTCTACGTCGCCGACGAGCCCGCGGCCCTCGCCGTCGTCCAGGTCGCCGCGACCTCGCTGTTCGCCGTGCACTTCGCGGTCACTCTCGTCGTCACCCGCCGGGTCGTCGGCTCCTCCCTCCGCACCCCCGTGCCCGCGGTCCCCGCACCGCAGCACCGCTGACCGCACCGCCGCACCGCTGAACGCACCCTCCGCCGACCGCACGTACCGCCGACCCACGACGCGACCCACCACCCCGGGAGCCCGCCATGCCTCGTACCCCGCACCTGACCCTGCCCGACCTGACCGGACGACGCGCCCTCGTGACCGGGGGCAGCGACGGGATCGGGCTCGGCATCGCACGCCGGCTCGCCGTCGCCGGCGCCGAGGTGCTCCTCCCCGTCCGCAACCGTGCCAAGGGGGACGCGGCCGTCGCCCGCATCCGCCGCGAGCACCCCGCGGCCCGGGTGGTGCTGCACGACCTCGACCTCGCGTCCCTGCAGTCCGCCGCCGCCCTCGGCGACCGGCTGCGCGCCGACGGCCGCCCCCTGCACCTGCTCGTCAACAACGCGGGCGTCATGACGCCGCCCGACCGGCAGACCACCGCCGACGGCTTCGAGCTGCAGCTCGGCACCAACCACCTGGGGCACGTCGCGCTCGTGGCCCACCTGCTGCCCCTGCTGTCCGCGGGCCGCGCCCGGGTGACGTCGCAGATCAGCGTCGCGGCACGCAGCGGCGCGATGCACTGGGACGACCTCAACTGGGAGACGTCCTACGACGGGCGGCGCGCGTACGGCCAGTCCAAGATCGCGTTCGGCCTGTTCGCGCTCGAGCTCGAGCGGCGGAGCCAGGCAGGCGGCTGGGGGATCACGAGCGTTCTGTCGCACCCAGGCGTCGCCCCGACGAGCCTGCTGGGCGCCCGTGCCGAGATCGGGCGGACGAGCGACACGCCCCAGATGGGGGTCATCCGGTGGCTGTCCCGCCGGGGGGTCCTGCTCGGGACCGCGGAGAGCGCGGCGCTGCCCGCGCTCTACGCCGCGACCTCGCCGCAGGCCCGCGGCGGGCGCCTGTACGGGCCCGACGGGCCGGGCAACCTCGGCGGCGGACCCGCCGAGAACGCGATGTACCGGCCGCTGCGCGACCCGGCCGAGGCCGAGCGGGTCTGGCGGGTGTCGGAGCAGCTCGTCGGGGTGCCGGTCGCCCCGGCCGCGGTCGTCTGACGCCCGGCTCAGGCGGGCGCCGCGTCGAGCACCGGGACAAGTTGCTCCTCCTCGTACGCGAGGTGCCGCTCCAGCTCCTCGACGAGCCGGTCGACCTCCCGGAGCACGGCGTCGCCGTCGGACGCGTCCGCCCGCACCACCGCCTGCAGCTCGTCCAGCAGCGCCGCGATCACCGCGTGCTCCCCGCGCAGCCGGTCGAGCACGGGGCCGAGCGCCGGGTCCCGCGCGAGCATCGGGAACATCCCTGCGTCCTCGCCGTGGTGGTGCTGGTGCAGGCCCGCGCACACCGTCAGGCAGGAGACCCGCAGCTGAGCGCCCGGTGCCGGGCCGCCGCGTGCGACCTCGTCGCGGATCAGCGCGAGCTCCCGCCGGAAGGTGTCGTGCACGAGCACGAGCGCCTGCCCCCACGGCAGGCCTGGCGGCGGGCCGCCGCGGGCGCGGGGCAGCGCGACGACCGGGGCGGCGTCCGTCCCGTGGCCGCCCGCCACGGCACCCGCCTCGACGGCCCGCGCGAGCAGCCGGTCGCCCTCGTCGCCCTCGAGCACGTCCGCGCGCGTCTCGAAGGAGAACGGCCCGTCCTCGACCGTCACCACGGGATCCGCGAGGACGTCGTGGAACCACGCCGGGAGCGTCGGCGCACCGGGTGCTGGCGCGGCGCCGGGTACCGGGGCCGTGCCGGGTGCCGAGGCGAGGACGAGCACCCGGTCGCCGTCGGGCAGGTAGGTCAGCGGGGTCGTGCGCGGACCGCCGGGCCCGCGCGTGGTGAGCAGCAGCAGCCGGCTGCGCTCGTACCCGGCCACGCGACCCCGGTTCGCGCGGTACTCCTCGACGACCCGGTCGTCGTCGTCCGTGTGCACCATGAGACTCCTTCGTCGTCGTGGGGACGCCGGACCCGCCGGACGGCGGGCCCGGTCAGCGCGGCGTCGGCCGGTAGACGAGCTCCTGCGTGCGCCCGTCGAGCACGCGGCTCTCCAGCAGCTCGAGGTCGAAGTCGCCCGCGCCGCCGAAGACGGGCGCAGTCCCGCTGCGGCCGGTGAGCACCGGGAAGATCGTCACGTGCACCCGGTCGACCAGCCCGGCCGCCATGAGGGCCCGGTTCAGCGACAGGCTGCCGTGCGAGCGCAGCGGCACGTCGGACTCCTCCTTGAGGCGTGCGACGACGTCGGCGGCGTCGCCGCGCGCGACGGTCGCGTCGGGCCAGTCCAGCGGGCCGTCCAGGGTGGATGAAACGACCGTGGTGGGCTGCCCGCGCATGGCGGTGACCCACGCGTCACGGACCTCCGAGCCCTCCGTGCTGTCCGCGAGCATGGTCACGAACTCGCGGAACGTCGTCGCGCCGAACACCATGCGGTGCTCGCCCGCGTACAGCGCGAGACGGCGCTCGAGCAGCTCCGGCCCCTGCTTGCCCCAGTACCCGCCCCAGTCGCCGGGTGGCCCGTAGGACCCGTAGCCGTCGAGGCTGGCGAACACGTCGAACGTGTAGGTGGCGGTCATGGGTGGCTCCCTGCGCCGGTGTCGTGGTCGTCCGTGCAGACCGCGGACGG
Source organism: Cellulomonas sp. (assembly GCA_031178625.1). Lineage (GTDB taxonomy): Bacteria > Actinomycetota > Actinomycetes > Actinomycetales > Cellulomonadaceae > Cellulomonas. The sequence goes on from JAPSIR010000021.1 coordinate 4,278, forward strand.
GCCCCGGACTCATCGGCGACGCACCGACGTCGGTGGTCGCCCCTACGGTGGCCCCGTGATCCGGACCGTCGCCGTCGAGGGCTACCGCTCGCTGCGCAGCCTCGTGCTCGAGCTCGGCGCGCTCACCGTCGTCACGGGCGGCAACGGCGCCGGCAAGTCGTCGCTGTACCGGTCGCTGCGGCTGCTGCAGGGGTGCGCCACGGGCGACCTCGCGGGCACGCTGGCGCGCGAGGGCGGGCTGTCGTCGACGCTGTGGGCGGGGCAGGAGACGATCGCGCGTGCCGTGCGCGAGGGGCGGGCCCCCGTGGAGGGCACGCGCCGGAACGGGCCCGTGCGCCTGCGGCTCGGCGTGCAGCACGGATCCCGGGACGCGGCGCGGCGCGTGGCGGGCCGCGCGGACGACGACGTGCCGTTCGGGTACGCGGCGGAGCTCGGGCTGCCCCAGCTCGACCGCTCCTCCCCCTTCGGCCGCGACCCGGAGATGAAGGTCGAGACGGTGTGGGTCGGCGACGCGCCGCGACCGCGGGACGTCGTCGCGGAGCGTCGCGGGCCGTCGGTGCGGGCGCGCGACGCCGAGGACGCATGGGTGCAGCTGCCGCTCCAGCCGGCGCCGACGGACAGCCTGCTCACCGAGCTGGTCGACCCGCTCGGGGCCCCGCAGGTGCTGCTCGTGCGCGAGCGCCTGCGCGCGTGGCGGTTCTACGACCACGTCCGCACGGACGCCGACGCGCCCGCCCGCCACGGGTCGGTGCTCACCCGCACTCCCGTGCTCGCCGCCGACGGCCGCGACCTCGCGTCCGCGGTCGCCACGATCCGGTACTCCGGCGACGGCGCCCAGCTCGACGACGTCGTCGACCGCGCGTTCCCCGACGCGCGGGTGGGCGTCGCCGACACCGACGGGCACGCGACCGTGACGATGACGCAGCCCGGCCTGCTGCGCCCGCTGACGGCGGCCGAGCTGTCCGACGGCACCCTGCGGTTCCTGCTGTGGGCGGCGGCGCTGCTCACACCCCGCCCGCCCGCCCTCATGGTCGTCAACGAGCCGGAGACGAGCCTGCACCCGGACCTGCTGCCGGCGCTCGCGCACCTGCTCGCGGCGGCGGCGCGGCGCACCCAGGTCGTCGTGGTCAGCCACGCGCAGGCCCTGGTCGACGCACTCGCTGCGGACCCCGACGCCCCCACGGACACGCTGCACGTCGCGCTCGAGAAGCGGTTCGGCGAGACCGTCGTCGTCGGCCGCGAGGGCCCGCTCGACGTGCCGGCGTGGCACTGGCCGGGACGGTGAGCGGCGTGCCCGGTGCGGCGCCCGGCGGGGACCTGGACCTCACGGGGTACGTGCTCGTCGCGGCGGAGGAGTTCGACGCCGACCACCTCGACACCGACCGCTGGTGGCCGTACTACACGCCGCACTGGTCGTCGCCGGCCGCGACGGCGGCCCGCTACGAGGTCGGTGGTGGCCGGCTGCGGCTGCGCGTCGAGGAGGGCACCGCGCCGTGGGCGCCCGAGTGGGACGGGGAGGTGCGCGTGTCGCACCTGCAGACCGGGCAGGTGTCCGGGCCCGTGGGGTCGGGGCGAGGGCAGCACCGGTTCCGCCGCGGGCTCGTCGTCCGGGAGGAGCAGCCGGAGCACCACGGGTGGCTCGTGCGCGACGGCGTTCTCGAGGTGCGCACGACCGCCGTGCGGCACCCGGCCGCGATGGTCGCGTTCTGGCCGATCGGGGTCGAGGACCGTCCGGACGACTGCGGTGAGATCTGCGTCGCGGAGGTGTTCGGCAGCGAGATGGACGCCACCGGCGGGCTCGTCGGCGTGGGCGTGAAGCCGCAGCGCGACCCCCGCCTCACGGAGGACTTCGTCAAGGTCTGGGTGGACGGCGACCTCACCGCACCGCACGACTACGCCGTGGCGTGGGAGGACGACGAGCTGCGCTTCCACGTCGACGGCCGGCTCGTGCACACGGTGCGGCAGCGGATGGACTACCCGGTGCAGCTCATGCTCGACCTCTACGAGCTGCCCGTGCCGGGCGTCCCGCGCGACACCGCGGCCCTGCCGCACGTCGCCGAGGTGCACCACGTCCGGCACTGGCGCCGCCACGACCGGCTGTGAGGCGGGGCGTCCGACCGGCCGTCAGAACAGCGCGGCGACCAGCTTGACGGCGATCGCGACCATCACGAGTGCGATCACGCTGTCGAGGACCCGCCACGCGCCAGGCCGCGCGAACAGCGGGCGCAGCGCGGCGGCGCCGAAGCCGAGACCGGTGAACCACACGACGCTCGCGAGCGCGGCGCCGAGCGCGAACCACCAGCGGCCGTCGCCGTGCCCGGCCGCGACCGAGCCGAGGAGCACCACCGTGTCGAGGTACACGTGCGGGTTCAGCCACGTCAGGGCCACCGTCGTGGCGGCCGCCGCGCCGACGCCGAGGGCCGCGCCGCCCTCCTCCGCGACGAGCGCGTCCCCCGGGCGCAGCGCCCGCCGGACCGCAACCGCCCCGTAGCCGAGCAGCACCAGCGCGCCGAGCACGGTGACGATCACGGTCACGGTCCGGCTCGCCGCGATGACGGCGCCGACCCCCGCGGTGCCGACGGCGATGAGCACGATGTCGGACAGCGCGCAGATCGCCACCACCAGCCCCACGTGCTCGCGCCGCAGCCCCTGCCGCAGCACGTGCGCGTTCTGCGCCCCGATCGCCACGATGAGCGCCAACCCGAATCCCGCGCCCGCGAGCGCCGCCGTCCATCCCACGTCGGCGACCGTACGCAGCCGCCGTCATGAACTCCAGCGACAGTTCCTCACCCACCGTTAGCGTGGCTTCATGCCCGACTGGGACCTCGGCCAGCTCCGCGCGCTCGCCGCCGCGGCGGACCTCGGCACCCTCGACGCCGCGGCGCGCGCGCTGCACGTGACGCCGTCGGCGGTCAGCCAGCGCATCAAGGCGCTCGAGCAGCAGGTCGGCGCCGTGCTGCTGCGGCGCGAGCGACCCGTGCGGCCGACGGAGGCCGGCGAGCCGCTCGTCCGGCTCGCGCGCCAGCTCGACGCGCTCACCGCCGACGCCACCCGGCACCTCGCCGACCAGCCCGTCCCCCGCGTCGCGCTCGCCGTGAACGGCGACTCCCTGACCACGTGGCTGCTGCCCGCGCTCGCGCCGCTCGCCGACCGGGTGGTCGTGCAGCTCGTCCGCGAGGACCAGGACCGCTCGGCGGCGCTGCTGCGCGACGGCTCCGTCATGGCGGCCGTCACGGCCGAGGCGGTCGCCGTGCAGGGGTGCAGCGTCGAGCCGCTGGGGGTGATGCGCTACCGCCCGTACGCGACGCCGTCGTTCCGCGACCGGTGGTTCCCGGGTGGTGCGACCGCCGACGCGCTGAGCGGCGCCCCCGTCGTCGTGTTCGACGCCGCCGACCGGCTGCAGGACCGGTGGCTCGAGCGCCGGGGCACGGACCCGCTCGCGCCGCCCCGGCACCTGGTGCCGGCGTCCGCGGACTTCGCGACCGCGGTCCGGCTCGGCTTCGGGTGGGGCATGCTGCCCGACCAGCAGAGCGGCGACGACGTCGCGGCGGGCCGGCTCGTCGCGCTCGACGCGCGTGCCCACGTCGACGTGCCGCTGTTCTGGCAGCAGTGGTCGCTGCGCACGCGGGCGCTCGAAGAGGTCGCGGAGCACGTGCGGCGGGCGGCGCGGGCGGCGCTGCACTGACGGGGTCGGCGGACCGGGCGGCGTCGGGTGCGCACGTCGTCCGGGCGTCGCGCGTGCCGCCGCTGCGCCACGCCGCCCCGGGTGGCGGACCGGTCGACGTCAGCCGGTGACCGTGGGGGTGCGCGCGGTCGGGTCGGCGGCGGGGTCGTAGTAGTCGTCGTCGTCCGCCGCGCCGTGGTGCGGCAGCGCCGGCCGCACGGCCTTCGACAGGCGGCCCTCCGCCTCCGCGGCGGCACCGCCGGGTGCGTCCGGGTCGTCGACGACGACGACGAGCGCGACGTCGTCCCCGAGCTCGACGCCCTCGGCGCGACGCGGCGCCGCCTTGACGGGCACGAGGAAGCCGCCGTCCTTCGGGAAGATCGAGGTGGTGAAGGTGGTGGCCCCGAGCGTCACCGTCGCGGGGATGCACCCCCAGCCGTACGTGACGCGCGACGCGACCGCGCGCAGGTGCGCCGCCTCGGGCTCGGGCAGCGCGACGAAGTGGTGCGGCGCCGGCCCGCGCCACCAGACGACCTCACCGCTGAAGCGCAGCTCCACCGGGCGAGCATCGCACCGGCCACCGACGCCGGGAAGGCCCGGTGCGCCCGCCGTGCCGACGAGTCCGTCGGTCCGGCCGCACGGCTCGACCACGTCGACGGTCTCGGCGAGGTGGCGCGCGCGGCGGGCACAGGACCGCGGCGTGAATGGTTTCGGGGTGTTCGGCGGCTCGCGGTATATCGGTACATTCCCACGGAACGCGGGCGTGCCCACGTCCGCGCACGCCATCCCGGCACTGCCGCCGGGCCGTGCTGGAGGGAGCCACCGTGCGACACCCGACCCCGACCCGAGGACGACGGATCCTGCTCGCCGCGGCAGCCGCCGCACTCGCCCTGGCGGGCCCCACCGCGCCCGCGTCCGCGCTGCCCGGCGGCCCCGTGCCGGCCGCCGCGACCGCCGGCTGCAACCGGCCCGCCGGCCTGGCGACCGGTGAGCACACCATCACGAGCGGCGGACGCGCCCGCACGTTCCGCCTCGACGTCCCCGCCGGCTACGACCCGAGCCGGCCGTACCGCCTCGTCGTGGCGTCGCACTGGTGGCACGGCACGTCGTCCGACGTCGTCAACCAGGGGTTCTACGGCCTCAGGCCGCTCGCCGGCGCCAGCACCGTGTTCGTCGCACCGCAGGGCGTCGACAACGCGTGGCCCAACACGAACGGCCAGGACGTCGCGTTCGTCGACGACGTGCTGCGCGCGGTCGAGTCCGCCCTGTGCATCGACACGACGCAGCGGTTCGCGACCGGCTTCAGCTACGGCGGCGGCCTGAGCAACGCCCTCGCCTGCGCGCGCGCCGACGTCTTCCGCGCCGTGGCCGTCCTCAACGGCGCGCAGCTGTCCGGGTGCGCGGGCGGCACGCAGCCCATCGCGTACCTCGGCTCGCACGGCGTCGTCGACGACGTCCTGAACATCTCCCAGGGCCGGGCGCTGCGCGACCGCGCGCTGCGCACCAACGGCTGCCAGGCGCAGCAGGCGCCCGAGCCCGCCGCCGGCAGCGGCACCCACGTGCGCACGGCGTACACGTGCCGCGACGGCTACCCCGTCGTGTGGATCGCCTCCGACAGCGGCCACCAGTGGGACGCCCGGGACCGCGGCCAGCAGCAGTCGTGGGTGCCGGGGGAGGTCTGGCGGTTCTTCACGTCGCTGCCGTCGACGACGACCCCGACGCCCACGCCCACCGCCACGCCGACCCCGACGCCCACCGCCACGCCCACCGCCACGCCCACCGGCTCGCCGACGCCGACGTCCGGGCCCACCACACCCCCGCCCGCCGGCGCCTGCACGGCCACCTACCGCACGGTCAACTCCTGGCCGGGCGGGTTCCAGGGCGAGGTGACCGTCCGCGCCGGCTCGCCCGCGACGTCGTGGAGCGTGAGCTGGGCGCCGACGGGTGAGCGCGTCGACCAGGTGTGGAACGGCACGCTGACGACGCAGGCGGGGCTGGTGGTCGTCCGCAGCACCGGCTGGAACGGCCGGCTCGCCGCCGGCGGCACCGCGACGTTCGGGCTGCTCGGCACCGGAACACCCCCGACGCCGCGCCTGACCTGCACCAGCTCCTGAGGACCCCGCGGCCGCCGACCTCGTCACCCGCGCGCTCACCTCGTCACTCCTCCGTGCCGAGGTCGAGGCGGAGGTGACGAGGTCGACGTGCCGACGGGCGGCGGCCGGCGCCGGTGTCGCGGCCGTGGGCCGGCACGGATCTTGACGAAATCCTGACGCCCGGGCGCCGTCGCCGCGGTGTCGCGCCGACCTAGCCTCGCTGCGTGCCCCTGCTCCGCCCCCGCCGACCCGCGGACCGCACCGTCGCCGGCACCCGACGGGTCCGCGACGACGTGCACCGCCCGGGGCGCGTGGTCGTCGCCGCGTTCGCCGTCGGCCTGGCCGTCGGCACGGTGCTGCTGGCGCTCCCGGTGGCGCGGCGCGGGCCGGGCGGCGCGGGTCTGCTGGAGGCGCTGTTCACGGCGACGTCGGCGCTGTGCGTCACCGGGCTCGCGGTGGTCGACACCCCGACGTACTGGTCGCCGTTCGGGCAGGTCGTGATCCTCGCGCTCATCCAGGTGGGCGGGTTCGGGATCATGACGTTCGCATCCCTGCTGGGCCTGCTGGTGTCGCGGCGGCTCGGGCTCGGCAGCCGCATGGTGGCGGCGACGGAGACGAAGTCGGTGGGCATGGGCGACCTGCGCCCGGTGCTGCTCGGCGTCGCGCGGATCACGCTGCTCGTCGAGGGCGTCACGGCGCTCGTCCTGGCCGCCCGCTTCGCGACCGCGTACGACGAGCCGCCGCTGCGCGCCGCCTGGTTGGGCGTCTTCCACGCGGTGTCCGCGTTCAACAACGCCGGGTTCGCGCTGTGGAGCGACAGCCTCGTGGGGTTCGTGACCGACCCGTGGGTGTGCCTGCCGATCGCCGCGGCGGTGCTGCTCGGCGGGCTCGGCTTCCCCGTGATCCTCGAGGTGCTGCGCGAGCGGCGGCGGGTGCGCCGGTGGAGCGTGCACACGCGGCTGACCTTGCTGGTCAGCGGCGTCCTGCTCGTCGGCGGCACCCTCTTCGTCACCGCCGCGGAGTGGGCGAACCCGCGCACGCTCGGGGCCCTCGACCCCGCCGGACGGGTGCTCGCGGGGTTCTTCGCCGCCGTCATGCCGCGGACCGCGGGCTTCAACAGCCTCGACGTGGGTGCCATGAACACGGGCACGCTCCTCGGCACGGACGTCCTCATGTTCATCGGTGGCGGCAGCGCCGGCACCGCGGGCGGCATCAAGGTCGGCACGTTCGCGGTGCTGCTGCTCGCGATCGCCGCCGAGCTGCGCGGCGACCCCGATGTCACGCTGTTCGACCGCCGGCTGGCCCCCGCGACCGTCCGCCAGGCGCTGTCCGTCGCGCTGGTCAGCGTCGCCGTCGTCGTCACGTCCACCGTCGTGGTCGCGATGACCAGCCCGTACACGCTCGACCAGGTGCTCTTCGAGGTCGTCTCCGCGTTCGCCACCGTGGGCCTCAGCACCGGCATCACCGCCGACCTCGCCGCCGGGCACCAGCTGCTGCTCGTGCTGCTCATGTTCGCCGGGCGGGTCGGGCCCGTGACGCTCGCCTCCGCGCTGGTGCTGCGGCAGTCGCACCGGATGTTCCGGCGGCCGGAGGGCCGGCCGCTCATCGGCTGACGGCGGCGCTGCCCGCCGGCCGCGCCGGCCGCGTCGCCGACCGCGCCTGCCCTCGTCCGGGCCTGTCGCACACCCGTGCGGGGCGATAGCGTCCGGACGGTCGACCTCTGCCGTCGGGAGCACCCGTGAGCGTCGCGTTCCTCGTCACCACCCTCGTCGTCGTCGCCACGCCCGGCACCGGCGCGCTGTTCACCATCGCCGCCGGCCTCGCGCGCGGCGCCCGCGGCAGCCTCGTCGCCGCGCTCGGCTGCACGCTCGGCGTCGTGCCGCACATGGTCGCCGCGATCACCGGCCTCGCGGCCCTGCTGCACGCGTCCGCGGTGGCGTTCCAGACCCTGAAGTACCTCGGCGTCGCCTACCTGCTGTACCTGGCGTGGCAGACGTGGCGGGACCGCACGCCGCTGCACGTCGAGGCGGACACCGCGCCGCGGGCCGCCCGGCAGGTCGTCCGCGACGCCGTGCTGCTCAACGTGCTGAACCCGAAGCTGACGATCTTCTTCTTCGCGTTCCTGCCGCAGTTCGTCCCGGCCGGCGCCCCCGGCGCGGCGGGGCGGATGGCGGTGCTGAGCCTGGCGTTCATGGCGGTGACGTTCGTCGTCTTCGCGCTCTACGGGCTGGGAGCGTCGGCGGTGCGCACGTACGTCGTCCAGCGGCCGCGCGTCGTCACCGCCCTGCGCCGCGGCTTCGCGGGCGCGTACGTCGTGCTCGCCGGGCGGCTGGCGCTGCAGACCCGCTGAGCGGCGCCACGGCCCTCCCGGGCGCCGGTGCCGAGCGGGTCGCGGTGATTGCGGCGGCCCGGCCTTGCCGGCTGCGGCGCGCCCGGGAAGGACCAGTGGTGCGGCGGCGACCGCGGCGTGCGCCGACATCGGCGGCACGCCTTGACGTCGCCGCGTCGCCTGCGCCGTTGTTCATGACCAATAACCAATGTAGATCGGAGCGGTCATGGACTCGGTGGTGCTCGGCGTCCCGTCGTGGGTGCTCGTCGTCGCGACGGCGGCGGTGGTCCTGCTGACCGGCGCCGCGGTCCTGGTCCACGACAGCCGACGCGCGTCGGCGCCGGCGGGTGCGGCGCAGGCCGCCGTGCGGCACGCCACCCTGACGGCCGTCGTCGCGCTCCTGCCGCTGGGTGCCGTCCCCGCCGTCGCGGTCGCCGGCGTCCTGCGCTCATGGCGCCTCCCGGTCGGCCACGTGCTCGTGGCCGTCCCCTCGGCCTGCCTGGCCGTCTTCCTGCTGCTGCACGCGGTCGGCGAGAGCACCTGGCCGCGGCCGTCCGGCGCCGTGCGCGAGGCGTCGCTGACGCACCGCACGGTCGCCGACGTCGCACCGGCGGCACTGCGCCACCTCGCGTGGTCGTGGGCCGGCCTCCTGGTGGCGTCGTGCACCGCCTTCGCGCTCGTGGCCGACGGCCCCCGCACCGTCGCACGCCTGACCGGCGGCACCGAGGCCTTTGTCGCGGCGCCGTTCCCCGGGTGGCTGTGGGGACTGCCGGCGGTCTCGTCCGGGCTTGCGGCCGGTGCGCTCGCCGTGCTGGTCCTGCGGCTCGTCGCCGCGCGTCCTGCGGTGCCCGGCGTGACCGCCGCATGGGACATGTGGCTGCGCCGACGCGTGGCGCGCCGGGTGCTGCGGGCGACGCAGCTCGTGCTGGGCCTCACGACGGCCCTCGTGCTCCAGGTCGCCGGGAGCGCCCTGGAGCGGCTGGGGCTCGGTGCCGGCTACGGCGGGTGGACGGCCGCCCTCAGCACGCCGCACGTCGTCGCTGGTCGCGTGCTCCTGACCGCGGCGCTCGTCGTGCTCGCGACGTCCGTGGTCGCCGCCCTGTGGCCGGCCCGCGACCGGGTGCCCGACGCGGTCCCGGGACGCGTCGTCGACGCCGCACCGGACGGGGTGCCGGCATGAGCCTCGCCGTCCGCATCGACGTCGGCTCGTCGACGCCGCACTACGAGCAGCTGCGCGCGCAGCTCGCGGCGCTCATCACCGCCGGCACGCTCGCCGACGGGCAGCGGCTGCCGACGGTCCGGGCGCTCGCCAACGACCTCGGCATCGCCCCCGGCACCGTCGCGCGCACGTACCGCGACCTCGAGGCCGGCAGCCTGGTGCTCACGCGGCGCAAGGTCGGCACGGTCGTCACCGCGCCGGCCGCGGCGCTCGACCGCGCCGCCGTCACGGAGGCGGCCGAGCGGTTCGTCCGGCTCGCGCGCGGCCACGGCCTCGACGACGGCGCGATCAAGGACGCGGTCGCGGCCGCGCTGCTCGGCGGCGCGCCGACGCCGACGGGGGTCGCCGCGGAGGTCGCAGCGCCGGGATGACCGCGGACCGTCGTCGTGCCGGTCCTACCGGTCGCGGGACGGTGCCGACGGGGTCGGCCCGAGCAGCCGCTCGATCGTGAGGTACCCGCGCGTGCCGAGGTACCGGTCGGGGCGCAGGATCGCGCCGCTCCCCCGCACCCGGAGCACGACGCTCTCCCCCTCGCGGACGTCGACCCCGTACTCGGGGCTTCCCGTCCAGTCGATGTGCGCGCGCACCACGTGCACCCCCGGCGGCGTCGCCAGCACGACCTCGCCGCCAGGAGCGAGCCGGCCCACCCGGTAGCCGTTCACGGACACGACGTAGGAGCGGAGCCGGTCGGCCCAGCCGCCCGGCGCTCGCTGGAAGACGATGCTGCCCCACCGGCCGTCACCGCTCGTCGTCATGGATCGCTCCTCCGCCCGGGATGGCATGCTCGCGGTCCAGGATGCCGCAACGGCCGCCGCCACGAGAGCCAGCCCCGAGGGTGGCGGGGGCCGCTCCTCGTCCCACGGGCGTACGCACGCCGTGCGTACGCCCGCGAAGAGAGCTCCGGTTCCCCGGCGACACGCAGGTCGACACGCCGCCCGCGGCGGCCCGGCCCGCAGGGTGCCGCAGCGTCAGCGCGTCAGCGCCGACAGCACCTCCTCGGCGCGGGCGTCCTGACCCGTGCGGCGCAGGAGGGCGACGAGGTCGTCGGCCGCCTGGGCGCGCGTGCGGCGGTCGCGTGCCTGGCCGAAGCCCTCGACCGCGGCCATGAGGTGCGTGACGGCGTCGTCGGCGCGCCCGCGCGCGTCGTGCAGCCGCCCCGCCAGCCAGGACGCGTGCGCGGCGTCACCCGGCGCGCCGACCGAGGCGTACGCCTGCGCGGCGCGCACCGCGCGGGCCACGGCCTCGTCGGTGCGGTCGTCGCCGCCGAGCGTGGCGAGCGCGCGGGCCGCGGCGTCGTCGAGGTCCGCGAGCGCGTGCTGCCGCTCGGCCGCGCGCCGCTGCGCGAGCGCCTCCCCCTCCGGACCCGCCGCGGGGTCGTCCCCGTCCGCCTCGAGCACCGGCCGGAGATCGTCCGCCGCCTCCAGGTACCCGGGCAGCTGCCCGGTCGCGGCGGCGGCCGGCGCCCACGCGACGAGCACGGGGACGACCTCGACGGGGTCCGCGGCGCCGGCGCGCAGGCGCGCGACCGCGTGCGCGTACAGGCCGGTGGCGGTGTCGTCGTCGCCGAGCAGCTGCGCGCAGCGGGCGGCCTCCGCGGCGGCGTAGCCGGCGTCGACCAGCAGACCGGCGGCCTCCGCCTCGGCCGCCGCCGCGACGTACGCCTGCGCGGCCTCCTCGGTGCGGCCCTCGCCGACGAGCCGCTCGGCACGGTCGAGGAAGGACTCGCCGGGCGCGCCGTCGGTGGGCGCGCCGTCGGTGGGCGCGCCGTTCACGGGGACGGCGGTGCTCGCACCGGGCACCGCGACGACGTCCAGGTCGAGCGGCTCCTCGAGCGGACGCGTCGCTCGCGCCTCCGCGAGTTCGGTCGTCAGCGCCATCGTGCCGTTGCGCAGGTCGAAGGCGGCAGCCAGCGGCTCGGCCTCGCCGACCGCCCACGCGTGCAGGTCCGCGAGCGTCGTCGCCGGCACCCGCGTCAGCCGGACGGCCTGCCCGGCGTGCTCCGGCAGCAGCGCGGCGGTCGCCGCGACGACACCCAGCAACGCGTCCAGGCGCTCGCGCGGCGTCTCGCCCTCGACCAGCAGGCGCTCGTCCTGCTCGACGGCGCGCACGGCGCGCGCCACCGCACAGGCGCGCCCGAGCAGCACGAGCCGCCGCGCCCGCGCCCCCGCCATCGCCCCGGTGGCGTCCGCGAGCGCCGCGACGGCCCGCCGGTGCGTCCGCACGGCGGCGTCCCGGTGCCCCAGGTCGAGCTGCGCGAGCGCCAGGTGCGACAGCATGTCGGCCGGCTCGGTCGCGCACGTGGCACCCGTCGCGAGCGTCTCCTCGACGAGCCGCACACCCTCCGCGAGGCGGCCGGTGCGGAACAGGTGGGACGCGCGGTCGCCCGGGTCGCACACCTCGCACTGGGAGTAGTCGTCCCGCGGCGTCGCGACCCACGCGCGGTACGCCTCCTCGACGTCCGCGGACCCGCGCCGCGACGCCCACGCGAACCGTGCGAAGGCGACCGCGTCCCGGCCCAGCCCCGCGAGCGCGTACCGGCGCTCCATGTCGTCCAGGGTCGCGTCGATCTGCGCCGCCGGGACGGTCGGGAAGTCCGCGAGGTGGCCGACCATCCACTTGAACGACCAGAACATGGCGTACCGGTCGGCGTCGTCGACGAGCTCCGGGTGCTCGTCGTACCAGCGGACGAGCTGCGTGAACGGCAGGTACGACCGCTCGACCTCGCCGCCCCACACCATCGACTCGACGAGGACGCACAGCGCGTACGCCCGCGCCGCGTCGGGCCCCTCGGCCTCGACGAGGCGGACCTGGCGCTCGGCGGCCTGCGTGCGCGCGAGCCCGTACGGCATGTCGCGGATGCGGGACAGCTCACGGTTCGCGTCGTCCAGGCTGCGGGTCACCGCTCCTCCTCGTCGTCGGTCGGGCCGGTGCCCGCCGTGCCGTCGTCGGGCGTGCCGAGCCCCGCGTCGAGCAGCACCGTCATCGCCGCGGTCATCGTCGCCGCGTCCTGGGCGCGCAACGGCTCGCCGGCCAGCAGCACGGCCGTCACGTACATCGAGCGCAGCCCCGCCGCGACGACGTCGGGCCGCCCGGTGCCGGCGAGCAGCCGCCGCACGGTGGGGTTCGTGTCGTTGAGGACGAGCCGCGGGGCGGCCGGTGCCGCGTCGCCGGTGAGCCCGGCCAGCACGCCGCCCCACAGGTCGTCGGCGGCGTCGACGGTGCGGGCGACGTCGCGCCGGTGCTCGTCGTCGCGGTCCTGCAGCAGCACGGCCGGCAGGTCGGCGGGCGCGAACCGGCGGACGACGACCTCGCAGTCGAGGTCACGCAGCGCGGCGGACGCCGCGGCCAGCGCGTCCAGCAGCACCAGCTCGCGCTGCGGCTCGACCGGGTCGAGGACCTGCGCCACGTCGGCGGCGCGCAGCGGGCGGACGTCCCAGCCGCGGCGTCCCGCGAGCCGGCCGAGCAGGTCGGCGTCGTAGACGTAGCCGGCGTTGACGACCAGCAGCCCCTGCGCGCGAGCCACGGGGGCGACGCGGCGGTACTCCTCGACGCTCGTCGTGTGCACGACCGCCCCCGCCTGCGCCGCGACCTCCGTCAGCGTGAGCGTGCCGTCGGTGGTCTCGAACGGCAGCACCTGGGTCGCCAGGTCGAGCATCTCGTCGTCGACCAGCGCGAGCGAGCGGATCGCGAGGTGGTGGGTCGCCACGAGCTCGCGCGCGAGGGACGAGCCGGACCGCAGCGTCGTCAGCGTCCAGTCGCGCACCTGGGCGGCGAGGGAGTCGCGCGCGACGAGCAGCGCCTCGTCGTCGTAGAGCTGCTCGCGCGACGCGGTGGGCCGCAGCCCGTCGGCGTCGACGACGCAGCGCACCCAGAACGCCCAGTCGGGCAGCAGGCCCGTCACGCGGTCACCGAGGAGCATGCGCTTGAGGTGCACGCGGTGGGTGCCGCCCCCGCCCGGCGGGACGGCCGCGGGCAGCACGAACGCGACCCCGGTGAGGCCCACGAGCGGCACCTCGAGGTCGAGGTGCGTGAGCGGCGTGAAGCCGAGCGTCCGCTCGCAGTAGCGCGCGAGCGCCTGCGCGCGGGCCGCGTCGTCGGGGTACGACGCCCGCCACGGCGGCGCCGGCTCGGTCACGCGGCGCCACGCGCGCCCGTCGGCGCCGACCGGCACCTCGACGGCCACGTCCACGGGCAGCAGCGCGCCGAACTCCTGCGCGAGCGTCACCACCGTCGCCGGCTCGAGCCAGTGGTCCATGTCCTGCCGGGGGGCGAGGCGGACAGTCGACCCCACCGGCTCGTCCGCCCGGCGCGGCAGCACCGTCATGTCGTACGTGCCGTCCGCGTGCCCGATCCAGCGCACGCCTGGCGCGTCCCGGTGCACGGCCGAGCGTGACTCCAGCTCGATCCGGTCGGCGACCATGAACGCCGACAGCAGACCGATGCCGAACTGCCCCAGGAACTCGGTGCGCCCCACCCCGAGCTCGAGGTCCCGCTTCGAGCTGCGTCCGACCGTCGCCAGCAGCTCGCGTGCCTCGTCCGGCGTCAGCCCGACGCCCGTGTCGGTGACCTCGAGACCGCCGCCGTCCAGGGGCCGGAACCGCACGCCGCCGGGTGCGTCGGGCTCGTGGGCGCGCCGGGCCGTGACCGCGTCGACGGCGTTCTGCAGCAGCTCGCGCACGTACACGCGCGGGCCGGAGTACAGGTGGCGTGCGAGCAGGTCGACGACGCCGCGCAGGTCGACCTGGAACGCCTGCGCGGTGTCGCCGCCCGCCGCGGGGGCGGCGGCCGTCATCAGTCCTTCTTCTCGAGCTCCGCGCGCGCCGCGGCCGCGATCTCCGGGTACGCCTCGTCGAGGTGCTCGAAGAGGGCCAGGCTCGTGCTGATGGAGCAGGCGAGATGGGTGTCGAGCTGGTCGTCCGTCAGGCCGTGCTGGTAGTCGACCGTGTGCTCGGCGTACACGCCGACGTGGGCGTCCTCCGCGCGCACGTACCCCTTGGGCCACAGCCGCTCGGCGTTCCACTCGTTGACGAGCCGCGTCACCGCGTCGAGCTCCGTGACCGGCACCGGGCGGTTCCAGCGGCCGCGCACCTGCAGGTACTCGCGGTTCTCGCCGAGGCGGAAGAAGTAGAACAGGTGCCCGTCCCAGTACCCGCCGATGTCGCCGTCGTCGTCGACGCCGTACCGCATCTCCCGCCTCTCGAGCGTCTCCGTGATGCGCTCGTGCGTCAGCGGCGCCAGGGGCGTCGGCGCGTCGGGGATGTCGGTGGGCTTGGTGAAGAAGGCCATGGGTCCTCGTCGGTCGGGTCGGCAGGGCGGCGGACGCCGGGGCGCACCGCCGCGTCGAGCCTAGACCTGGGTGCTATGTCCCGTCTGCGGCGCTCACACGACCGGCGCAGGAGCGCCTCCGGACGTCATGGGCGGGCCCCGGCCGCGGTCACGGGCTCACCCCGCGGCGCGCCGACGGGCGTCGACCCGGCGACCCGTGCGCGGCACGATGTCGAGAACCGCGCACCGGCTCCGCTCCCCCAGTGACGGGCCGCGGCACGCGCGGTCCACGACACCGGGAGGCGTCCATGCCGAAGTACCTGCTCCTCAAGCACTACCGCGGTGGCCCCGAGCACCACCGGCCCGTGCCGCCGATGGACCAGTGGGCGCCCGAGGACGTCGAGGCGCACATGGCGTTCCTCCGGCACGTCGCCGAGATGCTCGAGGAGAGCGGCGAGTACGTCGACGCGCAGGCGCTCACGCCGGTGCAGACGTGGGTGCGCTACGGCGGCCCGGACGCCGCGCCGGTCGTCACCGACGGCCCGCACCCGGAGACGAGCGACCTGGTCGCCGGGTGGTACATGGTCGACGTCGCGTCGTACGAGCGGGCGGTCGAGCTCGCGGCGTACGTGTCGTCCGAGCCCGGACCCGGCGGCACGCCGCTCTACGAGTGGATCGACGTGCGCGAGGTCATGTCCGGCACCCCCGCGGAC
>JAPSIR010000021.1:19660-25663 GCA_031178625.1 Cellulomonas sp.
GAGGAGGGTGACGACACGCTGCTCCTGCTGTTCTGCTGCTGCCACCCCGACCTCGCGCCGGCGTCGCAGGTCGCGCTCACGCTGCGCGCGGTCGGCGGCCTGACGACGCGGGAGGTCGCCGACGCGTTCTGGGTGCCGGAGGCGACGATGGCGCAGCGCATCAGCCGCGCCAAGCGGACCCTGCGCGGGCGGCGCCTGGACCGCCCCGGCGACCTCGCCGTGGTCCTGCACGTGCTGTACCTGGTCTACGACGCCGGGCACGCGGGACGCGTCGACCTCGCGGCCGAGGCCATCCGGCTGGCCCGGCAGCTCACGCTCGCGACGGACGAGCCGGAGGCGCGCGGCCTGCTCGCGCTGATGCTGCTGCACCACGCGCGGCTGCCGGCACGGACCGACGACGCCGGTCGGCTCGTCCCGCTCGACCGGCAGGACCGCACGCGGTGGGACACGGCCCAGGTCGCGGAGGGGGTCCGGGTCCTGCAGTCCGCGCTCGCCGCGCAGACCGACGAGCGCCCACCCGGCCGCTACCAGGTCCAGGCGGCGATCGCGGCGCTGCACGACGACGCGGCCAGCGCCGCCGAGACCGACTGGCCGCAGGTGCTCGCCTGGTACGACGACCTGGTCGCGCTGTCGGCCGACCCGGTCCGGCAGGACCCGGCGGCCGTGCTGGGGCGGGCGGTGGCGGTCGGGCACGTCCTCGGTGCGGCCGCCGGGCTGCGCGAGACCGACCGGCTGCGCGGCGTCCTGGACGACCGGCACCGGTGGCACGCCGTACGCGGGTACCTGCACGAGCTCGCGGGCGACCTCCCCGCGGCCGCGTCGGCGTACGCCGAGGCGGCGCGGCGGGCGACGAACGCGGCCGAGCGCGACCACCTCGTGCTGGAGGCGTCCCGCGCCCGGGCGGGACGAGCGCGACCGGTGCGCTGAGGTGACCCCGCGACGCCGCATGTAGACACCGAGTGCATACACCGGGTGTACTACTGCCCATGACGGTACCGATGGCGATGCTGGCGTTCCTCGACGACCACCCCGCGCACGGGTTCGCGCTGAAGCAGCGCTACGACGCGCTGCTCGGCCACGACCGCGAGCTCCGGACGGGGCAGGTGTACTCCACGCTCGCGCGCCTCGAGCGCGACGGCCTCGCCCGCGGTGTCGAGATCGCGAAGGGTGAGGGCCCGGACAGGCGCGTGTACGCCATCACCGAGCAGGGCGTCGCGGAGCTCGACCACTGGTTGCGGGCGCCGCACACGGCACCCGCGCGCCCCGGCGAGCTCTTCACCCGGGTCGTCCTCGCGCTCGCCTGCGGTCGCGCGGCCGACGCGATCCTGGCGGACCAGCGGGCGGTCCACCTGCGCCGGATGCGCGAGCTCACCGCCGCTCGGCACGCCGGCGACCTCGTCGACCGCCTGGCGGGCGACTACGAGATCGCGCACCTCGAGGCGGACCTGCACTGGATCGAGACGGCCGGCGCACGCCTCGCCGGCACCGGCCGGCCGGAGGCGGCGCGGTGACCGCGGCCCTGGCCGGTACCGGCCTCACCATCGGCCTCGGCGGTGCGGAGGTGCTGCGCGGCGTCGACGTGTCGCTCGACGCCGGCGAGGTCGTCGCCCTCACGGGGCCGTCCGGCTCCGGCAAGTCGACGCTGCTGCACGTGGTGTCGGGACTCCTGCGGCCGGACGCGGGCACGGTGACGCTGGCCGGCGAGCGCGTCGACCACCTCCCCGACGCCGCGCGGTCCGACCTGCGCCTGCGACGGTTCGGCTTCGTCCTGCAGTTCGGCGACCTCGTGCCGGAGCTCACGGTCGTCGAGAACGTCGAGCTCCCCCTGCGGCTCACCGGGGTCCGCCACCGCGAGGCGCGCGCACGCGCCGCGGCGCTGCTCGACGAGCTCGACGTCGCCCACGTCGCCCACCGCCGGGTGAGCGAGGTGTCCGGCGGGCAGGCGCAGCGGGCGGCCGTCGCCCGCGCGCTCGTGCACGAGCCGGCCGTCGTGCTGGCCGACGAGCCGACCGGCGCACTCGACACCGTCACCGGTGAGCGGGTGCTGGAAGCGCTCGTGCGCGCGGCGGAGACCCGCGGCACCGCCGTGCTGCTCGTCACCCACGAGGCGCGCGTCGCCGCCTGGGGCAGCCGCGAGGTGCGGCTGCGGGACGGCCGCGTCGAGACCCCGTCGGTGGCGTGGTGAGCGCGCTCGTGGCGCTCGGCGCGCGCCTGGCCGTCGTCGGCGGCCGGCTGCGCGCCGGCGTCGTGGTCGTGGGCACCGCCGTGGCGACCGTGCTGCTCCTCGCCACCGCGGCCGTGCCCGGTGCGCTGCACGCGCCCGGCGCCCCGGTCGACCCGGTGCAGCGCGCGAACACCACCGCCGTCCTCACGTTCAGCCTCGTCCCCGCCGTCGTCCTCGTGATGACCGCCGCGCGCACCTCTGGCGCCGCGCGCGACCGCCGTTCCGCCGCCCTGCGCGTGCTCGGCCTGACGCGGGCCCGCACCGTCGCCGTCGCCGCGGTCGAGAACGGGCTGCTCGGGCTCGTCGGCGCGCTGTGCGGGCTCGGTGCGTTCCTGCTCGCGGCCCCTGCGGTGGATGCCGCCGTGGCCGCCGGCCCGGGCTGGTTCGCCGCACCCTTCACCGTCGGCCCCGAGACGGCGGTGCTGGGCGTCGCGACCACCGTGCTCGCGTCCGTCGTGGTGGCGGCGGGGTCCGCCCTCCGCACGACGCGACGCCCCCTGGCGGACCGCTCGGAGGCCGCACCGCGCACGCCGAGCCCGTGGCGGCTGCTCCCCGCGGCCGTCGCCGTGGTGTCCCTCGGCCTCGTCACCGACCGGGCCGGGACGACGCCGTGGGCCCGCTCGGACGCGGGTGTCGTGGTCCTGCTCGTCGGCGCGGTGGCCGGCGCGGTCGCGATCGCGGCGGTGACGCCGCTGCTGTCGAACTGGTGCGCCGCCCTCCTGGTCCGGAGCAGGTCCGTGACCGGCGTGCTGGCGGGACGCGACCTCCAGGGTGACCCCGCCGGCAGCGGCCGGCTCGTCGTCGGGGTCGGCGTCGCCGTCTACCTCGTGCTGGCCGCGCTCGCGGTGCTCACCTCCTACGAGTCGACGCCGCAGTACCGGTACGCGCTTCAGACGATCCGCCAGGGACCGCAGCCCGTCCTCGTCCGCCCGGCCGGCGAGGTGCAGGAGCGCGACGTCACGGCGCTCGGCGCCGTGCCGGGCGTGCGCGCCGTCGTGCCGCGGTACGACGCGACGGCCGACGGGTGGTGCGCACCCGGTGCGCCCTGCGCGGTCGAGGTGTTCGTCGGCACGTGCGCCCACCTCGGGGAGCTGATGACCGTGTCCGGGTGCCGGGACGACCGCGCGGCCGCCCTCACGGTGGCCGGGTACGAGGGCACCGAGAACGGCATGCCGGCCGACGTCCCCGCGCTCGCGACCGCCGACGCCGTCGACGTCCGGTTCGGCGACGACGGCCCGCTCGTGACGGTTCCCCTCGGCGACGTCGCCGTGCAGGACTCCGCAGCGACGCAGGAGCGGTGGGTGTACCCGTCGTCGTACGACCTGTTCGTGCCACGAACCGTCGCCGACGCGGCGGGCGCCGTGCCCACGTCGCTCGTCGTCGTCGCCGACGGCGGCCTGGACGTGCAGGCCGCGGTCGCCGACGCGGCTGCGGCGGACGCCACGGTGCTCGCCTACCCGCTGCACGACTACGAGGCCGTGCTCCGCGTGCGCGTGGTCGTCGCGACCCTGTCGGCGGCGGTCGTGGCGGTCGGGCTGCTCGCGCTCGGCATGGTCGCCGTCGACCGGGCGGTGGAGCGGCGCCGGTCCGTCGCGCGGTACGTCGCCGTGGGCATCCCCGGCCGGGCGCTGCGCACGGCGCAGCTCGCGCAGACGCTCGTCCCGCTGGTCGTCGCCGTCGCACTCGCCACGGGGCTCGGCGGGCTCATGGTGCGGGCGTACGCGGCGGTGGCCGACTGGCCCCCGCTGCGGGACGGCGTGCAGGTCGGGCTCGTGACGGCTGCGACGCTCGCCGGCGCGGTGCTCGTGTCGCTCGCGACGCTGCCCGCCGTGCGCACGCGCGTCACCGCGGACCTGCTGCGCCGCGAGTGACCGCGCAGCCGGCCCTTGCCCTGCGCGCGGCCTGAGGCAGCAAGTGGGGCACCCCGGACGAACGCCCCTGGCTACCCCGCGCGGTCCTGCACCGCGCGGACGAACGCGTGCGGCTCGGCGAGCAGGAACCGCCCGACCGTCGCGCCGGCGTCCTCGAGCTCGACGTTCGACAGGGCGCCGGTCGTCACGCGCGCGCGTGCCGCGTCGCTGAGCGGGACGTCGAGCGACGCGCCGAGCATCAGGCGCTCGAGCCGGTTCGGCGTGAAGACGAACCGCCGCCGGGTCAGGGTCAGCCAGCCGCCGGTCGGGCGGAACCGGCGCCGCCAGCTGCCCCGGCCCTCCCAGAGCACGACGTCGTCGGGGTCGATCGCGGGTCGCACGAACAGGCCCACACGTCCTCCCGGTGCTCCGTACGGCCGGCTCTCACGCCATGATCAGCCACAGGCTCGCCACGCCCAGCAGCACCATGACGATCCCCCCGACGCGGACGACCGTCGGCGCCGACGGCTGCGCGGACCGCGCGTCGCCGCGCCGGGCGAAGGCCCGGGTGATCGCGTGCGGCGCCGACGCGAGGACCGCACCGCCGACGAGCAGGACCACCAGCCCCGCCCAGTGGATCAGGCCCATCAGCCGGCCCCCGCTCGCGCGTGCATCCGGCGCCCCCGCCGTCGTGGTGCCCGCGCTCCCGCGGCTGCCGTCCCATGCGTACCGCGGCGCGGGAGGCGGCGTCCACGGCGCGCGGCCCTTTTCATCCCCGGCCGTCAGCGCATGAACGACGGGCCGCGGCCCCGCCGCACGGCCGCGTACACGGCGACGCTCGCGAGCAGCCCCACGACCCCCAGGCCGAGCACCCACCACTCGTCGGGCCCGTCGGACACCACCATGACGACGGCGTAGGCGAGCGTCAGCGCGGCGAGCACGCCGATCAGCACCCGACCGGCGGCCAGCCGTCGTCGTCTGCGTGCGTCGTCGTCCACGGCTCCCCCTCGCCAGACCTCGCGACCGATCCTCCCGGCCGGCACCCGCTCACGCCACCCTGCCCCGCCGAACCTGCCGTCGTGCAGCACGCCGAGCCGATGACGCTGCACGACAGCCGGTTCGTCGCCGGGTGCCGGAGGCCGCGGGACGGGTCGCGTCGGCGAGGCGACGCCGCGTCAGGCGCGGCGGCGGCGCACCAGCGCCGTCACGCCGTACAGCGCCACCACCACCGCCACCAGGCCCGCCGTCGCGAGCAGCTGGGACCGCGCCGCCGCGTCGGTCGCCATGAGCACGACGACGCCCGCGAGCGCGACGAGCGTCGCCCACGTCAGCCACGGGTACAGCCACATGCGCAGCTCGAGCGGACGGCCGGCGGCCCGCGCCTCCGCCTCCAGCCGGGGACGCAGGCGCAGCTGGGCGACCGCGACGAGGATCCACACGACGAGCAGGGACGCGCCGACGGCGTTGAGCAGGATGCCGAGCAGCGCGTCCGGCAGCAGCCAGTTGAGCGCGACGGCCACGAGCCCGAGCACCACGGACACGAGCACGGCGACCCACGGCACGTCGCGGCGCGACACCCGGCGCAGCACGCCCGGCCCGTCCCCGCGCCCCGCCAGCGAGAACGCCATCCGGGACGTCGCGTAGACGTTGGCGTTGAACGCCGACAGCAGCGCCAGGACGACCACGACCTCCATGAGCCGCGCGGCGCCGGGCAGCCCCGCCAGGTCGAGCACCGCGACGAACGGCCCCTCCTGCAGCGCGGGCGCGTCCCACGGGAGCACGAGCACCATGAGCGCGACGGCGCCGACGTAGAACAGCAGGATCCGCCACACGATCGACCGGGTCGCGCGCGCGACGGCCCGCTGGGGCTCCTCGGCCTCGGCGGCGGCGATGGTGACGATCTCGATGCCGCCGAACGCGAAGACGACC
>JAPSIR010000165.1 GCA_031178625.1 Cellulomonas sp.
ACGTACCCGCACGGCACCGCGCCGACGACGCTGGCCCGGCCGTCGACCAGGTCGACGACGACGCCGTCCTCCGCGAGCACGACCCGGTCGGCCGGCACACCGGTCTTCACGGCGAGCGCGGCGTTCGCGATGAGGTGGCGCACCTCGCCGTGCACAGGCATGACGTTGCGCGGGCGCAGGATGTTGTAGCAGTACAGGAGCTCGCCGGCGCTCGCGTGGCCGGAGACGTGCACCTTCGCGTTGCCGGAGTGCACGACGCGCGCGCCCAGACGCATGAGGCCGTTGATGACGCGGAAGACGGCGTTCTCGTTGCCGGGGATGAGGCTCGACGCGAGCACCACGGTGTCGCCGGGGCCGACCGAGACCTTGTGGTCGTTGTTCGCGATCCGCGACAGCGCCGCCATCGGCTCGCCCTGCGACCCGGTGCACATGAGCACGACGCGGTCGTCGGCCAGCTTCTCGATCTGCTTCTGGTCGACGAGCACGCCGTCGGGCACCTTGAGGTAGCCCAGCTCGGCGGCGATACCCATGTTCCGGACCATGGAGCGGCCGACGAGCGCGACCTTCCGCTCGTTCGCGACGGCGGCGTCGATCACCTGCTGCACGCGGTGCACGTGCGACGCGAACGACGCCACGACGACGCGGCCGGTGGACTCGGCGAAGACCTGGTCCAGCACCGGGCCGATCTCGCGCTCGGGTGTGACGAAGCCCGGCACCTCGGCGTTCGTGGAGTCGACCATGAACAGGTCGACGCCCTCGTCGCCGAGCCGCGCGAACGCGCGCAGGTCGGTGATGCGGCCGTCGAGCGGCAGCTGGTCCATCTTGAAGTCGCCGGTGTGCAGCACCGTGCCCGCCGCGGTGCGCACGGCGACGGCGAGCGCGTCCGGGATCGAGTGGTTGACCGCGACGAACTCGCACCCGAAGACGCCGAGCTGCTCGACCTGGCCCTCGCGCACCGCGAGCGTCAGCGGCTGGATGCGGTGCTCCTTGAGCTTCGCCTCCACGAACGCGAGCGTCAGCTGCGAGCCCACGAGCGGGATGTCCCGGCGCAGCCGCAGCAGGTACGGGACGGCGCCGATGTGGTCCTCGTGGCCGTGCGTCAGCACGATCGCCTCGATGTCGTCGAGGCGGTCCCGGATGTAGTCGAAGTCCGGCAGGATCAGGTCGACGCCGGGCTGGTGGTCCTCGGGGAAGAGGACGCCGCAGTCGATGACGAGCAGCTTGCCGGCGTGCTCGAGCACGGCCATGTTGCGCCCGACCTCCCCCAGGCCGCCCAGCGGCACGATCCGCAGGCCGCCCTCGGGGAGCGGCGGCGGCAGGGTCAGGTCGGGGTGCGGGTGACTCATGGAGCTCCTGTGGGTCGTGGCCCGCGCGGCGCCGCGTGCGGCGGTGCGGTCAGGCCGTGACGACGTCCAGCAGGCCCGCGGCCTGCAGACCGGCGCGCACCTGCGCGGCCTCGTCGTCGGTGTAGGGGACGAGAGGGAGACGGGCCGCACGGCTGCGCAGCACCCCCGTCTCCACGAGGGCGGCCTTCGCGGCGACCGCCTGGAAGCCGGCGCCGTTGATGGCGGTGATCGCGGGCTCGACCGCGAGGAAGATCTCGAGGGCGCGTGCGGTGTCGCCCTGGCGCCAGGCGTCGAACAACGCGGCCATCTGGTCGCCCAGCACGTGCGTCGCCACGCCGACCAGGCCGACGGCGCCGTGCGCGAGGAACGCGAGCGCCATGGAGTCGTCCCCGCTGTACCAGGCGAGCCCGGTGCGGCGGATCGCCGACGCGGCGGCGACGACGTCCCCCGTGGCGTCCTTCATCGCGACGACGCGGTCGTGCGCGGCGAGCCGGTCGATCGTCGCCGGCGCCAGCCGGACGACCGAGCGCGCCGGGACGTCGTAGAGCATGACGGGCAGCGGTGTCGCGTCGGCCACCGCGGTGACGTGCCGCACGACGCCCTCCTGCGAGGGGCGCGAGTAGTACGGGGTGACGACGAGGAGCCCGTGCGCGCCGGCCTCGGCGGCCTGCTCGGCCATCCGGACGGCGTGCGCCGTGTCGTTGGACCCGGCGCCGGCGACGACGTACGCCCGGTCCCCCACGGCCTCGACCACCGCGGCGACGACCTCCGCCTTCTCCGGGGCGTGCGTGGTCGACGCCTCACCGGTGGTGCCGTTCAGCACCAGGCCGTCGTGCCCGTGGTCCACCAGGTGCTTCGCGAGCGCGACGGTCGCCTCGAGGTCGACCGCGCCGTCGGCCGTCATGGGGGTGACCATGGCCGACAGCACGGACCCGAACGGGTGCGTCGCGGACGTGACGGTGGGCATGTGCACACGGTACCGCCCGGGCACGGCCGGCGCGGGCGCCGACCGTCCGTCGGGCTCCCGCGGGGACCTGCCGCTCGCCGCGCCGGGTCCGCGCCGCCCGGCCACACTGGGCGCCATGACCACGCCGCTGCCGCCGTCCGTCGCCGCGCACGTGCCCACCGGGATGCTCGTCGGGGGCGAGTGGCGCCCCGCGCGCGGCGGGGCCACGTTCCCGGTCGTGGACCCGGCGACGGGCGAGACGCTGTTCGACGTCGCCGACGGCGACGAGCAGGACGCGCTGGACGCGCTCGCGGCCGCGCACGACGCCTTCCCCACCTGGCGCGGAACGGCGCCGCGCGTCCGCTCGGAGCTGCTGCGCGCGGTGTTCGAGGTGCTCACCGCGCACAGCGAGGACATCGCGGCGCTCGTCACCGCCGAGGGCGGCAAGCCGCTCGCCGAGTCCCGGGCGGAGGTCGCGTACGCGGCGGACTACGTGCGCTGGTACGCCGAGGAGGCCGTACGGGCCGACGGCCTCGCGCGCCGTGCACCGGCGGGCACGCACCACCAGCTCGTCCTGCGTCGTCCCGTCGGGCCCGCGCTGCTCATCGCCCCGTGGAACTTCCCCATCGCGATGATCGCGCGCAAGGTCGCCCCCGCGCTGGCGGCCGGCTGCACCGTCGTCGTCAAGCCCGCCCGGCTCACGCCCCTGACCACCGCGTACGTGCTCGAGCTGATCCGCACCGAGCTGGACGGCCGGGACCTGCCGACCGGTGTCGTCAACGTCGTGCCGACGTCCTCGGCGCGGAAGGTCTCCGAGCCGCTGCTGGGCGACCCGCGGCTCCGCAAGCTGTCGTTCACGGGCTCGACGGAGGTCGGGCGCACGCTCCTCGCGGCGGCCGCGCCGCACGTGCTGCGCACGTCGATGGAGCTGGGCGGGAACGCGCCCTTCCTCGTGTTCGAGGACGCCGACCTCGACGCCGCCGTCGAGGGCGCCGTGCAGGCCAAGATGCGCAACTCCGGCCAGACGTGCGTCGCCGCCAACCGCTTCCTCGTGCACGGGTCGGTCGCGCGCGAGTTCGCGGACCGGCTCACCGACGCGTTCGAGCGCCTCGTCGTC
The DNA here is from genome assembly GCA_031178625.1 of Cellulomonas sp. Taxonomy (GTDB): domain Bacteria; phylum Actinomycetota; class Actinomycetes; order Actinomycetales; family Cellulomonadaceae; genus Cellulomonas. Next base: position 3,410 of record JAPSIR010000165.1, read on the forward strand.
GGGCACGGCGCCGACCCCGACACGACGGTCGGTCCCCTCATCGAGGAGTCGGCCGTCCGGCGCGTGGACGAGGTCGTGACCGAGGCGGTCGACGGCGGCGCCGTCCTGCGCACGGGCGGCGAGCCGGTGCGACGGCCGGGGTTCTTCTACGCACCCACGGTGCTGACGTCGGTCGACCCCGCGCTGCGGGTCGTGACCGAGGAGACCTTCGGGCCCGTCGCGCCGGTCGTCACGTTCGACGACGAGGACGAGGCGGTCCGGCTCGCGAACGACACGCCGTTCGGCCTCGTCGCCTACGCGTACACCCGCGACGTCGGCCGGGCGATGCGCATGGCGGAGGCGCTCGACGCCGGGATGGTCGGCCTCAACCGCGGCATGGTGTCCGACGCCAGCGCGCCGTTCGGCGGCGTGAAGCAGTCCGGCCTCGGGCGCGAGGGTGGCGCCGCCGGCATGGAGGAGTACCTGGAGACCGTGTACGTCGCGCTGTAGGCCCGCACCACCGCGTCCGGGACGACCGGCGCAGGCGCCGCCCGCGACTGCCTAGAGTGACGGCGTGAGCCCGCCCGACGTCCTGACCGCCGCGCGCCGGCAGGCGGTGTCGGTGTCGCTCGCCACCGGGCTGTACGGCGTCTCTTTCGGCGCCCTGTCCGTCACGTCGGGCCTCGACGTCGCGCAGACGATGGCGCTGAGCCTGCTCCTGTTCTCCGGCGGGTCGCAGTTCGCGCTCATCGGCGTCCTCGGTGCGGGCGGTGCCGTGGGCGCGGCCGTCGCGTCGGCCGCGCTGCTCGGCGCCCGCAACGCCCTGTACGGCGCCCAGCTCGCTCCCCTGCTCGCGCTGCCCGCGTCCCGGCTGGTGCCGGCCGCCCAGCTGACGATCGACGAGTCCACCGCCGTCGCGACCGCGCAGCCGGACCGCACCGCCGCGCGGGTCGGCTTCTGGTGGACGGGCGCCGGCGTCTTCGTCCTCTGGAACCTGTTCACGCTGGTCGGCGCGCTCGCCGGCGACCGGCTCGGCGACCCGCGCACCTACGGCCTCGACGCGGCGGCGGCGGCCGCGTTCCTCGCACTCGTGTGGCCCCGGCTCGGCGGCCCGCAGGGGCGGACCGCCCGGCTCGTCGCGGCGGCCGCCGTGCTCGTCGCCCTCGCGACGACGCCCGTCGTGCCCGCGGGCGTGCCCGTGCTGCTCGCGGCCGCCGTCGCGATCCTCGTCGGGGTGCTCAGCCCGGCGCTGCCGGCGGTCCCCGTGCCGGGCGCCGACGACCCGGGCGCCGACGACGCCGCGCCGCCCGGCACCACGGGCGCCGACGGCCCCGCCGACCGGCCCGACCACCGGAGGTCCGCCCCGTGACCGCCCTCTGGCTCGCCGTGCTCCTGTCGAGCGCCGCGTGCTTCGCCCTCAAGCTGGCCGGGCACCTGCTGCCGCGTCACTGGCTCGCCGAGCCGCGCGTCGCCCGGACCGCCGCGCTGGTCACCGTCGCGCTGCTCGCGGCGCTCGTCGCGGTGCAGACCGCGACGGACGGCGGTCGGCTCGTCCTCGACGCCCGCGTCCCCGCGCTCGCCGTCGCGGCGGTGGCGCTCGCGCTGCGCGCCCCGTTCGTGGTCGTGGTGGTGCTCGCCGCCGCGACGGCCGCGGGCCTGCGGGTGCTCGGCATGGCGTGACGCCGCGCCGCCCGGCCGCCGCCGCGGGTTAGTCTCGCGGGGTGTCGCTGCTGACCCCCGCCGCCGACGTCTCCGTCCGCCCCGCCGTGCCGGGGGACGAGCACGTCGTCGCCGGCATCCAGCTGCGCGCGTGGCGCAGCGCGCACGCCGAGGTCCTCGGCGACGCGGTGCTCGACGCGCTCGACGAGACGGCGTTCGCCGCGCAGTGGGAGCGGGCGATCACCGCTCCCCCGGGACCCGGCTACCGCGTGCTCGTCGCGTGTGCCGGTCCGGCGGTCGTCGGCTTCGCCTCGGTGGCGCCCGTGCCGGCGGCCGACCCGGGCGAGGCGCCCGCGGGCGTCGTGCTCGCGCTCGAGGTCGACCCGTCCGCGCAGCGTGCCGGGCACGGGTCGCGCCTGCTGGCCGCCGTGGTGGACCTGCTCCGCGGCGACGGCGCCGACCAGGTGCAGACGTGGGTCATGGACGGCGACGACGCGCGCGTGCGCTTCCTCGCGGGCGCGGGCCTCGGCCCCGACGGCCTCACGCGGCGGCTCGCGACCGGCCCCGGGCCGGACGAGGAGGCGCACGTGGTCGCCGAGCACCGCTGGTACGCGGCGATCTGACCCGTCACGGCAGGTCGGTCGGGGCGGGCCGCCCGCCGTGCAGGCGGGCGGCCGTGCGCAGCGCCGCCCGCGCGCGCCGGCGGTCCCCCGCGGCGTCGTAGGCGAACCCCAGGTGGTACCAGCCCTCCCAGTCGTCCGGGTCGGCCTCGACGCGCGCGCGGTACGGGTCGAACGCGGCGCGCGCGGCGGTCCGGTCGACGCGCCCGGACGGCCTGCGCGGCAGGTCGTCGACGGGCAGCCGACCGGCCGCGGCGAGGACGTCGGCCATCCGCTGCACGCGGACGGCGAGCAGCAGCTCGCGCCCGATGAGGACGACGACGAGCAGCGGGACCACGAGCAGCGCGACACCGAGGACGACCCCGACCACCTCGCCCGTGCCGACCAGCTGCAGCGCGCGCACGGCGACGACGCCGACGTAGACGGCCAGCAGGGCCGTCAGTGCGAGCGCCGCGAGCAGGCCCGACCGGCGCCGCGACCGCGGGGCGTCGCTCATGCGCCCAGGTCGAGGAACGGCTCGAGCCCCACTGTGAGGCCCGGCCGGTCGACGACGCGGCGCACGGCCAGCACGACGCCGGGCATGAAGCTCGCGCGGTCGAAGGAGTCGTGGCGGATGGTGAGCTGCTCGCCGACGTTGCCGAACAGGATCTCCTCGTGCGCCACCAGGCCGCGCAGCCGTACGGCGTGCACCCGTACGCCGTCGACGTCCGCGCCCCGTGCACCGTCCAGCGCCTGCGTCGTCGCGTCCGGCGCGGTGCCGAGCCCCGCGGCGGCACGCGCCCGGGCGATCCCCTCGGCGGTGTGCCGCGCGGTACCCGACGGCGCGTCGACCTTGTCCGGGTGGTGCAGCTCGACGACCTCGGCCGACTCGAACCAGCGGGCCGCCTGACGCGCGAACGCCATCGCGAGGACCGCACCCAGCGCGAAGTTCGGCACGACGGCGACGCCCACGCCGGGCGCACCGGCCAGCCGCTCGCGGACCCGACCGAGCGACTCCTCGGTCCACCCGGTGGTGCCGACGACGCAGTGCACGCCGGCGTCGACGAGGGCGTGCACGTTCTGCTCGGTCACCGCCGGCACGGTGAAGTCGACGGCCACCTGCGCACCCGCCGTGACGACGGCCCTCAGGTCCCCTCCGGCCTCCAGCTGTGCGACGAGCTCGAGGCCCTCGGTCTCCTGCACGGTCCGCACGACGGTGGACCCCATGCGGCCGGCCGCACCCAGCACGGCCACGCGGATCGGTTCGCTCACGGCTCGCCACCCTAGCCGCCCGGCGG
>JAPSIR010000166.1 GCA_031178625.1 Cellulomonas sp.
GCCACGACGGCGAGCGCGGGCGGCACGAGCGCGACGAGCAGCGCCGCGACGGGCATCGCGCGGGCGGCACCGCCCCGCAGCGCACGCACCGCGAGCACGGCCGCCGCGGCGGCGAGCACGAGCCACAGCACCGCGGCGACGAGGAAGAGCGGCCCGGCGGCGGGCGCCGTGCCCCCGAACGCGTCAGCGACCACCGCGCCGAACGCGGCGGCGGCGCCGTGCGCGGCGGCGAACGCCCCGATCGCGAGCCCGAGCGACCAGCGGGCCGCGCGCGAGCCGCGCGTGGCACGTCGGCCCTCGTCCGGCGGACCCGTCGCGCGACGGGTTCCGACGTCGGTGTCGAGATCCGTGCGGCTCGTCCGTCGAGGGGGCATGACGCGCAGCGTGACAGGCGCGCGGGGCGGAGTCACGGGGAGTCGTCCGGACGGACGCACCACGCGATGACTCGGTAGGTCTTGACCGGTCCAGGGATCGGTGGGACTGTAGCGGTACAGGTCGCTGGAGCGGTACAGAGCGAAGGGGTGAAGACCATGTCGGACCCGATCGGGATCGGTGCGCTGGGTGTGCGGCTGACGCGCGCGGAGGCCGAGAGCTCGCGCCCGTGGGCGCCGGAGGTGCCCGAGACGCCGCACGACCGGCGGATGGCGGAGCGGCGGGCACGACGGGCGCAGCGCGTGCTGGCGCGGGCGCACGCACCGGTGGCGCGTCCGCGGGCCGCGGCCGCCGGCGCCCTGCACCGCCTGGCCGACGCGCTGGCGCCGGAGGCCCGCGACGCCCGGTACGTCGACCAGCGCGTCGGCCCGCACGTCGGCCACGCGGCGCGCTGACGGCCGTGCACGCCGACGGGTGGCGGCCGGCGGGGACCGGGGCGACCTACCCTGGTCCGCATGACGTGCAGGGCGGGGCAGCCATGGGTCGCGTGACGCTGCAGACGGTGGCCGACAAGGTCGGCGTGAGCCGCATGACGGTGTCGAACGCGTTCTCGCGCCCCGACCAGCTCTCGCAGGCGCTGCGCGAGCGCGTCCTCGCGGCGGCGGCCGAGCTCGGCTACGTCGGGCCCGACCCCGCCGCGCGGGCGCTCGCGCGGCGCAGCTCGGGCGCGGTGGGCGTGGTGCTGACCGACTCGCTGGGCGAGGCGTTCCTCGACCCGGTCGCGGCAGCGTTCTTCGGCTCGCTGGCCGAGTCGCTGGCGCCGACGGGTCTGGCGGTGTCGCTCATCCCCGCGGAGAACGTGGGCGGGCACGTCCCCGCGCGCGACCTGCCCGTGGACGCCGCCGTGGTGTACGCGTGCGCCGGCGACACCGAGGCCGTCGAGTGGCTGCGCAAGCGGCGCCTGCCGCTCGTGTTCGTCGACCAGCACCCGCTGCCGGGCAGCGACGGCGTGCTGCTCGACGACCGCGCGGGCGGCCGCGTCGCCGTGGAGCACCTGCTCGCACTGGGCCACCGGGACGTCGCGGTGCTGACGATGAACAGCGACCGCACCTCCCCCGGCTGGGCGCCGGACCCGCGCACCGCGGGCTCCAACCACGTCTCGCAGCAGCGCGTCGCGGGTGCCCTCGACGCGCTCGACGCCGCCGGCCTGACCGGTCGCGTGTACGAGGTCGCCGACAACCACGACCACCTCATCCGGCCCGGCGTCGCGGACCTCGTCGGGAGCCCGGACCGCCCCACGGCCGTCGTGTGCTTCTCCGACCTCATGGCCGCGGAGCTGGTGCGGGCCGCGCAGGCCGCTGGGCTGACCGTGCCCGACGACCTGTCGGTGGTGGGCTTCGACGACAGCGTCCACGCGCACACCGTGCGCCCCGCGCTGACGACCGTGCGCCAGGACTTCGCCGCCAAGGGCCGGCTGGCCGCGGCGGCGCTGACGGAGGCGATCGCGCGCACGCGGGACGCGGCGGACGACCAGCCGGACGACCGCGACCCCGTCGTCCAGCACATCCCCGTCGAGCTCGTGGTGCGCGGCAGCACCGCTCCCCCGGGACCGCCTCGGCAGGCCTGAGCGTGCCGTCGCGACCGCACCGGCGCGCGACCGTCGCCGCGGCGACCTCCCCCGGCGTCCGCGGGTGACCGCCCCGACGCGCCCGGTGCACCCCCACACCGACACCGTGGGCGTGGACGGGCACCGCACCGACCCGCTCTGGGGCACGGTGACGACGCTCACCCCGCTCGAGCGGGCGCTGCTGCGCACCTGGCCGGTCCGGCGTCTCGGGCACGTGGCGCACGCCGGGGCGGTCGCGACCGTGACGACGCAGACCTTCTCCCGGCTCGAGCACTCACTCGGCGTGCTCGGGCTCGTCGCGCACCTCGACGGCGACGACGCCGTGACGCGCGCCGCCGCGCTGCTGCACGACGTCGGGCACGCGCCGCTGAGTCACACGCTCGAGGGGATCGCGGGCATCGACCACCACGTCACGGGGCTGACGCGGGTGCGCGCCCTGGGCGGCCTGCTGGACGAGCACGGGGTGGACGTCGACGACGTGGTTGCCACCCTCAGCGGGACGCGGCCGTCCGTGCTGGACCCACGCCGAGGCTGTTGACGCTGGACCACCTCGACGGGTACGTCCGCAGCGCGCGCCCACGGCCGCCGCATGCCGGCGCCGGCACGTCTGCTGCGCCGGCTCACCCTGCAGGACGGGATCGTGCGGACCGACCCCGCGGGCGCGCGGGTGCTCGCGCGACTCGTGGACGCCGAGGTGGCCTACCACCGCTCGCGGCTGAACGTCCTGGCCGTGGGCGTGGTGCGCCACCTCGTGCGCCGGTGGCTCGAGCCGGGGGCGGACGCCGACGCGGTGGTGGGGATGACGGACGGCGAGCTGGTCGCGGCTCTCCTGCGTGACCCGCGCACGGGCGACGAGACCCGACGCTCCCTGACCGACCCGCTGGCCTGGTGCGTCGTGCCGGCGCGCCCGGGCCCGGTGCCGGAGGGCGTCGAGCTCGTGCCGGGTGGGCGCTCGTACCACGCCCGCACGCTCGTGCACGGCGAGCCGCTGCCCGACCACGTGCCCGTGCCGGACCGCGCTCCCGACCGGTGGGTGCTGCGTCGTGACCGCCCGGAAGCACGGTCGGCCGTAGCGACGCCGTGATCGAGGCGCGGGCGCTCCCCCTGCGCGACGCAGTGCGCCGTCACGACGCGCGTGCGGTCGCCTCCGCCTCGAGCGCGATGCCGTCGGACCACGGCGCCATGACCCACGTCAGCAGCGCCGGGCGCGTGACCGCGCCGAGCCGCACGACGACCGAGCGGCCGTCCGGCGTCGACGCCTCGAGGACGATCACGCCGTCCCACCGCGCCGCATGCTCCGGGTGGTCGGCGACGTAGTCCGTGACCGCCGCGCGGACGCTCGCGTCGGTGAGCGGCACTCCGGACGGCCCCCGGGCGGCGCCGCCGGCGAAGTAGCGGTCGTCGGCGACCTCGTCGGCGGCCGCGAGCGCGGCGAGGTCCGCGAGGGCGAGCAGGCGCTTGCGGTCGAGGTGTACCCCGGTCGCGGACACCGTGACGGTGACGAGCAGGAGCGCGAGCACCGCGAGGCCGAGCGCGAGGACCGTCACCTGACCGTCGTCCCTGGAGGCCCGCGCGCGGCGGACCGCGCGTCGTAGCGGTCCGGGGACGCGCCCGCCGGGCGCCGTCACGGCTGCACGACCCGGTACGCGTCGACGGCCGCGGTCCGCTCCGCCAGCACCGGCACCTCGAGCGGCACGACGTCGCGGACGAACGACGGCACGAAAGGCAGCGGCACGCGGACCTGCACGGTCGCGGTCACCTCGGCACCGGCCTGCAGGCAGGGTTCCGCCGAGCAGCCGACGGCGAGCGCGCCGGACGGGTCGTCGCCGAAGTCCTGGTCCCGCAGCGCCACGCCGACGGCCGTGACCGCGCGCGCCCGCCCCGTCGAGGCATCCGGCGCCGCCACGTACACGCGCGCCGCCTCCCGCGCCGCCCCTTCGACCGCGAACGTCGCCGCCTGCAGCCGGCCGAGCACCAGCACGAGGTAGATCACCGGCACGAGCAGCACGAGCGCGACGCCGAGGAACTCGACGAGCGCGCTGCCGCCGTCCGCCCCGCCGGACAGCACCCGCCGCCGCACACGGTCCATGCCGCGCGCGAGCCCCCGCCGCACCGCCCTCACGGGTCCTCGACGGGCGCGTGCCCGTCGACCTCCAGCGTGCCGGCCGGCCCCAGCAGCCCGACGAGCGGCAGCGGGGCCCGCACGGTCACGCGGACCAGCGCCAGCCCGTCGACGTCGACCCGCCGGGCGGTGACGTCGTGCCCGTAGCTCTCGGCGAGGGACGACCGCAGCAGCGTCACGGTGCGCGCAGCGCCGTCGGCGGCGGTGCGCCCGGCGTGGGCGCCGTACCGGGCGCCCTCCGCGGCGGCGTCGATGCACGTGTTCCGCACGTGCTGGACGATCGCGAGCTGCAGCACCGACATGAACAGCACGACGACGAGCCCACCGACCAGCACGAAGTCGACGACCGCGGACCCGCGGTCGTCGCTCAGCCGGCGCGCGGCGCGACCGACTGGATGGCCGTCTCGAACAGCTGCGTCAGCGCGTTGCCGGCGACGAACCACAGCACCGAGACGATGCCCGCGGTCATCAGCGTGATGAGCACCCAGCCCGGCACGTCGCCCCGCTCGCCGCGCTCTGTCAGGTCGTCCGTCAGCACCTGCAGCCGCCGCTGCAGCCGCACCGCGCAGGCGCGCGCCCACTCCGTCATCGTGCACTCCCGTCGTCGCGGGACCGCCGGTCGGCGGTCCCTGCACTCCTCCGCGGGTCACAGACCGACCCGCAGGACCACCACGCTGGGGAAGACGGCGAACAGGACGGTCACCGGCAGGATGAGGAACACCACCGGGATCATCATGAGCACCTCCTTGCGCCCACCGGTCTGCATGAGCGCACGGCGCCCCTCCTCGCGCACGTCCTGCGCCTGTGCCCGCAGCACGTCCGCCAGCGGTGACCCGCGCTCGACCGCGACGGCGACGCCCTCGGCGAACCGCGCGAGCGGCGGCATGCCGGTGCGGTCCGCGAGCCCGTGCAGGGCCGTCGTCAGCGGTGCACCGGCGCGCGCCTCGGCGAGCGTGCGCGCCAGCTCGTCGGTCAGCTCGCCACGGGTCTGCCGCACGACCCGCTCGAGCGCCCCGACGGCTCCCTCGCCGGCGCTCACCGCGAGCGCGAGCAGCTCCGTGACGGTCGGCATCTGCGCGAGCATCCGCTCCTCACGCCGCCGCACCTGCCGGCCGAGCAGCCAGTCGGGCACGAGCACGGCGGCGAACCCGACGGCGAGGACGAGCCCGACCAGCGCGGGCGCCGCTCCCCCGCGGCTCGCGGCGAGGAGCAGCGCCAGCACCAGCCCGACCGCGAGCCCGAGCACGCCCCACAGCACCTGCTGCGCGCGGAACTGCTCGACGCTCTCGCGCCGTCCGGCCCGCTCGAGGCGTCCACGCAGCTCGGCGGCCGGCGACCCGATCCGCCCCAGCAGCCGCGCCGCGTCGGAGAGGAACGGCGCCACCAGCCGCTCGAGGGTCCCGAGCGGCCCCCGCGCGACGGGTGTGCGCAGCAGGCCGGACGTGCCGCGCACCCGCAGGTACGGCGCCACGCGCTGGTCGAGCGTGATGCGCCGCGACCCGAGCCGCCACACGACCAGGGCGAGGCCCGTGCCGCCGAGCAGACCGACGAGCGCGCCGGCCAGCGCCGGGCTCACCGCAGCACCCGCGGGTCGTCGGGCAGCCGCGCGACGCGGAGCATGAGCCGGTAGGCGACGACGGTCGCGACGGCGCCGGCGAGCAGGACGAGCGCCCCGGCCGTGGAGTCGTACGCGCGCAGCGCCTCGGGCCGGGTCGCGAGCATCGCCAGCACGGCCCAGGGCGCGGCGACGGCGAGCCGGGCGGCGTAGACGGTCCAGCTCTGCCGCGCCTCGATCTCGCCGCGCGTGCGCAGGTCGTCGCGCAGGAACGATGACAGCGTGCGCAGCAGGCGGCCGAGGTCGGTGCCGCCGACGTCGCGCGTGAGCCGCAGCGCCGCCACCACACGGTCGGCCACGGGGTCGGCGAGCCGCTCCTTCAGGGCGTCCAGGCTGTCGCCGAAGCGGCCGGTAGCCCGGTAGTCCTCGGCGAACGCGCGAAACGGCGCGCGCAGCTCGGCGGGTCCGCGGTCCCCGACCTGCGCGACGGCCTCGGGCAGCGACAGGCCGGCGCGCACGCCCGAGGCCAGGTGGTCGACGACGTCGGGCCACAGGGCCCGGGTGCGGGCGAGCCGCCGCCGCGCGCGCCCGCGCACGAGCGCCCACGGCGCTGCCGCCCCGAACGCGCCGAAGCAGGCTGCGACCGCCGGCACCGGGACGAGCACGAGGGCGACCGCCGACACCAGCAGCCCGACGAGTGCGCTCACGGCCACGAACCCGCCGGGCGTCACCCCGGTCACCTCGGCCTGCGTCAGCGTGTCGCGGACGCGCGCCGCCCACCCGGCCGCGCTCTCCTCGCGCCGGACGAGTGGCCAGAACGACCACCACACCGACGCCAGCCCGGCGCCCAGCAGCAGCCCCGCGACGACGCCCACGCTCACGCCCTCCGCAGCAGGGCGACGACGTCGATGCCGGCGCGCGCGAAGCGCTCCACGTGCGGCGGGAAGCCGTCGGCCCGCACGAGGACGCCGTCCCGGGTCGTGAACACGTCCGCGGTCTCGACGACGCCGGCCTCGACGCGCCCGGGCACGGCCACGACCTCGCGGGTGCGCCGCCGCCCGTGCCGGTCGAGCTCGAGGTGCACGACGAGGTCGACGGCCGACGCCACCGTGGGCACGACGAACCGGTCGGTGATGTTCTCGCCCGCGAGCAGCGGCAGCGTGCACAGCTTGGTGATGGCCTCGCGCGCCGAGCTGGCGTGGATGGTGCACATGGCGGGGACGCC
>JAPSIR010000167.1:0-2322 GCA_031178625.1 Cellulomonas sp.
CCACCGCCGAGCTCCTCGACGTGCTGCGGGCGCGCGGCCTCGCCCCCGTCGCCGAGGACGCGCGCGGCGCCGTCGTGCACGCGCTCGCCCCCGCGCGCCGGGTGCGGGGCCGGGCCGCGGTGCGGGCGCGCCGGCGGGCCGCGGACGGCGGTGCGGTGCACCAGCCGGACGTGCAGGTGCGCGCGGCACGGGTCGTCGACGTGCTGCGCCGGGCGGACGCCAGCGCCGTGGCCGTCACACCGGGCGACGTCGAGCCGGGCGGTACGCGCGTGCCGCCGGCCGGGGCGCGGACCGGGCGGGTGCTGGGGCGCGGGCGTGCGGCGGGGGACGGCGACGGCGGTGCCGCGTCGGGCGCGGCGGCGGACGCCGCGACCGCGGCCGGTGCGCCGGCGGCGGACGCCCCGGCCGCCCCGACCCGCTCCCCCGCACCGGCCCCCACGTCCGCCGGAACAACGGACCCCGCCGACGCGTTGCTGCTCCTGCGCGAGGCGGCCCAGGCCCGCAGCCTCGTCTGGGTCGAGCTCGTCGGCCCGGACGGCCGGTCCGACCGGCGGCTCGTCCGGCCGCTGCGCGTCGAGGGCGGCCGGCTGCGCGCGCTCGACCCGCGGCGCGAGGCGGAGCTGACCGTCGCGGTGCACCGCATCGCCGGCGTCGTCCCCGCCGAGGGCCTCGCCTGAGCCCCACCCGAACCCCGACCCGAGCCCTGACCCGAGCGACGCGCGCCGCCCGACGCGCGTCCGACCACCCGTCGTCCCCCGGACGGCGACCCGCCCGACCGAGGAGGACCCGCGTGCCCGACGGCCCGCTCATCGTCCAGAGCGACAAGACGCTCCTGCTGGAGGTCGACCACGACCAGGCGGACGCCTGCCGCCGCGCGATCGCGCCCTTCGCCGAGCTCGAGCGCGCGCCCGAGCACGTGCACACGTACCGCCTGACGCCGCTGGGCCTGTGGAACGCGCGCGCCGCGGGCCACGACGCCGAGCAGGTCGTCGACGTGCTGCTCGAGTACAGCCGCTACCCGGTGCCGCACGCGCTGCTCGTCGACGTCGCGGAGACGATGGCCCGCTACGGGCGCCTGCAGCTGATCCAGCACCCCGTGCACGGGCTCGTCCTGCACGCGCTCGACCCGGCGGTGCTCGTCGAGGTCATGCGGTCCAAGAAGACGGCGGGCCTGCTGGGGGCACGCGTCGACGACACCGACGTGATCGTGCACAAGTCGGAGCGCGGGCACCTCAAGCAGGTGCTGCTCAAGCTCGGCTGGCCGGCGGAGGACCTCGCGGGGTACGTCGACGGCGAGGCGCACCCCATCGCGCTCGCGGAGGACGGCTGGTCGCTGCGGCCGTACCAGAACCAGGCGGTCGAGAACTTCTGGCACGGCGGCTCCGGAGTCGTCGTGCTCCCCTGCGGCGCCGGCAAGACGCTGGTCGGCGCCGGTGCCATGGCGAAGTCGTCGACGACCACGCTCATCCTCGTCACCAACACCGTCAGCGCGCGGCAGTGGCGCGACGAGCTGGTCAAGCGCACGTCGCTCACCGAGGACGAGATCGGCGAGTACTCCGGCACGCGCAAGGAGATCCGCCCGGTCACCATCGCGACGTACCAGGTGCTGACGACGCGGCGGAAGGGCGTGTACACGCACCTCGAGCTGCTCGACGCGCGCGACTGGGGCCTGGTCGTCTACGACGAGGTGCACCTGCTGCCCGCGCCGATCTTCCGCATGACCGCCGACCTGCAGGCGCGCCGCCGCCTCGGCCTGACCGCGACGCTCGTGCGCGAGGACGGTCGCGAGGACGAGGTCTTCTCGCTCATCGGCCCCAAGCGGTTCGACGCGCCGTGGAAGGACATCGAGGCGCAGGGCTACATCGCCCCGGCGGAGTGCGTCGAGGTGCGCCTGACGCTGCCCGACAACGAGCGCATGCTCTACGCGACCGCCGAGCCCGAGGAGCGCTACCGGCTCGCCGCGACGGCGGGCGGCAAGGAGCGCGTCGTCGACCAGCTCGTCGCGAAGCACGCCGGCGAGCCGACCCTCGTCATCGGCCAGTACCTCGACCAGCTGCACGAGATCGCCGAGCACATCGGCGCCGACGTCATCACCGGCGAGACGCCCGTGAAGGAGCGGCAGCGGCTGTTCGACGCGTTCCGGTCCGGCGAGATCAGCAAGCTCGTCGTCTCGAAGGTCGCGAACTTCTCGATCGACCTGCCCGAGGCGTCGGTGGCGATCCAGGTGTCGGGCTCGTTCGGGTCGCGGCAGGAGGAGGCGCAGCGCCTCGGCCGCATCATGCGCCCGAAGGCGTCGGGGAAGACGGCGCACTTCTACACGGT
>JAPSIR010000167.1:2422-6900 GCA_031178625.1 Cellulomonas sp.
AGCCTGAGCGTCGAGGACGGCAACACCGCGGCCCGTGCGCTGTACGAGCGGCACGGGTTCGTCGTCGTCGGCCGCAACGGCGGCTCCGACACGATGGTGCGGACGCTGTGAGCGCAGGTCGCCCGCGCGCACGTGCCCGGAATGCCCGCGGCGCGGGCGCCGTTGCGCCGTCATGACCCTCCTCGACCCGACGACGGCGTACGGCCGCCGCGTGGCGCAGCGTCTCGTCGACGAGCGCGTGGTCTGGCTGACCACCGTCGACCCGGCGGGTGCGCCCCAGCCCACGCCGGTCTGGTTCTGGTGGTCCGGCAGCGACGTGCTCGTCGCGAGCCGGCCCCGCCAGGCGAAGATCCGCAACGTGCGGGTGCACCCCGCCGTGGCGCTGTCCTTCCACACCGACGCGCACGGTGACGACGTCGTCGTGATGACCGGGACGGCCGCGGTCGACCCGGACCCGCTGCCCGACGACGTGCGCGCCGGCTACGACGCGAAGTACGCGGACGGCATGCGCAGTCTTGGCGTGACGGCGGACGACTTCCACGCCGACTACTCCGTGGTGATCCGCGTGACGCCGGAGCGTGTGCGCGGCTGGTGACCAGCGGCCTGTCGGTGGTCGCCGGTAGGACTGCGGTGGTGCGCGACCGGCGGACCGCACCCGGCCGCCCACTCATCCGCCGACTCACCCGCCCACCCACCGGACCGACGACGAGGACGGCACCATGCGCTGGGGACCGCTGCTGCTCGACCAGCTCACGTTCTACTGGGAGGCGAGCCTCCGGCCGCGTCTGGAGGGGCTCACGGACGACGAGTACCTGTGGGAGCCGGTGCCGGGCTGCTGGTCGGTGCGCCCGGCCGCGGACGGCACGTGGCAGGCCGAGGGCGTCGGGCTGCGGGAGCCCGACCCGGCACCCGTGACGACGCTCGCGTGGCGGATCGCGCACGTCGCCGTCGACGTGCTCGGCACGCGCGCGCGGACGTTCTTCGGCGACGCGCCGCCCGGGGCGGACATGTTCGACCCGCGGCTGCGGCCGGCGTCGCTGCCCTCCACCGCCGACGAGGGGCTCGCGCTGCTGGAGCAGTCGTACCGCGCGTGGCGGGACGGGCTGGCCGCGTGCGACGACGACGCGCTCGCCGCGCCGCTGGGCCAGCGCGGCGCCGACTTCGCGGACCAGCCGCTCGCGGCGCTCGCCACCCACCTGCACCGCGAGACGATGCACCACGGCGGTGAGATCGGCCTGCTGCGCGACCTCTACCGGGCGGGGCTGCGCGGGGCCGCCACCTGACCGCGCGGCCGACCGGCCACGTCGCCGCGCGTCACCCGTCCGCGGGTGCCGGAACCCCGGGGACGCGCGGTCCGTTGCGACGGGTGCAGGCGTGAGAAAGGATCGACAGGTGCGTGCGCTGCGAGGTCGGGTCGTCACCGTGGGAGCGGGTGTCGCGCTGGGCGCGAGCCTGCTCGTGGCCGGGGCGGGTGCCGCCGCGGCGGTGCCGCCGCCGTCCCTGACGTCGGAGGTGGTCGACGAGTCGGGCGTGCTGTCGGCGGGCGAGGAGGCCCGGGTGCAGGCGGCGCTGGACGAGCTCGCCACCACGACCAGCTACCGGCTCTACGTCGTGTACGTGCCCGAGTTCACCAGCCCCGAGCAGGGCACGGCCTGGGCCCAGGCGACGGCGCGGGAGAGCACCCTCGGAGCGCAGGACGTCGTGCTGGCCGTCGCCACGGAGACCCGACGGGTCGGGATGGCCCCTCAGGAGACGGGCGACCTGACCCGGCCCGAGCTGCAGGCCGTGTTCGACGGCGTGCGCCAGGACCTGCGCGGTGACGACTGGGCAGGCGCCGCCATCGGTGCGGCCGAGGGCATCCAGGCCGCCGCGACCGGCGACACCGCACCCGCCGCCGGTGCGTCCGGCGGCGGCGGAGGAGGCTTCATGACCGCACTGCTCGTCGGGCTCGTCGTCATCGGCGGGATCTTCCTGCTCACCACGTTCACGTCGCGCCGCAAGCGGCAGCCGGCGGGCGTGCTGCAGGACACCGCCGGCGCCACGCGCGTCGCCGCGACGGCGGACGAGTTCCACCAGCTGCCGACGCCGGAGCTCGACCGGCGGTCCGCGCAGGCGCTCGTGCGCCTCGACGACGCGCTGCGCTCGTCGGAGGAGGAGCTCGGGTTCGCGCAGGCGCAGTTCGGGGCCGCGGCGACCCGCGAGTTCGAGACGGTGCTGGCCGACGGCAAGCAGCGCCTCACCGAGGCGTTCCGCCTGCGTCAGACGCTCGACGACGACATCCCCGACACCGAGGAGCACGTGCGCGGCACGTCCGCCGCGATCCTGCGGCTGTGCCGCGAGGTCGGGCAGCGCCTGGACGAGCAGAAGGAGTCGTTCGACCGCATGCGCGCGATCGAGGAGCGCGTCGACGACGCCCTCGACGCGCACGAGCGCGAGGCGGCGAGCCTGCGCGACCGGGTAGCGCCCGCGCGCGCGGCGCTGTCGGCGCTCGCCGCGCGCTACCCGGCGAGCGCCCTGACCTCCGTCGCCGGCAACCCCGACCAGGCGGAGCTGCTGCTCGGCGAGGTCGGGACGGCGGTCGCGGAGGGACGCCAGCGCGTCGCCGCGGGCGAGCGCAGCACCGCGGTCGGCTACGCGCGCGCCGCCGAGGAGGCCCTCGGCCAGGTGCGCCGTCTGCTCGACGCCGTCGACACGGCCGGCGAGGACCTCGCCGCCGTCGCCGCGCGGCTCGACGCGGCCGTCGCCTCCATCACGAGCGACCTGTCCGACGCCGCCCGGCTCGCACGCGGCAACCCGCAGGTCGAGCCGCGCGCGATCGAGGCGCGGGAGGCCGTCGCCGCCGCGTCCGCCGCGCGCACCGGGCAGGGCGACCCGCTCGCCGCGCTGCGCCGCATCACGGCCGCCGAGGCCGCGATCGACGAGGCCCTCGCGCCGATGCGCCAGCAGGCGGAGCGCTCGCGGCGCGCGCAGGCGCTCCTCGACGACACGCTCGGCCGGCTCGACTCGGCGGTCCGTGCGACCGCCGACTACGTGAGCACGCGCCGCGGCGCCGTCGGCCCGCAGGCGCGCACGCGGCTCGCCGAGGCCGACCGCCTGCGCATGCGCGCGATCGACCAGCGCGCCACCGACCCCGAGGCCGCGCTCGCCACCGCCCAGCAGGGCGAGCAGCTCGTCGCCGAGGCGCAGCGGCTCGCGCAGGTCGACGTCGAGAACGCCGAGCAGATGGCCGGCTACGGCGGTGGGTACGGCCCCGGCGGGTACGGCGGCCGCGGCTACGCCCGGCGCGGCGGCGGCGACATGGTGTCCGGCATCGGCGGCATGGTCCTCGGCGGCATCCTGCTCGACTCGATCCTGCGCGGCGGGGGCGGGTTCGGCGGCGGTGGCGGCTGGGGCGGCGGCGACGGCGGCGGGTTCGACGGCGGCGGGTTCGGCGACGGCGGCTTCGACGGCGGGTTCTGATGCCGCTGCGACGGCTGACCAGACGGTTTTCCGGTACGAACGAGAGGCACGGGACGATGACCGAGAAGCAGTCCATCTTCGGGCGGATCACACAGCTGGCGCGGGCGAACATCAACGCCCTGATCGACCAGGCCGAGGACCCGCAGAAGATGCTCGACCAGCTGGTGCGCGACTACACGAACTCGATCGCCGACGCCGAGAAGGCGATCGCGCAGACGATCGGCAACCTGCGCCTGGCCGAGCAGGACTACAACGAGGACGTCCGCGCGGCGCGGGAGTGGGGCCAGAAGGCGCTCGCGGCGTCGTCAGCCGCCGACCAGGCGCGCGCGCAGGGCGACACGGTCCGTGCCGACCGCTTCGACAACCTCGCCAAGGTCGCCATCGGCAAGCAGATCACCGCCGAGCAGGAGGTCCGCGACGCCGAGCCGATCATCGCCTCGCAGCGCGAGACCGTCGAGAAGCTCAAGTCCGGGCTCTCCCAGATGAAGGACAAGCTCGGCCAGCTCAAGCAGCGCCGCGACACGCTCGTCGCCCGGCAGAAGTCCGCGCAGGCGCAGCAGCAGGTGCAGCAGGCCATCGGCTCGATCAACGTGCTCGACCCGACGAGCGAGCTCGCGCGGTTCGAGGAGAAGGTCCGCCGCGAGGAGGCCATGGCCCTCGGCCAGGCCGAGATCGCCGCGTCCTCGCTCGACAACCAGTTCGCCGAGCTCGAGTCCGCCGGCGAGCAGCTCGAGATCGAGGCGCGGCTCATGGCCCTCAAGCAGGGCTCGGCCCCGCGTCAGCTCGAGGGCACGGCCGTCACGCCCGAGATCGAGGCCTGAGCGGCAGCACCGCCACCGACGCGACGAGCGTGCGACCCGACCGGGTCGCACGCTCGTCGTGCGTCTGGACCCCGAGGGGCAGGCGTCCAGGGGCAGGTGTCCGGCGTCAGGCCGGCACGCGCACCCGTCAGACGGGGACGCGCACCGCCGCGCGGGCGCGCACCACGCCGGCGAAGGACTCGGCGAGGGCCCGGCCCG
>JAPSIR010000168.1 GCA_031178625.1 Cellulomonas sp.
GCCGCGGAGCTGGGCCAGATCATCGAGGCGCAGCGCGCCGCGCGTGCCCGCATCGAGGCGGAGCGTGCCGCGGCGGCCGCGGCGGCCGCTGCGGCCGGCAAGCCGAGCGGCGGCGGCGGTGGCGGCGGTGGCGGCGCGAGCACCGGCGGCGGCGGGACGAGCCCGCAGCCGGGCGGCGCCAAGCCGGGCGCGATGTTCGCCAACCCGACGGCGCACAACCCGATGTACGTGACCTCGAAGTACGGCATGCGCCTGCACCCGGTGCTCGGCTACTACCGCATGCACGCCGGCATCGACCTGCGCGACCGCTGCGGCGAGCCGGTGTACGCGGGACGCTCGGGCACGGTGCAGTGGTCCCGCTACCGCAGCGGGTACGGCAACCAGGTGATGATCGACCACGGGTGGGTCAACGGCTCGTCGCTCATGTCGAGCTACAACCACATGTCGTCGTTCACCGTGGGTGCGGGGGCGCAGGTGTCCGCCGGGCAGCTGCTCGGCTACGCCGGCAACACCGGGACGTCCGCCGCGTGCCACCTCCACTTCGAGGTGTACGTCAACGGCGCGACGCAGGACCCGTGGTCGTACCTGGGCCTCTGAGGTCGGGTCGCGAAGACCGGTCGCCGACCGGTCTTCGCCGTTTCCGCCGGTGCGCACCGGCATTCACCTGGGGGTCCGTCGGCGCCCGCAGGTAGGCTCGTGCGGCGGCACGGCGGTCAGCACGCCTGACCGCCACCCGCCGCGCACCCGCACCCTGCGGCGCGCGCACCACCCGAGCAGACACCAGGAGGGCCGAGCCGTGGCCAAGGCGACGACCGGACGCAGCATGGTCGCGGCCAACCGCAAGGCGCGGCACGACTTCGTCATCGAGGACGTCTTCGAGGCGGGGATGGTCCTGTCCGGCACCGAGGTGAAGGCCCTGCGCGCCGGGCGCGCGTCGCTCGTGGACGGCTGGGTCGAGGTCGAGGGTCACGAGGCCTGGCTGCACGGCGTGCACATCCCGGAGTACTCGCAGGGCACCTGGACCAACCACGCCCCGCGGCGCAAGCGCAAGCTGCTGCTGCACCGCGAGGAGATCGACCGGCTCGAGGTCAAGACCCGCGAGAAGGGGCAGACGATCGTCCCGCTCGCCCTCTACTTCCTCGACGGGCGCGCCAAGGTCGAGATCGCACTGGCCCGCGGCAAGCGCGAGTACGACAAGCGGCAGACGCTGCGGGAACGGCAGGACAACCTCGAGGCGCAGCGCGCCATCCGGGAGAAGCGGGACCGGTGACGGTGGACCACGTGGCCCGGTCCGACGACGCGGCCGGACGCGACGACGCGCGCGAGCTGGCGCGCGCCGTGCGGCGGCTCGCCGTGGTGGCGCTCGCCCTCGTGCTGGCGGTGGGCGTCCTCGTGCTCGCCCCGCCGCCCGCCACCTCGGCCGTGCGTGCGACGCCGGGCGACCTCACGTCGGGCCGCGAGATCACGCGGTACGACGCGGCGGCCGACGTCGCCGCCGACGGCACCGTGCGGGTGCAGCTCGAGCTCGACTTCGACTTCGGCGACGAGCCCGGCCACGGCCCCTACCTGACGTACCCGACGCGCGTCCCGTACGACGACGAGCTCGACCGCGTCTTCGAGTACTCCGACGTCGTCGCCGAGAGCACCACCGGCGCCCCGGCGGAGCTGCACCGGGAGGACCAGGGTGCGGCGATGGTGCTGCGCATCGGCGACGAGGACGTCGACGACGTCGAGGGCGTGCAGACGTACCGCGTCGGCTTCACCGTCCGCGGCTGGCTGAACCCGGCGAACGCGCAGCACTCGGGCGACGAGCTGTACTGGGACGTCGTCGGCGGCGGCTGGGAGGTGCCGCTGTCGGACGTGCGGGTCACCGTGACCGGGCCGGCGGACGTCCAGGACGTCGTCTGCTTCGCGGGCCCGCAGGGTGCGACGACGCCGTGCGGCACCGCCGAGGCCGACGACGCGTCGGCGACGTTCACCGAGGCCGTCGTGCCGGTCGGCGACCGGCTCACGACCGTGACCGGCTGGCCCGGCGGCACGTTCACCGGCGCCGACCCGATCCTCCGCGAGAAGCTCGACCCGTTCGCGCCCGTGCGGCCGCTGAGCGCGGGCGGCGGGGTCGCCGCCGGCGTGCTCGGGCTGGGTGCCTTCCTCGCGGTGCGGCGGGTGCGCCGCACCGGGCGGGACCAGGCCTACCTCGGGCTGACGCCCGGGCTGCGGCCCGCGGCGGGGCAGGAGGCCGCGACCGGGCACCGCGACCGCCGGGACGCCGTGACGGTGCAGTTCACGCCGCCCGAGGGCACGCGGCCCGGCGAGGTCGGCACGCTCGTCGACGAGAAGGCCGACCCGGTGGACGTCACCGCGACGATCATCGACCTCGCGGTGCGTGGGTGGCTGCGCATCGAGGAGGTCAGTCCGGAGCGGGAGGGGAGCGCGCCGCAGGACTGGACCCTCGTGCGCCTGCGCCCCGGAACGACCGGCCTCCTGCCGTTCGAGGCGACGCTGCTCGCGGAGCTGTTCGAGGGACGCGACCGCGTCCGGCTCTCGGAGCTCAAGACCACCTTCGCGTCCGCCATGGGCAAGGTCCAGGACGGGCTCTACCAGCACGTCACGGAGACGGGCTGGTTCCGCGCCAACCCCAAGGCCGTGCGGACGGCGTGGGGCCTCACCGGCGGCCTGCTGCTCGTGCTCGGCGTCGTTGGCACCGTCATCGCGGTCGCCATGGGCGCGCAGTCGCTGCTCGGGCTGGCGCTCGTCCCCGCGGCGGTCGCCGTGGTCGGCGTCCTCGTGCTGGTGCTCTCGGGCGCGGCGCCGGCCCGCACGGCGGACGGCACCGCGGTCCTCGCGCAGACGCTCGGGTTCCGCCGCTACCTCGCGACGGCGGAGGCCGAGCAGCTGCGGTTCGAGGAGGGCGAGGACCTGTTCTCGCGGTACCTGCCCTACGCGATCGTGTTCGGCCTCGCCGACCGGTGGGCCCGCGTGTTCGCCGACCTCGCAGCGCAGGGGCGCGTCGTCGCGGAGCCGGGCTGGTACGTCGGCACCTACGCCGCCGGGCCGTACTTCTGGGGCACGGGGTTCGCGGGCGCGATGGACCGGTTCGAGCACGTCGCGACCGAGGCCATCAGCGCGCCGACACCCGGCACGTCGGGCGGGTCGGGCACGAGCGGCGGCTTCTCCGGCGGTGGCGTCGGCGGCGGGGGCGGCGGCGGCTGGTAGCCCGCTCGTGCGGCCGTCCGTCCGCCGCGGACGTCGCGCCGTGGCCGCCGGCGTCGCCCGTCAGGCGGGATGCGCGTCCTGGTCGCCCCGGTCGGTGACGCGGGCCGCGTCGTCGGCCGCCTCGGCACCCGACTCGGAGCGGCTCCCCGACCGGTCGGCGCGCGGGCCGAAGGACGCGTCGCTCTCGCGGCGCAGCGCGTTGCGGCCGACGACCTGCTGCCACGTCGCGGCCCGCTCGGCACGCCCGCGCCCGACGAACGACACCGCCCAGTGCAGCAGCGTCGTCACGCGGTTCTTGAAGCCCACGAGGTAGAACAGGTGGACGCCGAGCCACAGCAGCCACGCGGGCAAGCCCGACGTCTCGACGCGCCCCACCTGCGCGACGGCGAAGAAGCGGGACACCGTCGCCATGCTCCCCTTGTCGTGGTACTCGAAGGGCTGCCCCGTCGGGCGGCCGTCGACGCGGCGGCGGATCTGGTCGGCGGCGTGCTCGGCGCTCTGCATCGCGACCTGGGCGACCCCCGGCAGCCTCTCGAGCTTCATCAGGTCGCCGATGACGAAGACCTCCGGGTGGCCGGGCAGCGTGCAGTCGGGCTCGACCGGCACGCGCCCCGACCGGTCCGCCTCGACGCCCGCGCGCTCCGCGAGCACGCGACCGATGGGCGCTCCCTGCACGCCGGCGGCCCAGACCTTGCACGACGACGGGATGCTGCGGCGGTCCCCGTCGGCGTCCTCCACCTCGACGCCCTCCTGGTCGACGCCGACGACCTTCCACCCGGTCCAGATCTCGACGCCCTGGCTCTCGAGCTCGCGGGCGGCGGCCGCGCCGAGGTGCTCGGGGTACCCGGGGAGCACGTGGTCGACCGGGTCGACGAGCAGCACGCGTGTGCGGCGCGGGTCGACGTGCCGGAACTGCCCGGGCAGGACCCGGTGCGCGAGCTCGGCGACCTGGCCCGCCATCTCGACGCCCGTCGGCCCGGCACCGACGACGACGAACGTGAGCAGCCGGTCGACGGCCGCCTCGTCCTGCGTCAGCTCGGCGAGCTCGAACGCGCCGAAGATGCGCCCGCGGATCTCGAGCGCGTCGTCAAGGCTCTTCATGCCGGGTGCGTGCTCGGCGAACTCGTCCCGACCGAAGTACGACTGCCCGGCGCCCGCCGCGACGACGAGGCTGTCGTACCGGGTGCGGACCACGCCGGCGGGGGACCGGTGCACGACCTCGCGGGTGTCGAGGTCGACGTCCTCGACGACGCCGAGGAGCACGCGCGCGTTGCGCTGGCGGCGCAGGACGTCGCGCGTCGCGGGCGCGACCTCGCCGGCCGACAGGACACCGGTCGCGACCTGGTACAGCAGCGGCTGGAAGAGGTGGTGGTTGGAGCCGCTGACGACGGTGACGCGCACCCCGGGGACGCGGGCCAGGGCGCGCGTCGTGAAGAGGCCGCCGAAGCCGGACCCGACGACCACGACGTCGTGGGGGCGCTCACGCCGGGGCGAGGACGGCTGCGGGTTCTCGGTCGTCGTCATGCGCAGTCTCCTGCCGAGGAGTCGGGTCCGTCCGACCGTACGTGCGCGGCTCGCCGGTCGCGCGTCGGCCGGACGCGCATCGTGGCTCGACGGGCGGGAGGCGCCGCGGGTGGGTAGGACTGTCCGGGGTCGTCGCACGGGCGGCCCGGACGGAGGTGCTGGGTGGACGTCGACGCCGCGGTGACGCGCGTGCTGGGCGAGGGTGTGGCGCTGCGGGAGTCGCAGCGGGACGCGCTCGAGGGCCTGGCGGGGCACGACACGCTCCTGGTGGCGCGCACGGGCGCCGGCAAGACCGCCGTGTACGCGGTGGCGACGCTGGTCGCCGAGCGGCTGACCGTGGTGGTGTCCCCGCTGCTGGCCCTGCAGCGCGACCAGGTCGGCTCGCTGCGGGAGTCGGGGCTGCGGGCGGCGTCCGTGAGCTCGGCGCGCACGGCCGCGCAGCAGCGGGAGGCGCTCGAGGCGGCGGCGTCCGGGGACCTCGACGTGCTGCTGCTCGGGCCGGAGCAGCTGCAGCGCGAGGTCGTCCTCGAGGCCCTGCAGCAGGCCGACGTGGGCCTGGTCGTGGTCGACGAGGCGCACTGCGTGAGCGAGTGGGGCCACGACTTCCGGCCCGACTACCTGCTGGTCGGGTGGGCGGTGCAGCGCCTCGGCGCGCCGCGGGTGCTCGCGCTGACCGCGACCGCGTCGGCGCACGTCCGCGAGGAGATCGTCGCCCAGCTCGAGATGCGCGACCCCCGGGTGCTCGTGCACGACGCCGACCGCCCGAACATCTGGCTCGGCGCGCGGCCGGCGGCCTCGGATCAGGAGCGCGACGCGTACGTCCGCGAGGCGGTGCTCGACGAGCCCGGGGCCGTGATCGTCTACGCCCGTACGCGCGCGCACACGGAAGAGCTCGCGGCCGCCCTCGGCGAGGACGGGCGCCCGGCGCTCGTCTACCACGCAGGGCTGGCGGCGAAGGAGCGGTCGGCCGCGCAGGACCGGTTCCTGTCCGGCGGCGCCGACCTCGTCGTCGCGACGTCGGCGTTCGGCATGGGCGTCGACCGCGCGGACGTGCGGCTCGTCGTGCACGCGGGCCCGCCGTCGACGCTCGACTCGTACTACCAGGAGGTGGGCCGCGCGGGACGCGACGAGGAGCCGGCACGCGCGCTCGTCGTGCACCGGCCGGAGGACCACGGGCTGGCGCGGTACCAGCGGTCCAGCGGCGGGTCGCGGCCGGAGACCCTGACGAAGGTGGTCCGCGCGCTCGAGGAGGACGCCGCCGACCAGGCGGGCCTCGCCGAGCGCACGGGGCTCGCCCGCCGGACGGTCGCGCGTGCGCTCGGGGAGCTGCAGCGCGTCGGCGCCGTCCGGGACGACGACGGCCGGTTCCGCGCCGTGGATGGTGCGGGCCTGCGCCGCGTGCTCGCCGACGTGCAGGCCGAGCGTGAGCGGCGCGCACGGCTGGAGACGTCCCGGGTCGACCTCGTGCGCACCTACACCGACACGACCGACTGCCGCCGGCGCCTGCTCCTCGAGCTGCTCGGCGAGGAGCGCCGCGACGTGTGCGGGCACTGCGACTCGTGCGACGCGGGCACGTCGGTGCGCGCGTCGGAGAGCCGCGTGCGGCCCGGGCAGCTGGTACGGCACCAGGAGTTCGGCCCCGGTGCCGTCACGGTCGTCGAGGCGGACCGCATCACCGTGCTGTTCGAGGAGCGCGGGTACGTCACCCTCGACACGGACGTCGCGCTCGACGCCGAGATCCTCACGCTCGAGGGCTGAGGGCCCCGGGTCGGCGACTCCGGTTGCCGACCGCGGCGCACGGGACCACCGTGGACGAGCACGACCGACGAGAGGGGACGCATGAGCCAGTCGCCCGGGGCCAGCACGCCCGACCCGCAGCCCGAGGACACACCCGGCCTCGAGGCGGGAGGCGGGGTCGCGCCCGGTGACACCCCGCCCGGCGAGTCGTCGACGACGTCGGGCCTGTCCGCCCACCAGGCGAAGGTCGGGTCGACGGGGTCGAACTGGCTCGTCTACGCGATCGTCGGCGGTGTGGTCGCGCTGTGCGCGCTGTACTTCATCGGCTACGCGGTGGGCCTGCTCGACTGAGCTGCGCCACCACGACGTGCGACGGCCCGGCCCCCGCGGGGACCGGGCCGTCGTCGTGCCGGCCGTCGTCG
>JAPSIR010000169.1 GCA_031178625.1 Cellulomonas sp.
GCAGCAGACGCTGCGAGACGATGCCGCGCAGCGCCTGGGCGAGCGCGATGCGGACCTGCTTCTGCTCGTGCGGCGGGAAGAAGTCGACGATGCGGTTGACGGTCTCGGCCGCGTCGATGGTGTGCAGCGTCGACAGGACGAGGTGGCCCGTCTCCGCGGCCGACAGCGCGGCGCGCACCGTCTCCACGTCGCGCATCTCACCCACGAGGATGACGTCGGGGTCCTGCCGCATGGCCGCGCGCAGCGCGACCGTGAAGTTGTCCGTGTCCTGGCGCACCTCGCGCTGCGAGACGATCGCCTTCTTGTCGGCGTGCAGGATCTCGATCGGGTCCTCGATCGTGACGATGTTGACCTCGCGGAGCGTGTTGATGAGGTCGACCATCGACGCGAGCGTCGTCGTCTTGCCGGACCCGGTCGGGCCCGTGACGAGCACGAGGCCGCGCGGCTCGAGCGCGAGCTCGCCGATGACCTCCGGCAGGCCGAGCTCGCTCATCGACTGCGCGCCGATCGCCACGCGCCGGAAGACGAGGCCGAACGTGCCGCGCGCCTGGTAGGCGTTGACGCGGAACCGGCCGACGCCCGGCAGCGAGTACGCGAAGTCCGCCTCCTTCGTCTCGCGGAACGTGTCCACGAGGTCGTCCGGCAGCACCTCGTCGAGCATGCGCTCGGTGTCAGCGGGCCGCAGGTCGGGCGCCTGGAGCCGGCGCAGGCGGCCGTCGACGCGCACGCGCGGCGCGGAGCCGACCTTGCAGTGCAGGTCGGAGCCGTTGGTGCTCGCCAGCGCGTGCAGGAACGGGATCACGGACTGGGTCTCTGCCACGTGGGGTGCATCGGCCGGTCGGGGCGCGCACTTGAGCCGGGGACCGACGTGGCGGACGGCACGCGCGGGGCACGCGGTGTGGGACCATGGGGCCGACCCCTGGTGCGTGCACGCGTGCGCGCGCCCGCACGACCCGAGGAGATCACCATGAGCAAGCGTGGCCGCAAGCGCCGTTCCCGCAAGGGCAACGCCGCGAACCACGGCAAGCGTCCCAACGCCTGAGCGTTGACGCCGACGACGAGGGCCCCGGAGCAGATGCTCCGGGGCCCTCGTCGTCGGTGCGGACGGACGAGCCCGTCAGGCCTCCGGCTCGGCGGCGGCACGCAGCCGCAGCACGGTGATCTGCTCGTGGATGCGCACGCGCAGCGTCACGGGCGCCTCCTCCTGGCAGCAGCGCCGCACGAGCTCCTTCATCACGACCTCGACCTGCTCCTCCTCGAGGCACGGCGTGCACTCGGCGAGGTGCGCCGCGATGCGGTCGCGGTCCAGCTCGCCGAGCTCGGCGTCCACGTACTCCCACAGGCGCTCGACCGCCTCGGAGCAGCGCATGTCACCGCTCCCGCACGGGTCGGCCGGCGTCCGTGCGCCGGCGCGCTCGTCCTCGAACGTGCTCATCGCCCGCCCTCCGGTCCCGTCGGCGCCGCACCTGCGAGGCCGCGCTCGCGCGCGTAGTCGGACAGCAGCTCGCGCAGCTGGCCGCGGCCGCGGTGCAGGCGGGACATCACCGTCCCGATCGGCGTCCCCATGATCTCCGCGATCTCCTTGTAGGCGAACCCCTCGACGTCCGCGAGGTAGACCGCGATGCGGAAGTCCTCGGGGATGCGCTGCAGGGCGTCCTTCACGTCCGAGTCGGGCAGGTGGTCGAGGGCCTCCGCCTCGGCGGAGCGCAGCCCGCTCGACGTGTGCGACTCCGCGCGCGCCAGCTGCCAGTCCTCGATCTCCTCCGACCGCGACTGCTGCGGCTCGCGCTGCTTCTTGCGGTAGGAGTTGATGTACGTGTTGGTGAGGATGCGGTACAGCCACGCCTTGAGGTTGGTGCCCGGGCGGTACTGGTGGAACGCGGCGAACGCCTTGGTGAACGTCTCCTGGACGAGGTCCTCGGCGTCGGCCGGGTTGCGCGTCATGCGCAGGGCAGCGCCGTACAGCTGGTCCAGGTGGACCAGCGCCTCGGCCTCGAACCGGTCCGCGCGGGCGGCGTCGCCCTCGGTCTCCGGCGCGCGCGTCGTCTCGGTGCCGATGTCGATGCCTGCCGTGTCCTCGCTCATCACCCACGAGCCTAGTGCCGCGGGCCGGGTGCCACCTGAGAGGGCGGCGAACGGGTGCCCGGGACCGGGCGGGGGCGGACCGACGACGACGGGTGCCGTCGCGCGGGCCTCGAGGAGGACGCTCATGACCGGCTCAACGCCGCCCGCGACCCCGGGCATTCCCGGCGCGCCGAGCGGCGCCACCGGGGCTAGCGTGAGGAGGCCCACCCGCCCGTGCGTCCGGAGGAAACCGTGCTGCTGCGCCGCGCCGCCCGTCCCATGCTCGCCACCTGGTTCGTCTCGCAGGGCCTCGACGCGCTGCGCCACCCCGAGGGCCACGCCCGCATCGTGCGCGACGCGCTCGACGGCCTGCGGTCGCGCCTGCCGGAGCAGACGCGCGTCGGCCTCTCGGGGACGGTCGGCGACGCGCTCGAGGGCCGGGTCTCGGACGAGCAGCTCGCCACGGTCGCCCGCGCGCACGGCGCGGCGCTCGTGGTCGCCGCGGCGGCCCTGGCGGTCGGCCGCGCACCGCGCACGGCCGGGCTCGTGCTGGCGGGCCTGACCCTGCCGGTCGTCGTCGTGAACCTGCCGCTGGGCGCCAAGCGCTCGGAGCAGGAGGAGCGTGAGCGCACCGAGCGCCTGATCCGCGCCGTCGGGTTCACGGGCGGCGCGCTGCTCGCCGGGGCCGACCTCGAGGGCCGGCCCGGGCTCGGGTGGCGCGTGCACCACGCGCGGGACGAGCGGGCGGCGGTGCGCGCGGCCCGCGCCAAGTGGGTCGCCAAGCACACCGACGCGTAGCCGGTGGGCGCCGTCGGCCCGGAGCGCCGCACGCCGGCCGGCGTGCAGCGTGGCCGCGCCGCACGCCCGCCGGACGCACGGGCACGCACCGCGTGCACGCCGATAGCCTGGCCGTCATGACGACCTCCCCCGCGCCCGACCTCTGGGACGCGCCGGCCGCGACCGGCCCGCTCGACGCGACGGTCGAGGTGCCGGGCTCGAAGTCGCTGTCGGCCCGGTACCTCGTGCTGGCCGCGCTGGGAGACTCCCCGAGCCGGCTGCGCGGCGTCCTGGCGAGCCGCGACACGGCGCTCATGGCGGCCGCCCTGCGTGCGCTCGGGGCGCGCGTCGACGAGGACGGCGCGGACTGGACCGTCACGCCCGGGCCCGTGCGCGGGGGCGTCGAGGTCGACTGCGGGCTGGCGGGCACCGTCATGCGGTTCCTGCCGCCCCTCGCGGCGCTCGCCGACGGACCGGTCCGGTTCGACGGCGACCCGCAGGCGCGCGTGCGCCCCATGGGCCCCGTGCTCACCGCGCTGCAGGCGCTGGGCGTGCGGGTCGAGTGGCACGGCGAGCCGGGCTTCCTCCCGTTCACGGTGCACGGCCGGGGCGGCGTGGCGGGCGGCCCCGTGGACGTCGACGCGTCGGGGTCGAGCCAGTTCGTCTCGGGCCTGCTGCTGTCCGCCGCGCGGTACGCCGACGGCCTCACGGTGCGGCACACGGGCGCGACGCTGCCGAGCGTGCCGCACATCGCGATGACGGTGGAGGTGCTGCGCGCGGCGGGTGTCGCGGTCGACGACTCCACCCCCGGGACGTGGCGCGTGTCCCCCGGCACGGTCGCAGGGCGTGACGTGCGGGTCGAGCCCGACCTGTCGAACGCGGCGCCGTTCCTGTGCGCGGCGCTCGCCGCCGGCGGGACCGTGCGCGTGCCCGGCTGGCCCGCGGCCACGACGCAACCCGGCGCCCTCGTGCCCGGGATCCTGGAGCGCATGGGCGGCACGGCGTCCCTGGACGGCGACGTGCTGACCGTGACGGGCACGGGCACGGTGCACGGCGTCGACCTGGACCTGCACGCCGCCGGCGAGGTCGCCCCCACGATCGCGGCGCTCGCGACCCTGGCCGACTCCCCCACCCGGCTGCGCGGCATCGCGCACCTGCGCGGGCACGAGACGGACCGGCTGGCGGCCCTCGCCACGGAGATCACCCGCCTCGGCGGCCACGCGGAGGAGACGGCCGACGGCCTGGTCATCACGCCGCGCCCGCTGACGGGCGGCACGTGGCGGTCGTACGCCGACCACCGCATGGCGACGGCCGGTGCGCTCGTGGGGTTGTGCGTCGCGGGCGTCCGCGTGGAGGACGTCGCGACGACGTCGAAGACGCTGCCCGACTTCGTCGGCATGTGGTCCGGCATGCTCGCCGGGTCGCGCGCGGGGGCCACCGCCTGATGCCGGAGCGGCGCTACGACGAGCGGGACGTCCGCATCCGTCCCGGTCGGGGGTCGCGCCCGCGCACCAAGCAGCGTCCCGCGCACGAGGACGCCCGCAGCGCCATGGTCGTCGCCGTGGACCGCGGCCGGTACACCGTCCTCGTCGACCCGGGCACGCCCGAGGAGACGCGCGTGCTCGCCATGAAGGCGCGCGAGCTCGGGCGCCAGCGCGTCGTGCCGGGCGATCGCGTGGACGTCGTGGGCGACACGTCGGGCGGCAAGGACTCGCTCGCGCGCATCGTGCGGATCGGCGAGCGCCGCACGGTGCTGCGGCGCACGGCCGACGACACCGACCCGGTGGAGCGCGTCATCGTCGCGAACGCCGACCGGCTCGTCGTGGTCACCGCGCTCGCCGACCCGGAGCCGCGCACGCGCATGATCGACCGCTGCGTCGTCGCCGCGTACGACGCCGGCATGGACGTGCTGCTCGCGCTCACCAAGGCGGACCTCGCCTCCCCCGACGAGCTCGTCGCCATGTACGCGCCGATCGGTGTCGAGGTCGTCGTGACGAGCCGCGCGGAGGACCCCGCGACGGGCGAGCTCGTCATCACCGGCCTGGACGAGGTCCTGGCGGCGCTCGACGGGCGCATCTCGGTGCTGGTCGGGCACTCCGGCGTCGGCAAGTCGACGCTGGTCAACGCGCTCGTGCCGGACGCCCGGCGCGCGACCGGCGTCGTCAACGACGTCACCGGCCGCGGGCGGCACACGTCCACGTCGGCCGTCGCCCTCGAGGTGCCGGGCACGTCGGCGCCCACGTGGGTGGTCGACACGCCGGGCGTGCGCTCGTTCGGGCTCGCGCACGTCGAGCCGGACCGGCTGGTGAGCGCGTTCGGCGACCTCGCGGAGGTCGCGCGCGAGTGCCCCCGCGGCTGCACGCACCTGGCGGACTCCCCCGACTGCGGCCTCGACGAGTGGGTCGTGGACGCCCCCGACGACGCGACCCGCGACGCGCGCACGGCCCGCGTGGACTCCTTCCGCCGCCTGCTGGTCAGCCGGCTCGGCACGGCCGAGCCGGAGGACCCGGTGCGCTGACCCGCGGGTCGCGCACCGGTACGGTGGCGCGCGACCACCGACGAAGGAGCACCCATGGCGACCGCGTACGACGACGACCTGCGCCTGGCCCACGTGATCGCCGACCAGGTGGACTCCGTGACCATGGCGCGGTTCAAGGCGCTGGACCTGCAGGTCGAGACGAAGCCGGACCTGACGCCCGTCTCCGACGCCGACCGCGCCGCCGAGGAGCTCGTCCGCACGAGCCTGTCCCGGATGCGCTCGCGCGACGCCGTGCACGGCGAGGAGATGGCCGACACGGGCCACGGGCCGCGACGCTGGGTGGTCGACCCGATCGACGGCACGAAGAACTTCGTGCGCGGGGTGCCGGTGTGGGCGACGCTGCTCGGGCTCATGGACGGCGACGAGGTCGTGCTCGGCGTGGTCAGCGCGCCCGCGCTCGGCAAGCGCTGGTGGGCGGCGAAGGGCACGGGCGCCTGGACGGGCCGCTCGCTCGCGTCGGCGGCGCGGTTGCAGGTCTCGTCGGTGGCGCGGGTCGAGGACGCCTCGCTGTCGTACTCCAGCCTCTCCGGGTGGGAGGAGCGCGGCCGCCTCGAGCCGTTCCTCGACCTCACGCGCCGCGTGTGGCGGACGCGGGCCTACGGCGACTTCTGGTCGTACGTGCTGCTCGCCGAGGGCGCCGTGGACGTCGCGACCGAGCCCGAGCTCTCGCTGCACGACATGGCCGCGCTCGTGCCGATCGTCACCGAGGCGGGCGGGCGCTTCACGTCGCTCGACGGCACGCCGGGTCCGCTCGGCGGGGATGCGCTCGCGACGAACGGCGTGCTGCACGACGAGGTCCTCGCGGCCCTGACCGTGCCGTCCGCCGATGAGCGGGCCTGAGCGGGGCGTGCCCCGGGGGGACGACGCCCTCCGCGGTCGGACGGGAGCCCGTGGGACGCGCCGCGCGGCCGTCGCCGCGGCGGTCGTCGTGGCTGCCGGCGCGGGCGCGTTCGCGCTGCCGTACCTGCCGATGCCGTACCTGCCGATCGGCGACGCGATCTGCCCGGCGATCGGGTACTCCGCCGTCGTCGAGGTCCGCCTCGACGAGGCGTGGCCCGACCGGGACGCGCTGGAGCTCGCCGTGCGCCTGCCGGACGGCGCTGGCGCGGGCCGTGGCGCCGCACCCGGTCCCGTCTGGAAGGGCTCGGCGACGTCCGTGCCGCGCACCGCGGACGTCGTCGTCACGCGTGCCGGCGACGTCGTCCACACGGGGACGGTGACGCTCACGTCGCGCGTCGTGGACCGGCCCCACGGTCCCCGCTGCCCCGGGCCGACGCTCGGGGAGGCGGTGGTCAGACCGCCGGCCCGGTCCTGACCGCTGTCGCCGGCCGGCGCCTCAGAGGCCGAGCGCGCCCGGGAGCTCGGCCAGGGACGTGACGACGTGCACGCCGGCCGCGCGGGCGGCGGCGACGTCCGCGTCCGGCACGTCCACGCGGCGCGGGCCCGGCCGGTCCAGCCACACGCCGACGAGACCGGCCGC
>JAPSIR010000170.1 GCA_031178625.1 Cellulomonas sp.
CCGCCGACGATCGCGAGCCGGTCGGCGAGCCGGGACGTCCCCGAGGCGGGGTCCGCGGCGCGCGGCGCGTACGGCGCGCCGTCGTTGGAGACGACGATGACGAGGACGTCCCCGTCGAGGTCGAGCCGCACGTCGACGCGCGAGGCGGGCCCGTTCTTCAGCGCGTTGGTGACGGCCTCCTCGACGACGCGCAGCGCGAGCAGGCGCTCGGAGACGGTGACGTCGCTCCGCGTGGGGTCGTCGAGGGTCCGCACGGCGTCGCTCGCGCGCAGGCTCGTCGCGATGGTCGCGGGCAGCCGACCCAGCAGGGCCCGCACGGCCGGCACGAGGCCCAGCTCCAGGCGGTCGGGGTACAGCAGGCGGCTCATCTGCCGGACGTCGTCGTCCCGGACCTCGGCCAGCTGGCCGCGCACCCAGGCGAGCTCGTCGGCCAGCCCCGGGTCGCCGTCGCGCCACCGCGCCCCGACGTCGGCGAGGCGGGCGTCGAGCAGGACGAGGCGCTGCTGCAGCGTGCCGTGCAGGCCCTCGGCGACCTGCCGGCGCACCCGGATCTCCTCGGCCTCGAGCGCGCGGACGGCGAGCTCCACGCCGACGGCGGCGCGCTCGGCGGCGCGCGCGCGGCGGCGGGCGGAGCGCCGGTCGAGCATGACCCACGCGCCGATGCCGGCGGACACGGCGCCCGTGACGGCGGCCGCCGCGAGCTCGGCGCGCAGCGACCCCACGTCGTCGGGCGGGTACACCCCGACGGCGACCTGCGCCGTCGCCCGCGCGACCGCCATGACGGCCGCCGCGGCGAGGGTCCGCAGCGCGACGCCCCACCCCGTCGGCGCCCGGTGCACGCGCAGCGCCGCGAGCGCGACGATGAGCACGGCGACCGCCAGCCCGTTCGCCAGCAGCCGCTGCCACAGGGCCACGTCGGTCCAGCCGGGCACCACGCGGGAGTAGATGTACGCCGTCTGGAACGACGCGCCGACGCCGTAGCCGAGCGCCACCAGACCCGACGCCCGCACCAGCACGCGGCGGTCGGCGGCGTCGTCGGCCCGGCGCGTCGAGAGCGGCGTCGTCCCGTCCGTGCCCGCCATGCCCGTCCCCACTGCCGCCGCGTCGACGCGTGCGCCCCGCGCGCCCGACGTCCGGGGCGACGATACTGGCCGGTGATGAGCATCCCTGCCGAGGGCCCGCTGCGGGTCGCGATCGTCGAGGACCAGCCGCTCTTCCGCACCATGCTGCAGCGCACGGTCGCGGTCGACCCGGCTCTCCTGGTCGTCGCGACGTGCGCCTCCGTGACGGAGGCGCGCCGTGCCCTGCGGCCGGGCGTCGCCGACGTGGTCGTGCTGGACATCGACCTGCCGGACGGCAACGGCATCGCGCTGGGCGTCCTGCTGCGCCGGGAGCAGCCGGACCTGGGGGTGCTGCTGCTGTCCGCGCACGACGCGATGGACCTGCTGCTCGACCTGCCGCGGGACGTCGCGCACGGCTGGGGCTACCTGTCGAAGACGAGCATGACGGACGAGGCGACGCTGCTCGACGCCGTGCGGGCGGCGGCCGCCGGGCGCACCGTGCTCGACCCGGCGCTGCTCGAGCGGATGACGCCGCGGCACGGGTCGGCGGTCGCCCAGCTGACGCAGCGGCAGTTCGAGGTGCTGCGGCTGCTCGCGCAGGGGCTGTCGAACGCGGGCATCGCCAAGCGGCTGGGCATCACCGAGAAGTCGGTGCAGAACCACGTGTACGCGGTCTACGGGACGCTGGGCATCGACGCGGACCCGGCGCGCAACCCGCGCGTGAGCGCGGCGCTGCGCCTGCTGGAGGAGACCGGCCCGGCGCTCTGACGCCCGCCCGGCGTCAGCGCGGGTCCTCCGCCGTGACGGGCCGCCCGTCGGGGTGCAGACCGGCCGCGACGCGCGTCCGCCGGGAGGCGTGCACGGACCACCGCGGCACCGTCCGCGCGAGCGCGCCGGCGGCCGCGAGCGCGACCCCGCCCGTGGCGAGCACGCCGGCGGCGACGCTGCCGAGCGCCGCGCCCGCCGACACCACGAGCGGCCCGGCGGCGTTGCCGGAGTCCTGCAGCAGCCGCCACGCACCGAGGAACGCGGCGCGGCGGTCGGGCGGGGCGACGTCCGAGCCCAGCGTCATGAGCAGGCCCGAGCTGATGCCGTTGCCGGCGCCGAGGACCACCGCGACCGCCGCGAGGCCGGCCACCGTGGACGTCGTGGGCAGCAGCAGCATCGCGAGCGCCATGACGAGCATCGACGGCACCGCGACGGCGACCCGGCCGCGCCGGTCCATGACGCGCCCCGCCGGGTAGAACAGCAGCACGTCGAGCGCGCCGGCGACGCCGTACAGGACGCTCGTCGTCGCCGGCGCGAGGCCGAGGTGCTCGCCCCACAGCGGCACGACGGACTGCCGGGCGCCGCGCACGACGCCGACCAGCAGCACCGCGGACCCGAGCGTCAGCAGGACGTGCCGGTGGTCGCGCACCACCTGCAGCACGGACGTGCGCGCGGCGGGGCGCGTGTGCGGGCCGGCGACGTCGGGGACGGCGAGGAGCACGGCGACGGCCACGAGCGTCGTGGCGACGGCGAGCCAGAACGCCGCGGGCGTCGCGGTGACGTGGATGAGCGCGGCACCGAGGAACGGGCCGAGGAACACACCGATGCGCCCGACGCCGCCGAGCGTCGACAGCGCGCGGGCCCGGTGGACGACCGGGGTGATCTCGGTGACGTACGCCTGCCGCGCGAGCATGAACACCGCGTTGCTCGCGCCCACGCACAGCGCCCCGACGGCGAGCAGCGCCACCCGGTCCGCGAGCGCGCAGCCGGTGAACGCGACGACCGCGACCGCCGACGCGAGCAGCATCGCGTTCCGGTCCCCGACCCGGCTCGCCAGCGCGCCCGCCGGGACGTCGGCGAGCAGCTGCCCCACGCCGAGCAGCGCCGCGAGGACGCCGGCCGTCGCGAGGTCGGCGCCGAGCTCGACGGACCGCACGGCGACGACGGGCACGACGGCGCCCATGCCGAGCTCGTACACGAGCGCGGGCAGGTACACGCCCAGGAGCACCGGGCGGGACAGGAACCCGGCGCGGGCGGCCGGGCGCGGGACGTGGCTCATCGGCGCCAGTCTCGCCGCCGCGGGCGACACGCGCCGCCGGCGGCCGTGAGCCGCTGCCGGCGGCCGTGAGCCGGTGCGCCGGTCGGCGAGGGCCGCGGTGCGGGTGGGCGGTCGAGGTGCGGGGCGACGCCTGCGGTGGAGCCCCCTGTCGGATTCGAACCGACGACCTGCTGTTTACAAGACAGCTGCTCTGGCCAGCTGAGCTAAGGAGGCGAGGGCGCCAGCGTACCGGCGGCGCCCGGACGCCGCGGGCGCCCGCCCCGGTGGGACGGGCGCCCGCGGGCGTCGGTGGTGTCAGCCCTGCGCGCCGGCGGCCGCGGCGAGCACGGCCTCGGTGAGCGGGCCGGGCGTGTACAGGTCGCCCTGCCACTTCTCGCCGTCGATGAGCACCGACGGCGTGCTGACGCCGCCGAGCTCGGTGTCGGCCTGCTGCGTCGCGGCGGCGACCCACGGGGCGTACGTGCGCCACGTGCCCTCGCGCTCCTCGGTGCCGTCCTCCGTCGCCACCTCGTAGGTGCCGTCGACCGTCGCCGTGAACTGCTCGGTGACGTCGGCCGGGACGCCGGCCTCGGTGGCGATCTCCGCGATCTCGGTGTCGCTCAGGCCGGACGAGCCCTCCTCGGGCTGGTTCTCGTACAGCGCCGTCATGAACGCGACCATCTGCTCCGGGGCCTCCTCCGCGACGACGGCGAGGGCGTTGGCCGCGCGCGTCGAGTAGAAGGTGCCCTGCGACGTGCCGTCGAGGAACGAGATGGGCCGGTACTCGACCGTGATGCCCTCCTGCTCGGCGAGCCGCTCGAGCTCGGCTCCGTTCGCGGCGTCGAACTGGCCGCAGTAGGGGCACATGAAGTCGAAGTACACGGTGACGGTCGTGCCCTCGGCGGACTCGCCGACGCCGGCCGCGCTCACGGGGATGGCACCGCCCTCGGCGACCGACGGGCCCTCGACCTCGTCGACGGCCGGGACGACGAGGCCGTCGGCGCCGCCGCCGTACTGCACGGTGCCGTACGCCTCGGCGCGCTCGGCGCCCTGACGCACGATGGCGAAGACGACGGCGCCGAGGACCGCGACCGCGGCCACGAGGCCGCCGATCGCGAGCAGCCGGTTGCGCTTGGCCTTGCGCTCCTGCTCCTGGCGCAGGGCGATCGCCTTGGCGCGCGCGTCCTCGCGCCGCACGGCCTTGGTGGGACGGGGGTCGTTCGTGGGCATGGGTGCTCCTGGTGCTCCGGGGGCCGGCGCTGCCGGCGGGACGTGCGGGCGCGGGACCGGTCGGGCCGGTCAGCAGGCCGCGGGCGGCCCCCGGTGCGGGCGGACGAGCACGAGGCCGCGGCGGTCGTGCCGGACGAGGACCGGCAGCACCGGCGCGCGCAGGCGCGTGCGGGGCACGGCGGGGAGCGTGAGCGCGACGACGCGCCGCACGTCGGCCGCGCCGAGCAGCGCGACGACGCCCGCCCGCGCCCGGTGCACGAGCGCACCGAGCCCGAGGCCGGCCGCGGCGAGCAGCAGGTGCAGCACCACCACGGGCACCGCGACGCTGAGCAGCAGCACCGCTCCCTGCGACGTGCCGCCCAGCGCGTACGCGCCCTGCGGGCAGTGCGCCGCCGACGCGAGCACGTCCATGCGCAGGCCGACCGCCGCGAGCGGCCCGTCGGCCACGACGCAGCGGTGCACGAGCACACGTCCCTCGGCCGCGACGGCCAGCGGCGTGAGCGCGAGCACCACGCCGGCGAGCGTCACGGCGCGGGCGCGCGCGTGCCGCAGCACCGGGGCGGGACGCGATCGCACGGGCTCAGGGTAGGCGCTCGACCTGCCCGTGCCGAGGGCCCTGCGCGCCCCGCGCCGCCCCGAAGCGGTTCGCACGTGCGCGCGAGCCGCGACCCGGAACGCGGGTCACCGCCCGCGACCCGGCACCCGGCACCCGGCACCCGGCACCCGGCACCCGGTCAGGGCAGCGGCATCCGTGGCGTCGGCAGCGGCGTCCACTCCACCGGCGCGCCGGAGACCACCTGGTGCGCGAGCGCGGTGGCCGCCACCAGCGCCAGGACGACGACCACGAGTCCCCCGACCCACCCCGGCGCGACCGCCGCGAGCACCCGCCGCGCACCCGTGCGCGTCATGCGCGACAGCGGCCCGAACCACAGCAGCAGCACCGCGAGCAGCACGGCCGCCCCCACGACCGCTGACGCGACCACGCCGCGGGGCGGCTCCCCCGGCACCGCGTCGCCCAGCACCCACCGTCCCGAGCCGACCAGCCACCACGCCGCCCCGACGGCGATGACGACGACGCTCGCGCCCACCAGCACGGACGGGACCACGCCGAGCACCGCCCGCACGAGGTGCCACGGCGACGACGCGACGGCCACGGGCACGTCCGAGCGACGCACGCCCGCGCGCTCGCGTCGCGTGTGCATCGCCTCGACCGTCGACCCGACGGCCCGCACCAGCACGACGAGCACGAGCACGACCAGCAGCGTGATGCCGGGCGCGTGCGCACCGGCGACGCCCACGAGCAGCCCCAGCGCGAGCAGCGTGCCCCACCGGCGGCGGGCCGGCGGGCGGACGTAGCCGGACCCCTCCTCGGCGGGGTGGTCCGAGCGCTCGAGGTCGTCCTCGATCCAGTCGACGCCGTCCGGGTCGTCGCCGTCGTCGGCCGCGCCGTCGTCCCACGTGTCGCCCCCGTACCCGTCGCCGTGCGCCCCGTGGCCCCAGGCGTCCGGGTCGTGCCGGACGTCCCGGCCGGACGCGGTGCGGGCCGGTGGCGCGACGAGGGTCGCGTCGGGGTCGGCCGTGCGGGCGGCGTCGAGCGGCACCGCGACGGTCCGGCCGTCGTTGGCGGGCGGCTCGGGCGGGCCCACGGCGGTCGTGCCGGCGCGGGCGGCGGCCCCCGCGAGCGCGACCGTCGGCGCGGTGCCGACGCCCGCGGCGTGCGTGCCGTCGCCGTGCGGGTTCTCGTGCGGGTCCTCGTCCGCGTCGTCGTCCCGGTGCTCGTCCGCGGCGCCGGCGCCGGCGGCGTCGCCCGCGTCCGCCGCGACGTACGTCGTCGGGATCTCGTCGCGCCCGACCAGCGTGGTGACGACGTCGTCCTCACCGTCGCCGTCCTCGTCGGGCCACGCGTCCTCGTCGGCCCAGGCGTCCTCGTCCGCGTCGTCGGGCTCCGCACCGTCGTCCGCGCCGTCGTCCGCACCGTCGTCCGCGCGCGGGTCGTCGGCGCCCTCGTCCTGCGCGCCGTCGGCACGCGCACCGGCGGCAGCCGCCAGGGCGGCCGCGCCCACGGCGCCCCCGCCCGTCAGCGCGGCGAGCGCGGCGGTGGCGTCGGTACCCGGCGCCAGGTCGCCCTCCTCGGCGACGACGCGCAGGGCCGCGACCACGTCCTCGGGCGTCGTGCGGGCGGCGGCGTCGGGGTGCAGCGCCCCGGTGATGGCCGCGGCGGTGAGCGGGCCGACGCCGGCGAGGTCGACCTCGCCGGAGCGGGCCCGGGCGAGCACGGCCTCGACCGGACGGCTGCCGAACGGGTCCCGGCCGGTCGCGGCGAACGCGAGCAGCGCCGCCCAGCCCCACAGGTCGGTGGCGACGCCCGGCTCGGCGCCGTCCAGCAGCTCCGGCGCCAGGTACCCGGGCGTGCCGAGCACGAAGCCGGCCGTCGTCAGGGTCGCGTCGTCGTCGACGCCCTGCGCGAGGCCGAAGTCGATGAGCACGGGCCCGGCGTCGGTGAGCAGCACGTTCGA
>JAPSIR010000171.1 GCA_031178625.1 Cellulomonas sp.
ACCGGCGGGGCGGTGCGCCTCACGGGCTCCGGGCTCGGCTGCTCGACGTGGCCGCAGTGCGAGCCGGGGCAGTTCGCGCCGGTGTTCCACGAGGCGATGTCGATCCACGCGGTCGTGGAGTTCGGCAACCGCACCCTGACGGGCGTGCTCGTGGTCGTCGCGGCCCTCGTCGCGCTGCTCGCCGGGCTCGACCGCACCCGCTCGCGGTCGTACCGCGCGTGGGCGTGGGCGCCGGTCGTCGGCGTGGCGGTACAGGCGGTGATCGGCGGGATCACGGTGCTCGTGCACCTGCACCCGGCGGTCGTGGGCTCCCACTTCCTCATCTCGATGGTGCTCGTCGCCGCGTCCGCGTGGCTGCTCGTGCGCACGCGCGAGGGCGACGGCGCGCCGGTGCAGCTGGTCGACCGCACGACCCGGACGCTGGCGACGGTGCTCGTCGCCGTCGGCGCCGTCGTCCTCGTGCTCGGCGTCGTCGTCACGGGCGCCGGCCCGCACTCCGGGGACGAGGAGGTCGGGTACCGGTTCGCCGTCGACCCCTACGCCACCGCGCGCGTGCACGCCCTGTCCGTCTGGGTGTTCGTGGCCGTCCTCGCCGTGGTGCTCGTGCGGGTCGCACGGGCCTGCCGGGCGGGCACCGTCCCGACGTACGCGACGGCCGACGGCCCGCCGCAGCCGGCGCGCGGCACGGCGCCCCTGCCGACGCGCGGTGCGGTCTCCCCGGCCGACCTCGGCCGCGCCCGGCGTGCCGGCGTCGTCCTGCTCGTCGTCACCGTGGCGCAGGGCGGGATCGGGTACGTCCAGCTCTTCACCGGCCTGCCGATCGCGCTGGTGAACCTGCACATGCTCGGCGCCGCCGTGCTGACGGCGGCCCTCGCCCTGTTCCTCGGCACGCTCCGCGTGCGACGCGACGCGCCCGCACCGGCGGACGCCACGACGCCCGCCTGACACCCGCGTCGACCTCGACGCGCCGCCGCCCACGCACGACGACGGCCGCTCCCCGACGCGGGGAGCGGCCGTCGTGGTGTCGCGCGGGCGTCAACCCTCGACGCGGACCTCGGTGAGCGTCGACCAACCGGCCGCGCGTGCGGCCGCCGCGGCGAGCACGCCCGTGACCGTCGTGGGGCAGCGCAGCCGACCCTCGAGCACGGCCGTGACCGCGTCGTCGAGCGGCACCCACGTCGGGACGAGGTCCGCCTCCTCCTCCGCCCGCGCGTAGCGGCGCTCCTCCGGCACCGGGCGCAGGTCGCGGGCGAGGAAGATCGTGATCCGCTCGTCGTTGCCGCCGGGGCTGCTGAAGAACTCCGCGAGGCGCCACCAGCGACCGGCCTCGAGGTCGGCCTCCTCGGCGAGCTCGCGCGCCGCCGCGACGACGCGCTCCTCACCGGGGACGTCGAGGAGCCCGGCCGGCGGCTCCCACAGCACGTGCCGCACGGGGTGCCGGTACTGCGACTGCAGGAGCACCCTGTCGTCGTCGTCCATCGCGAGGACCGCCACGGCGCCGGGGTGCGCCACGTACTCGCGCACGGCGGGGCCGTCGCCGAGCTCGACGGTGTCGCGCACGACGTCCCAGATGCGTCCGGGGAAGACCGTCTCGCGGGCGACGACGTCCCGCTCCTGCGCGACGTCGACGAGGTTCGCCGGGTCCGGCGCGCTCACGCGCCGGCCCGCTGCGCGAGCGCCGCCCCGACGAGGCCGGCGAACAGCGGGTGGGAGCGGGTCGGGCGCGACTTGAACTCCGGGTGCGCCTGCGTCGCGACGTAGTACGGGTGCGTCTCGCGCGGCAGCTCCACGAACTCGACGAGCGAGGTGTCGGGCGACACGCCGGAGATGACGAGACCCGCGTCCTCGAGCTTGTCGCGGTACGCGTTGTTCACCTCGTACCGGTGCCGGTGCCGCTCCGAGACGCGCTCGCTGCCGTAGGCCTCCGCCACGACGGAGCCGGCGACGAGCGTCGCGTCGTACGCGCCGAGGCGCATCGTGCCGCCGAGGTCCCCCTGCCCGCCGACGATCGCGAGCTGCTCCTCCATGGTCGCGATGACCGGGTGCGGCGAGTCCGGCTCGAACTCCGTCGAGGACGCCTCGTCGAGGCCGACGACGTTCCGCGCGTACTCGATGACCATGCACTGCAGGCCCAGGCACAGGCCCAGCGTCGGCACCTTCTGCTCGCGCGCCCAGCGCAGCGCGCCCAGCTTGCCCTCGATGCCACGGACCCCGAACCCGCCGGGCACCAGCACGGCGTCGACGCCGCCGAGCGCCTCCTGCGCGCCCTCGGGCGTCGCGCAGTCGTCCGACGTGACCCAGCGCAGCGTCACCTTGGCGTCGTGGTGGAAGCCGCCGGCGCGCAGCGCCTCGGTGACCGACAGGTACGCGTCCGGCAGGTCGATGTACTTGCCGACGAGGGCGATCTCGACCTGGTGCGCCGGCTGGTGCACGCGCCGCAGCAGGTCCTCCCAGCCGCTCCACTCGACGTCGCGGAACGGCAGGCCCAGGCGCTGCACGACGTACGCGTCGAGACCCTCGCTGTGCAGCACGCGCGGGATGTCGTAGATGCTCGGCGCGTCCTTGGCGGTCACGACGCCCTGCACGTCGACGTCGCACATGAGCGCGATCTTGCGCTTGGTCGACTCGGGCACGTCGCGGTCCGCACGCAGCACGATCGCGTCGGGCTGGATGCCGATGCTGCGCAGCGCGGCGACGGAGTGCTGCGTCGGCTTCGTCTTCAGCTCGCCCGACGGGCCGATGTACGGCACGAGCGACACGTGCAGGAAGAAGCAGTTGTCGCGTCCCAGGTCGTGACGCACCTGGCGGGCGGCCTCGAGGAACGGCAGCGACTCGATGTCGCCGACCGTGCCGCCGATCTCCGTGATGATCACGTCGACGTCGTCGCTCGCCTGCGACCGCATCCGGGCCTTGATCTCGTCCGTGATGTGCGGGATGACCTGGACGGTGTCGCCGAGGTACTCGCCGCGGCGCTCCTTCGCGATCACCTGGGAGTAGACCTGGCCGGTCGTCACGTTCGCCGAGCCGACGAGGTCGACGTCGAGGAAGCGCTCGTAGTGGCCGACGTCGAGGTCCGTCTCGGACCCGTCCTCGGTGACGAAGACCTCACCGTGCTGGAACGGGTTCATCGTGCCCGGGTCCACGTTGAGGTACGGGTCGAGCTTCTGCATCGTGACCCGCAGGCCGCGCGAGCGGAGGAGACGGCCGAGGCTGCTCGCCGTCAGGCCCTTGCCGAGGGAGGACGCCACGCCCCCGGTGACGAAGATGTGCCGGGTCGAGTTGTCCGACCGCCCGGAGAGTCGGTACGCGCGCTCTGTCACGGGGTTCCACCCTATCGCACGGGCCCGCCGGCACGGCCCACCCGCCGGGGAGGGCCGGTCGGGGTCCCCTCGCCCGGCGGACGGCGCGCGTCCGCCGTCCCGGCGGAGGGTCGGGCGGTCAGCCGGCGGGCGGGACGGCGCGCGGTGCCGGGTCCGCGGGAGTGCCGTCGAGCGGCACCACGGCCGTCGCCCCGCCCCCGGCCGCCGCGTGCTCGGCCCGCAGGACGCCCGTCACCGTGCCGCGGTCGAGGAGCGCCACGGCCGCCCCGACGACGACCGCGGCGACGACCGCGCCCCCCGCCGCGGCACCCGTCGCCGACGCGGGCCCCTGGCCCGCGAGGAGCAGGACGGTGTCGGCGACCCAGCGCCCGGCCGCGGCGCCGGCGGCACCGGCGACCAGGACGACGGCGAGCGTGCGTGCGAGCCCGGCGAGCGCACCGGCCCCCGCGGACCCGCGCAGCGCCACGAGCGCGGCCACCGCGCCGACCGTCATCCCGGTCGTCACGGCGACCCCGAGCGCGCCGAGCACGGGCGCGTCCGCGACGAGCACGAGGACCGCCGCCGTCGCTGACACCACGCCCCACCCGAGCACGTTGACCGCGACGGCGGCGCGCGCGTGCTCCAGCGCGTACAGGCAGCGCGAGACGTGGAAGAGGACCCCGAGCCCGATCACCCCCGCTGCCATCGGCACGAGCGCGTCCACCATCCCGCCGGCGACGCCGGGGTTGTCCGCCAGCGCGGCGAAGACGCGCGCCACCGCCGGCCCGCCCGCGAGCACGGCCGCCGCGCCGAGGGTCGACGCGACGACGACCCCGCGCGTGGTGGTCGCCGCGAGCCGCCCGAACGCGACCCGGTCGGCCGCTGCCGCGTGCTCGGCGACCCGGGGGAAGGTCGACGTGGCGAGCGGCACGACGAGCACCGCGTACGGCAGGAGGTAGATCTGCTGGGCGTACAGGAAGGTGGTGTTGCCCTGACCGCCGCCGGGCGCGAACCGCGCCGCGAGCCACACCATGAGCAGCAGCGCCAGCTGCTGGGCGGCGACGGACCCGACGCCGGCGAGGGCCAGCGCACGGAACCGCACGGCGTCGCCGTCGGCGAACCGCAGCGTCGGGCGCACCCGCACGCCGAGCCGGCGGACGGGGACCAGCATGGGCAGGCACATCGCCGCCACCCCGGCGGTGGTCCCCCACGCGAGCACCTCGAGCGCGCCGGTAGCGAGCTCGGCCGGGTCGGCGCGCTCACCGCCGGCCAGCACGCCGTAGACGCCGTAGGTGGCGATGACGACGACCGAGTTGAGCACCGGCGCGAACGCCGGCCAGAAGAAGCGCCGGTGCGCCTGCAGGAGGCCGTACAGCAGCACCGTGACCCCGTACATCGGGATCTGCACGGCGAACACCAGCACGAAGAAGCGCACGAGCGAGACCGTGGTCGGGTCGTCGCCGCCGAAGACGGCCGCCACCGGGCCGGCGCACACGGCGAGCAGGAGCCCGAGCGGGGTCAGCACGAGCAGCGTCCACCCGAGGGCGGCCGACACGGTCCGGTCCACGCGCGCGCGGTCGCCGCGCGCGAGGGGTGCGGCGAGCATCGGCACCACCGCCCCCGCGAGCGCACCGCCCGCGGCGGCCTCGAACAGGACGTTGGGCAGCAGGTTCGCCGCGTTGTACGCGTCGGCGATCCGCTCGGCGCCGACGCCCCAGGACTGGACGAGGAACCGGCCCAGCCCGAGGACCCGGGACAGCACGGTGACGACCGTGATCATCGCCGCGGCCCCGAGCAGGCCCTGCGCGGCGCGGCGCGCCGCCGGGCTCATGCGGTGGGGGCGCCGGGCGCCACGTCGACGCCCGGGGCGCCGGGCGCCGCGGCCGGACGCCGGCCCCACGCGTCGACGTCCCGCAGGACGGGCGTGCGCTCGATCACCTCCGTGAAGCTCACGCGCTCGCTGGCGAACGTGAGCGCGACCACCGCCGCCAGCGCGGCGAGCCGGACCGGCCGGGGGGCGCCGAGCACGAGCGCGGTGCCGAGGGCCGCGCCCAGCGCGTTCGCACCACCGTCGCCGAGCATGTCGGCCTCGGCGAGGTCCTGCTCCACGGCCACGCCGCCGGCGCCGAGGACGGCGGCGGCGACACCCCCGGCGGCGGGCGTCAGCGCGAGCGGCGCGGCCGTCAGCCCCGCGGCCTTCAGCGCACGCCCGGGGCGCAGGTCCAGCAGGTTGAGCAGGTTCGCCGTACCGGCGACGAGCGCGCCAGAGGCCAGCGTGTCGGCCGCACGTGCGACGGGGTGGGCGGCGTGCCCGCCGGCCGGTCGCGCCACCGCCGCGGCCACGATCGCGGTGGCCCCGATGCCCAGGACCTTCAGCCCGCCGGTCGTCAGGCGCCCGTGCGCGAGGGCGCCGAGGTGGCCGCGCAGGCCCTTGGTGCGGGTGGCGGTGTCCTCGCGCAGGTCGTCGACGAGTCCGAAGCCCGCCGCGCCGGCGACGGCGATCCCGGCGGCGAGGCCGCCGCGGGCGGTGGAGGCACCGACGAGGGACCCTGCCAGCAGCCCCGCCGCGACCGCGGGCCCCTCGAGCATGCTCACGGGCTCCCCCCGGTGGTTGGTGCGCGTCCACGCGACCGGACCACCGGGCGGGCTCGTGTCGAGCACGCCGCGGACGACGGCCGTCGTCAGGGCGGCGACGGCGGCGGCGGCCACCCGGCGACCCGCGGTCATCCCTCGCCCTCCGCGCCGCCCTCGCCCGCGGTACCGGGGTCCCCGTCGGGCGCGGGAGCGTCGGGGGTGGTGGGCGTGCGGTCGACGGGCGGCAGCTGCACCGCCGGCGGCAGCGGCTCGAGGTCGTCCCCGAAGCCGTAGTGGCCGTTCTCCCCCGCGATGCGGGCGGCGAGCGCGAGCGGCACGACGACCTGGCCCGTGACGTCCTGCGTGCGGGACACCGTGGCGACACGCTCGGCGCGGTCGCCGTCGGCCAGGACCGCCGACGTCAGCGACTCGGGGGCGCGGGGCCCGTCGGCGAGCACGGCGCCGGCGGACAGGCGCTGCGCGGCGTCGAGCACCGCGAGCTCGGCGTCCTGCGTGGTGGCGGCCGTGCCGGCGCTCGGCGACGGCTCGGGCTGCTGCGTGCGGGGCGCCGCGACGACCACGACGGCGTCCGCCGGTCCGGTCACCTCGCCGTCCACCGACAGCAGCGGGTTGTCCCCGGACGACAGGAGCTCGAGGAGCGTCGCCGCGTTCTCGGACACGGTGTCGGGTGCGGCGCCGTCCGCGCCGACCAGCCCCTGCACGAGGGCGTCGGCCAGCTCCGCCTCGGTGCCGGCGTCCGCCGGCGGGGCCGTCTCGAGGTAGGACACCAGCGTGCCGGCCAGCGCCTGCCGGTACGTGCGCAGGGCGGGGTCCGTCCACGCGTCGGTCAGCGTGACCGTGGCGGAGACGGAGGCGCCGGCCTGGCCGAGCCGCTCGCCGAGAGCCGTCACCTGCTCGCCGGGCACCTCGTCGAGCAGCACGAGCGCGACGCG
>JAPSIR010000022.1 GCA_031178625.1 Cellulomonas sp.
AGCACGGTGGAGACGGGCAGGACGCCGGGGCGCCCGGCGGCGAGGTCCACGACCCCCACGCCGGCGTCCGCGAGCCCCGCGCGGGCCACGTCGGCGAGCGGACCACGGCCGAGGGCGGTGACGAGCCGCGCGGGCACGCCCAGCGCGACCGCGACGGCGGCGGCGTTCGCCG
Organism: Cellulomonas sp.; assembly: GCA_031178625.1. Lineage (GTDB taxonomy): Bacteria > Actinomycetota > Actinomycetes > Actinomycetales > Cellulomonadaceae > Cellulomonas. Next base: position 173 of record JAPSIR010000022.1, read on the forward strand.
CGGGGCCGCCGAAGGTGACGTCGAGGTCGGCGGCGACGACCTTCTCGTCGGGCCCGGGGAGCGCCTCCACCGTCTGCTGCACGTCGAGGGTCGTCAGCCCGCAGCACACGAGCCCGCCGCTCCCCCACCCCGTGCGCGTCACCCCTCGATCGTCGCAGTGGTGCAGGTCACGTGCACCTCCGTGCCGCGCGCGTTCTCATCGAACCGTCACGCTCCCAGGGGTTCTGCCCGGTCCGTCCCACATGGTCGGATGACTCAGCAAGCGCTTCCCTCCCGAGAGGTACCTGATGTCCCCCTCCTCCGCGCGCCGCCCCTGGCGCAGCGCCGTCGCCGCGGCCCTCGCCGTGGCCGTCGCCGGCACGCTCGTGCTCGTCACGGCCGTCACCGCGTCCGCCGCCACCGTCGACCCGTCGGCCTGGTACGTCCTGGTCAGCCGCAAGAGCGACAAGGTGCTCGAGGTCCGCGACGGCTCCCTCGCTGCCGGCGCGGTGCTGCAGCAGGGCACGCGGACCGACGTCGCCGCCCAGCAGTTCCGGTTCCTCCAGTCCGGCGACGGCCGCCACCGGCTCCAGAACCGGCAGTCCGGCAAGGTCGTCGAGGTCGCGGGCGCGTCCACCGCCGACGCCGCCGCCGTCCGGCAGGCGACCGACACGGGCGCCGCCCACCAGCAGGTGCGCCTCGTGACGCAGTCGTCGTACGTGCGGCTCGTCGTCGAGCACTCGGGCAAGGTCATCCAGGTGGCGGGTGGCTCGCGCACCGCCGGTGCCGCGATCACCCAGGGCACCGACGCGAAGTCGTACCACCAGCAGTGGTCGCTCGTGAAGGTGGGCACCGGCACGGCCCCGACCACCGTGCCGACGGCCACGCCGCGCCCCACGTCGTCGCCCACACCGACAGCCTCGGCGACCCCGCGCCCGACCTCCGCGCCCACGACCGCGCCGACCGCCCCGACCGGCTCCTTGCCCGCCTGGCCGAGCGCGACGGGCGAGCAGAAGGTGTCCGCCACGATCAAGGTCAGCGGCACGCGCGACCTCGGCCTCGTGCGCCACCACGGCATCTCCTCCGGGGACCAGGGCGAGTCCCAGCCGCCGATGTTCCAGCTCGCCGACGGCGCGGTCCTGAGGAACGTCATCCTCGGCGAGGGCGCGGGCGACGGCATCCACTGCCTGGGCAGCTGCACGCTGGAGAACGTCTGGTGGGAGGACGTCGGCGAGGACGCCGCGACGTTCAAGGGCACGTCGGCCTCGCAGACCATGACGGTGGTCGGCGGTGGCGCGCGCGGCGCCTCCGACAAGGTGTTCCAGCACAACGGCCCGGGCACGTTCGTCATCCGGGACTTCCAGGTGAGCGACTTCGGCAAGCTCTACCGCTCGTGCGGCAACTGCTCGAAGCAGTACGCGCGCACGGTGCGCGTGGAGAACGTCCGCGTCACCGCACCGGGCAAGTCGCTCGTCGGCATCAACTCCAACCTCGGCGACCGCGCGGCCCTCACGGGCGTGACCGTCGTCGGCGACTCCGCGCGCAAGATCGCGATCTGCGAGGAGTACAAGGGCGTGACCTCCGGCGAGCCGTCGAAGATCGGCTCCGGCCCGAGCGCGGCGTGCGGCTACAGCGCCTCGTCGGTCACCTACCGCTGAGGCGACCCTCGTCGGGCGCGGGGCGTCGCCGCGGCGGCGCCCCGCGTCCCTGGCCGTGCCCGGTCGACGACCGCCCACGTCGTCGCACCGAGCACGGCCGCGGCGAGCAGGACGGACGGCCACGCACCGAGCAGGTCCGCCGCGACGTGCGACAGGACGAACGCCACGACCGCGAGCACGAGCACGCCGACCGCGGCCGGCCACCCCACGCGCCGGCCCGCGCGCCACGCGCACCACGCGCCGCCCGCGAGCAGCACCGCACCACCCAGCGCGCGCACCCCCGTGCCCTGCGCGAGCGCGAAGCCCAGGAAGAGCGTCGCGGCGGCGACCGGCCAGACGGGGAGGCGGCTCATCCCGCCACTGTAGGGAGCCCGTGCCGGCCGGCCCCACGCGCACGGGCACGGGCACGGCGGGCGGGGCGACCGGACGTCCCGTGCGGGCGCCACCCCCGCGGCCCTACGGTGGGCCGTGGTCGGCGTCGTCCGCGCCCGCGCGGCGCGGACCCGCCGCCGCCGCACCGCCAGCACCCACCGCGCACCCGGAGGCCCACGTGCCCACGCCGCCCACCGACCCGACGACCACGAGCGCCTGGCAGGCCCTCTCGGAGCACGAGAGCACGCTGCGTCCGGACCTGCGCGGCTGGTTCGCCGCCGACCCGGAGCGCGCGAGCCGCCTCACGTTCGGGCTCGCCGACCTCACGGTCGACCTGTCCAAGAACCTCGTGACGGACGAGACGCTGGCGCTGCTCGTGCGCCTCGGCGAGGAGGTGCACCTGACCGACCGGTTCGCCGCGATGCTGGCCGGCGAGCACATCAACGTCACCGAGGACCGCGCGGTGCTGCACACGGCGCTGCGCCGCCCCGCCGACGCCGAGCCGCCGCTCGTCGTCGACGGGCAGCAGGTCGACGACGACGTGCAGGAGGTGCTCGGCAAGGTCGCCGCGTTCGCCGAGCAGGTGCGCTCCGGCGAGTGGACGGGCGTGACCGGCGACCGCGTGCGCACCGTCGTCAACATCGGCATCGGCGGGTCCGACCTCGGGCCCGTCATGGTCTACGAGGCGCTCGAGCCGTACGTGCAGGACGGCCTCGAGGTGCGGTTCGTGTCGAACATCGACCCGACCGACATCGCGCAGAAGACGGCGGACCTCGACCCCGCGACGACCCTGTTCATCGTCGCGTCGAAGACGTTCACGACCCTCGAGACGCTGACGAACGCCCGGCTGGCGCGGCAGTGGCTGTGGGAGCGCCTCGCCGCCGACGGGCACCTCGCCGACTCGGACGAGGCGCGCCAGCACGCCGTCGCGAAGCACTTCGTCGCCGTCTCCACCGCGCTCGACAAGGTCGCCGACTTCGGCATCGACCCCGACAACGCGTTCGGGTTCTGGGACTGGGTCGGCGGGCGGTACTCGGTCGACTCCGCGATCGGCACGTCGCTGGCCGTCGCCGTCGGCCCCGACGCGTTCGGCGACCTGCTCGAGGGGTTCCACGCCGTCGACGAGCACGTGCGCACGACGCCGCTCGCGCAGAACGTCCCGTTCCTCATGGGCCTGCTCAACGTCTGGTACGTCAACTTCCTCGGCGCGCACACCCACGCCGTGCTGCCGTACGCGCAGCAGCTGCACCGCTTCCCCGCGTACCTGCAGCAGCTGACGATGGAGTCGAACGGCAAGTCGGTCCGCTGGGACGGCACACCCGTGACGACGCAGACCGGCGAGGTGTTCTGGGGCGAGCCCGGCACCAACGGCCAGCACGCCTTCTACCAGCTGATCCACCAGGGCACGCGGCTGATCCCCGCCGACTTCATCGCCGTGGCGAACCCGGCCTACCCGCTGCGCGACGGGCAGACCGACGTGCACGGGCTCTTCCTCGCCAACTTCTTCGCGCAGACCAAGGCGCTCGCGTTCGGCAAGACGGCCGACGAGGTGCGCGCCGAGGGCACGGCCGAGGAGATCGTGCCGGCGCGCGTGTTCTCCGGGAACCGGCCGACCACGTCGATCCTCGCGCCGGCGCTGACGCCGTCGGTCGTGGGGCAGCTCATCGCGCTGTACGAGCACATCACGTTCGCGCAGGGCGTCGTCTGGGGCATCGACTCGTTCGACCAGTGGGGCGTCGAGCTCGGCAAGAAGCTGGCGATGGAGATCGCCCCCGCGGTGCAGGGCGACGCGGCGGCGCTCGACGCGCAGGACCCGTCGACGCGCGCGCTCATCGCGCGGTACCTGGAGCTGCGCGACTGAGCGCGGCCCCGGTGCCCCGACGGCGCCGTCCCCGTGGGGGCGGCGCCGTCGGCGTGTCCGGCCGGCCTGCGAGGCCGAGTGCGGCGCGCTCGGGCGGCGACGCGGGCGTCAGGAGGCGAAGCGCTCCGCGCGCTCGACGACGCGGCCGCGACCGGCCTCGGCGTCCCACGTGTAGACGGTGCGGCCCTCGATGAGCACGTGCTCGACGCGGGCGTGCACGTCGAGCGGGTCCGCCGACCAGATCACGACGTCCCCGTCGCGGCCCGGCTCGAGCGCCCCGACGCGGCCCTCGAGGCCGAAGAACGACGCCGGGTTCACCGTGAGCGCCTCGAGCGCCGTCTGCGGCGGCAGACCCTCCTTGACCGCGAGCGTCGCCTGGTGCACCAGGAAGTTGATCGGCACGACGGGGTGGTCGGTGGTGATCGCGACGCGGACGCCGGCCGCGGCGAGCGCCGCGAGGTTGCCGATCGCGCGGTCGCGCAGCTCGACCTTGGACCGGCTCGTGAACATGGGCCCGAAGATCACCGGCACGTCACGCTCGGCGAGCACGTCGGCCAGCTTGTGCCCCTCCGTGCCGTGGTTGACGACCAACCGGTAGCCGAACTCGTCCGCGAGGCGCAGCGCGGTGGCGATGTCGTCGTGGCGGTGCGTGTGCTGGTCCCACACGAGCTCGCCGTCGAGCACGCGCGCGAGCGTCTCCATGGCGAGATCGGGCGCGAACGGCTCGCCCTTCTTCTCGGCCGCCGCCCGTGCGGCCGCGTAGTGCCGCGCCTTCGCGAACGCCTCCCGGATGACGAGCGCCGTGCCGAGCCGCGTCGAGGGAAGCTGCTTGCGCTCGCCGTAGACGCGCTTCGGGTTCTCCCCCAGCGCCGACTTCACCGACACCGAGTCGACGATCACCTGCTCGTCGACGGTCCGCCCGCCCCACGTCTTCATGGCGACGGACTGCCCGCCGATCGGGTTGCCCGACCCGGGCTTGACCACGACCGACGTGACGCCGCCGGACAACGCGTCGCGGAAGCCCTCGTCCTCGATGTTCACGGCGTCGACCGCCCGCACGCCCGCCGTGTTGGGGACGGTCATCTCGTTCGTGTCGTTGCCCGCGACGCCCTCGCCCTCCTCGTGCAGGCCGACGTGCCCGTGCCCCTCGACGAAGCCGGGCAGCACCCACCGGCCCGTCGCGTCGACGACCCGCGCGCCCTCGGGCACCGCGACGTCGGCGCCCACCGCGGTGATGCGACCGTCCTCGACCAGCACCGTGCCGCCGTCCACGGGCGGGCCGACGACGGGGACGACGTACCCGCCGGTGATCGCGACGACGGACGGACGGCGGGTGGTTCCGGAGCTCATGCGTCCCACGGTACGTCCGTCCGGGCGAGGGTCCGGCGGCCCGGACCGGGCGGTCAGGACGCGTGGCGAGGACGGCCCGGTGGGGTCGGCGCGTCCCGGCAGGCCGGTCGGGGTCAGGACGGAGCGGTCCGGACGGAGCGGTCAGGACGCCGGCGTCGCCACGCACCGCAGGCGCTGCGTGAGCAGGCTGCCGGTGCCCTGGTAGCCGAACTCGGTGGTGGCGCTCGCCGCGAGCCGGCCGTTCCAGGCGGCGTTCGCGAACGTGCCACCCGTGCCCGTCGCGCTCCATGCGTGCGCGACGGACGGCGTGGGCCCGCCGATGAACGACACGCGCCACCCCGAGACCGGGAGCTCGCCGGCACGCACACGCACCGTCGCGACCCAACCGCCGGGCCACGAGCTCGTCACCGTGTGCGTGGCCTGGCAGCCCTCGTCGGCGGTCGAGGGGACGGTCCACGACGGGCTGGGCGCGGGCGTGGCGGTGGCGGTCGAGGTGGGTGTCGGGGCGGGGCCCGTCGTGGCGGTGGGGGTCGGCGTGGGCGTCGCGGACCCGCCGACGACGTCGAGCGCGCGGACGACGTCGGGGTACCAGGCCGCGGCCATGCGCGCGAAGCCGCCCTCGTGCGGGTGCACGCCGTCGGTGGTGTCGCGCGCGGGGTCCCACCCGGTCCACTGGTCGACGACGAGCACGGGCGACGCCGCCGTCGACTGCGCGGCCGCCCACGTCGGCACCTGCGCGTTGAGCGCACGCGTGCGCTCGGGGCACTCGGCGCACGTCGGCGGTGCCACGGGGATGATCTGCGCGACGACGAAGACGACCCGCGGGTCGACCGCACGCGCCTGACGCAGCAGCGTCGACCACGCGTCGAGCACCTGCTGCGGCGTCCGCGCGCTCCACACGTCGTTCGTCGCGAAGTGCAGCAGGACCACCTGAGGCCGCGCCGCGGCGAACCACGCCGCGGCCCGGCCGGACGCCGCCACGTCCGTCACGAGCGCGCCGCCGTGGCCCTCGTTGTCGCCGTCGTGGGCGATCCCGCAGCCCTGCGCCGGCAGCGAGCCGACCATGTCGACCGCGTACCCGGCCGCCGTGAGGTCCCGGTGCAGCATCGCCCGCCAGCAGCCCGGGTTACCGGTGATGGAGTCGCCGAGCGGCATGACCCGCACGGGCGCGGCGGGCGCGGCGGCGGCGGGCGCGGCGGCGGCGGGCGCGGCGACGGCGGGCGCGGCGGCGGGCGCGGCGGTACCGGGCGCGGCGGCGAGCGCGCACGCGGCGACGGCGGCGACGAGCGCGCAGAGCACCGCGACCACGCGGCGCAGGGGGTGGGTCGGCATGCGCACGGCTCCTCGGACGCGACGGCTCTCGGCCCCTGCAGGCGGCGCGGGCCGGACCGGCGCACGGACCGGCCCGATCGGCAGCCTGGCGCGGGACCGAGCCGGCGCGGCACCGTCGAAGCGTTTCACCGGACAGTGCGTCGGCGCGCTGCCGCACACTCCTCGCCGCGCGCCCTCATGCGGCGTAAACGTGCCGGCACCGACGCGCAGCACTCGCCGCATCGCGGACCCCGTGCCGGGGTCGCCTCCCCGGTGCCGACGTCGCCTGCGCGGTGCCGACGTCGCCGGGGAGAACCGGCGACCTCGACGGTGGCCCGGCGACCTCGACGGTGGCCCGGCTGCGGACGGCGGCGCGCCATCACCGGCGAGGTGGCACCCGCACCCGTCCGTCGTGTGGACCTCGGCGCGCGTCCGTCGACCTCGTCCGACTGCGTCGACCTCGTCACGTGTGGGTCGACCTCGTCACGTGTGCCGGACGAGGTCGACGCAGACCTGACGAGGTCGGCGTGGTGTGGCGGGGAGGCGTCGGCACCGACGCGCAGCACTCGCCGAGGTCGCCGCCCCGGTGCCGAGGCCGCCTGCTGGGACCGGCGCGCTCGACGCCGCACCGGCGAGCTCGACCGTCGAGCGGGTGCCAGCGGCGGCGGACCACCGGTGCGGGCGGCGGCCGACCGCTGCGGGCGGGGGCGGGCGGTGCGGGCGGCCGTGGGGGCGCTCGGTGCGGCGCGTGGCAGGCTGGGCCGGGCCGGCGCCCGCGGCGGGCGCTCGGTGCCGCACCACCGCAGGAGGACGACGATGGCCCAGCCGCTGGGGAAGGTGCGCGTCGACGCCTGGACGTGGGCGGTCCGCCTCTTCCCGACGCGGTCCGCCGCCGGTGCGGCGTGCCGCGCCGGGCACGTGCGCGTCAACGGGGAACGCGCCAAGCCGGCCACGCAGGTGGTCCCCGGGGACGAGGTGCAGGTGCGCGGCGGCGCGCGGGAACGGCTCGTCGTCGTCGAGCGCCTGCTCGTCAAGCGCGTGTCCGCGGAGGTGGCGCGGGCGTCCTACCTCGACCGCTCCCCCGCACCCGTGCCGCGCGAGCACGTGGCCGCCGCGGGCGTGCGCGACCGCGGCGCGGGCCGTCCCACCAAGCGCGAGCGGCGCGAGATCGACCGGCTCCGCGGCCGCTGACGCGCGCACGGTCCGAGCGGGACGCTCGTCGCGCGACCGTGCGTCGCGTCTGCGGCGTGCCCGCGGGCCACGCCGGACGGGGACGGGCTCAGCCCCCGGTGCCGCCGTCCGCGGGCGACGACGCGGCCAGCTGGTCCATCCACGCCCGCACGCCGGTCTGGTCGAGCAGCTCGGCGACCGGCCGGCTCAGCGCCGCGACGTGGAGGGGAAGCCCGAGCTCGGCCGCGTCGCGCACGAGCCGCACGACGACCGACAGCCCGCTGGAGTCGAGGAACGACACGTCGGCGGCGTCCAGCGCGACGGCACGCACGCCCGGCTCGTCGAGCTGCGCCCACAGCGCCGGCGCGTCCTGCTCGCGGACCTGCAGGTCGACGGCGCCGTGCAGCACGACCCGCAGCGTGCCGCCGTCCCGGTGCACGTCGAGACGCCCGACGCGCGCCGCGCCGGGTCCGCCCGCACCGCCGGGGTCCGACATCACGGGGCGCAGTCTGCCGTCCCGCCGCGCGGTCGGCGACCGCGACCCGCCGCAGGTCCGCGGCGGCGCCGAGGCAGGTCGCGGGGCACGCGAACGCGCCATGAGCGGCCGGCGGCCCGGCCGAGGGCGCCGGTCGCTCGTCGGCGGCACGCCGCGCGCCACGGCCGCGGCGCGCGGGGGCGTCGGTGCGCGGGTGCATCCTGGTGCGGTGCCCCCCACCACCGCCGCTGCCGCGACCCCGGTCGCGGACGCGTCGGCGACCGGTGACCTGCACGCGGTCGTGCCCGTGCCGCCGGACGTGGACCTGCGCCGCACGGTGGGCCGGCTGCGCCGCGGGGCCGGCGACCCGACGTGGGTGCACGCCGCGGACGGCACGGTCTGGCACGCCGTCCGCCGGCCCGCCGGCACGGCGACCCTGCGGCTGCGCCCGGCGCCCGGCGCGGTGCGCGTGGACGCCTGGGGCGCGGGGGCGGCCCAGGCGCTCGCCGACGCACCCGGCCTGCTGGGCGCGCTCGACGACCCCGGCGGGTTCGCCGACCACCTGCACCCCGCGGTCGCGCGCGCCCGCCGGACGTACGCGGGCGTGCGCCTGGCCCGCAGCGGGGACGTGTGGGACTCGGTCGTGACGGCCGTGCTCGAGCAGCGGGTCGTCGGCCTCGACGCGAAGGCGTCGTGGCGGCGGCTCGTCACGTGGCACGGCACGCCCGCGCCCGGGGCAGCTCCCGCGGGGCTGCGGGTCGCGCCGCCGCCCGCGGCGTGGCGGGACCTGCCGGTGTGGGAGTGGCGGCGCGCGGGCGTCGACGCGCAGCGCTCCGACGCCGTGCGGCGCGCGGCGCACGTCGCGCACGCGCTGACGCCCGACGTGGGTGCGGCGGAGCTCGGCCGGCGGATGCTGACGGTGCGCGGCGTCGGGCCGTGGACCGTCGCCGAGGTCACGTCGCGCGCGCTCGGCGACCCCGACGCCGTGTCGGTCGGTGACGCGCACCTGTGCCACCTCGTCGGGTGGGCGCTGACCGGCCGGCGCGCGGACGACGCGGGGATGCTGCGCCTGCTCGAGCCGTGGCGCGGGCACCGCCAGCGCGTCCTCGTGCTGCTCGAGCTCGCGTACCGCGGCCGGATGCCCGCGTACGGGCCGCGTGCCCCGCGCGCACGTCCGCTGGCCTGACCGGCGCACGTCCGCCGTCCTGACCGCGCGCACGTCGCCGACCTCCCGACCCGCCGGGCGTCGCCCCGGATGCCCCACCCCCGCGCGCCCGGCGATACTGGGGCCACCCGCGCACAGCGGCCGAGGACGACGCAGGAGGACCCGATGGCGTACGACACGACCGAGCCGCACCAGGACGCCGCCCCGGAGGCGCCCAGCCGGGTGGCCGCCGGCGTGCTCTCGCTCGTCTTCTTCCTCGGCTCCTTCGCGCTGATCGCGTGGGGCTTCGACGTCGACGGCCTGCTGGGCATGGCGATCGGCGCGGCGGGCATCGTCACGTTCAGCCTCGCGTACGCGATCCCGACGACGATCCTGCCCGCGCTCGACCGCGGCGGCCGGCGCTGACGCCCGTGGCGCCGGGCGCACCGGCACCGGCGTCCCTGGTCCTGGTCCGGCACGGCGAGAGCGTCGGCAACCTCGCCGCGGCGGCGGCCGAGCGCGCCGGTGCGGAGGTCGTCGAGATCGACACGCGCGACGCCGACACCCCGCTGTCCGACCGGGGACGCGAGCAGGCGCACGCGCTGGGCCTGTGGCTCGGCGGCCTGCCGGCGGACGAGCGTCCCGACGTCGTGTGGTGCTCGCCGTACGTGCGCACGCGTCAGACGGCGGCGACGGCGCTCGAGGCGGCCGGGCTCGACGTGCCGGTGCGTCTCGACGAGCGCCTGCGGGACCGCGAGCTCGGGGTGCTCGACCGGCTCACCCGTGCGGGCGTCGCGGCGCGCCACCCCGGCGAGGCGGAGCGGCGCCGCCTGCTCGGCAAGATGTACCACCGCCCTCCCGGCGGCGAGTCCTGGGCGGACGTGGCGCTGCGGCTGCGGTCGGTCCTGCGCGACCTCGCCGAGCGCGAGGACGGCCGGCGCGTGCTCGTGGTGGCGCACGACGCCGTCGTGATGCTGCTGCGCTACGTCCTCGAGGCCATGGACGAGGACGCGCTCATGGCGGTCGTGCGCGAGCGCAGCATCCGCAACGCGTCGGTGACGCGGCTGGAACGCGTGGACGGCGCGTGGCTGCTCACGGCGTTCGACGAGGTCGGGCACCTCGCGGCGCTCGACGCGGCGGTCACGGAGCACGAGGGTACGGACGACACCGGTGGCTGAGGCCGGCGGCGTGCTGACGCCCTCCGCGCTGCGCGGGTGGCCCCTTCCCGAGCCGACGGGCGGCAAGGACGCGCGCGGGAGCGTGTGCGTCGTCGGCGGCGCCCGCGGCACGCCCGGTGCGGCGATGCTCGCGGGGTTGGCAGCCCTGCGCGTGGGCGCCGGACGGCTCACGCTCGCCGTGGCCCGCTCGGTGGCGCCGCACGTCGCGGTCGCCGTGCCGGAGGCGGGGGTCGTCGGCCTGCCGGAGGACGGCGCCGGGTCGGTGACCGACGCGGGCGACGGCCTGCTCGACGGCGAGCTCGGACGTGCGGACGTCGTCGTGGTGGGGCCCGGCCTCGACACGCCCGAGGGCACCCTCGCGGTGCTGCGGGCGGTGGTGGCGGGCACGGCGGGCGACGTCCCGCTCGTGCTCGACGCGTTCGCGCTGGGCGTGCTGCGCGACGCCCCGGACCTGTGCGAGGCGGCGCGGGGGCGCGCCGTCCTGACGCCCAACGGCACCGAGGTGCGCTACCTCCTGGACGACGACCGGCTGGGTGACGACGCGCTGGGTGACGGGGACGACGCGCTCGGGGACGCCGCCGCGCTGGCCGCGGACCGGTACGGCGTCGTCGTCGCGTGCGCCGGCACTGTGGCCGCGCCGGACGGGCGCTCGTGGCGCTCGTCGACCGGCTACTCGGGCCTGGGCACGTCCGGAAGCGGCGACGTGCTCGCGGGCGCGGTGGGCGGGCTGCTGGCGCGCGGCGCCGACGCGGCGCAGGCGGCGTGCTTCGGCGTCGAGGTCCACGGGACCGCCGGCGACCGGCTGGCCGCGCGCGTCGGGCCGCACGGGTACCTCGCGCGCGAGCTGCTCGACGAGCTGCCGCGCGTGCTGGTCGAGCTGCGCGCCCGCTGAGGCGGTGGCGCCGCGGCGGTCGCCGCGCGCCGGCGTCGCACCCACCACGGACGCGGCCGCGCGTCCCCGGCCGGATGGCGCAGACTGGTGGCGTGGACACCCCTCGCATGAACGTCGAGTCCTTCAACCTCGACCACCGGACCGTCGCCGCACCGTACATCCGCCTGGCGGACCTCAAGGAGCTCCCGCACGGCGACGTGATCAGCAAGTTCGACGTGCGCTTCGCGCAGCCGAACCACGGGTACCTCGAGATGCCGGCCGTGCACTCCCTCGAGCACCTGTTCGCCGAGCACTCGCGCAACCACAGCGACCGCGTGCTCGACTTCTCCCCCATGGGCTGCCAGACGGGCTTCTACCTCATGCTCGAGGGCCGCTGGGAGCAGGCGGAGGTCGAGGAGCTCGTCGCCGCCACGCTCGACGACGTCCTCGGCGCCACGGAGGTGCCCGCCGCCAACGAGGTGCAGTGCGGCTGGGGCGCCAACCACACCCTCGAGGGCGCGCAGGACGTCGCCCGGGCGTTCCTCGCGGAGCGTGCGGGCTGGGCGCAGGTCACCGCGTGAGCGCCGACGCCGTCGTCGTCACGGCGATGGGCGTCGAGGCGACGCCGTTCCTCGAGCGCGCGACGTCCGTGGGCGACGAGACCGAGGTCGCGGGCGCGCGCCGGCGGCTCCTGCACGTCGGCGACGCGCGGGTGCTGCTGGTCACGTGCGGCATCGGCCTGGTGAACTCCGCGACGGCCGCGGCCCTGGCGCTCGCCGAGCACGCGCCCCGCGTCGTCGTGAGCGCCGGGTCCGCCGGCGGCATGGGCCTCGAGGTGCGCGTGGGCGACGTGGTCGTCGGCGCCTCCGCGGTGTACGGCGCCGCGGACGCGCGCGTCTTCGGGTACGCGCTCGGGCAGGTGCCCGGGATGCCCGCGCGCTACGACGCCGACCCTGCTCTGCTCGCCGCGGCCGCGACGGCGGACCCGGGCGACCTGACGGTCCGCACGGGCACGATCCTGTCGAGCGACGTCTTCGTCGACGCCGAGCGCGTCGAGCCGCTGCGTGCCGCGTTCCCGGACGCACTCGCGTGCGACATGGAGTCGGCGGCGCTCGCGCACGCCGCGCACCTGCTCGGCGTGCCGTTCCTGTCGGTGCGCGGCATCTCGGACCTGTGCGGCCCGATCGCGGGCGTCGACTTCGGCGCGCACGTCGACGACGCGGCGGAGCGGTCGGCGACGGTCGTGGTCGGCCTGCTCGACGCGGTGCTCGCGCCCGCGGGCTGAGCCCGCGCACGGCACCTCGCCGGGGTGGTGGCACGGACACCGTGCCGCCACCCCGACGAGTTCGCGCCGCAGGACGGGTCTGGCAGCGGGTGGGCGACGGCTCGACGTCGGGGACGGCCCGGTCGCGGCGGATCACCGTGACGTGGGATCACCCCGGCGCGGAATCACCTCGACCGCGCCGGGGTTGTCGCCAGAGACTTTGGTCCTACCCCCCGACGACGTGGCCGCCGCCCGGCGGCTCCCGCGCGCCCGCGCACCGCAGGACCCTCGAACGACAGGTGGCACCGTGACCGACCAGCACCCCGACGCCTCGACCGCCACGGTCGACGAACGCCCCGCCACCCCGGCACCGGCCCCGGCCGGGCCGGTCGCCGACGTCGACGGGGCCGCCCCGGCGACCATGTCGGCGCGTGACCGCCTCGCCGTCGCGCTGCTCCTCGTGTCGACGTTCGTCGTCATCCTCAACGAGACGATCATGGGCGTCGCGCTGCCCCGCCTGCGCGACGACCTGGGCGTCACGGCGTCCGCCGCGCAGTGGCTCACCACGGGCTTCCTGCTCACGATGGCCGTCGTCATCCCCGTGACGGGCTTCCTGCTGCAGCGGCTCACGACGCGGCAGGCGTACCTCGGCGCGATGGGTGCCTTCTCGCTCGGCACGCTGATCTGCGCCGTCGCTCCCGGCTTCGAGCTGCTGCTCGCCGGCCGCGTCGTGCAGGCGCTCGGCACCGCCGTCATGCTGCCGCTGCTCATGACGACGGTGATGAACGTGACACCGCCCGAGGGCCGTGGCCGCACGATGGGCAACATCTCGGTCGTCATCTCGGTCGCCCCGGCGATCGGGCCGACCGTGTCCGGCCTCATCCTGTCGGTGCTGACGTGGCGGTGGATGTTCGGCCTCGTCCTGCCGATCGCGCTGATCGCGCTCGTGCTCGGCGCCGTGCGCCTGCCGAACGTCACCGAGCCGCGGTGGGCCCGCGTCGACGTGCTGTCCGTCGTGCTGTCGGCGCTCGGCTTCGGCGGGCTCGTGTTCGGGCTGTCGCACATCGGTGAGGCCGCCGCGAGCGGCGGCCTCGACGTGACGACGGTCGGCGCGATCGTCGTCGGGCTCGTCGGCCTCGGCGTGTTCGTCGCCCGCCAGCTGCGGCTGCAGCGCCGCGACGACGCGCTGCTCGACCTGCGCACGTTCCGCAACCGGACCTTCGCGGTGGGCGTCGCCCTCATGGCCGTGATGATGATGTCGCTGTTCGGCTCGATCATCATGCTGCCGATCTACGCGCAGGACGTGCTGGGCCTCGACACGCTGAGCACGGGGCTCCTGCTGCTGCCCGGCGGTCTGCTCATGGGCCTGCTCGCGCCGTTCGTGGGCCGCGCGTACGACCGCGTCGGGCCGCGCCCGCTGCTCGTGCCGGGCACCGTGCTCGTGTCCGTCGCGGTGTGGGCGATGGCCCTGCTGCTGCGCGAGGGCGGCTCGCCGTGGGTCGTCGTCGCGGCGCACCTGACGATGTCGGCGGGCCTCGCGCTGACGTTCACGCCCCTGTTCACCTCGGCGCTCGGGTCGGTGCCGCAGGCGCTGTACTCGCACGGCAGCGCGGTCATCGGCACCGTGCAGCAGGTCGCGGGCGCGGCCGGCACGGCCGTGTTCGTCACCGTGCTGACGGCCGTCTCGACCGGCCTGGCGGCCGACGGCGCCAGGACGGTCACCGCGACCGCGGGCGGCGTGCGGGGGGCGTTCCTGCTCGGCGCGGTGCTGTCGCTGCCGGCGGTCGCCGCGGCGCTCCTCGTCAAGCCGGCGCCCGCCGGCGCGGAGCGGCACGCCGGGCACTGACCCGGCACCGCCGGCTCCCGCCCGGCGTCGCCCGCTCTGAGAGCGGGCACCGCCGCTCAGGCCCGGGTCAGCCGCGCGGACCCCGCAGCCCGTCGACGTGCGCGTCGACGGGCTGCGGCGCGCCCGCCGCCGGCGTGCCCGCCGGTGCGCCGGCGGGTGCGTCGTCGGGCGCGTGCGGCGCCGACGCCTCGACGACCTGCACCGCGGTCGCCACCATCCCGGCGCCGGCGACGTCGCCCGCCCCCGGCACACCGTGCGCGGCGCGCACCGCGTCCAGGGCCGCGGCGCTCGGCGCGACGGCGGGGTGCGGCTCCCAGACGTCGGCGAGCCGGCGCACGCCGTCGAGCACGGCCGTGTGCACCCGCGGGTCACCGAGCGGCGCGAAGTGCCCGTCGACGGGGAGCCGCACGTTCGTCGCCCCCGGCAGCTCGCTGCCGCCCGGCACGTGCGGGTCGAAGCGGGCGAACACCGACCAGATCCGCCTGTTCGCGGCGACCTGCCGCGCGAGCGCGAGGATGTGCGGGTCCCGCGGCGACAGCGCGCGGACGGCCGGCACGGGGAACCAGCGCGCGTACACGGACCCCGCGAAGGGCGTGTTCACGGCGACCATCCCGGCCACGCGGTCCCCGACGCCCGGCGTGCCGAGCACGAGCTTGCCGATGAGCCCGCCCTTGGAGTGCGCGACCAGCACCACCTCGTCGAGGTCGAGCTCGCCCAGCCGGTCGACGACGCGCTGCGCGGACTCCTCGAGCGTGCGGCCGTTGTAGCCGAGCGCCGGGACCGCGTGCACCGGGTGCCCCGCGCCGTGCAGGTGCCGCACGACGCCGTCCATGACCGGCCACGTCTCGTAGATGCCCGGCAGCAGCAGCACGGGCGTCCGGGTGCCGGTCGCGAGCGCGTCGGGCGGTGGCTGCCGCAGGACGGCGCCGGCCTGGGCCGTCGCGATCCACGCGTAGTCCCGGCCCCACGCGGCCGCCTGCTGCACGCGCCTGCGCCAGCCCACGCGGACGCCCCGTTCCTGCTCCTGCGGCGGCGTGTCGCGCCCGACGTGCGCCTCGTCCGCCTGCTCCTGCGCGACCGCGTCCTGCACCGGCACCTCCCCCGCGTCCCGCCTGCCCGGCCTGCGGGCGCCCGTCACCGATCCTGGTGCGCCCGGACGAGGGCGGCCACCTCAGCGGCGTGATCGGCGAACACCGCGTGCCCCGCGCCCGGCACCTCCGCCCACCGCCCGTCGGGCGCCGCCGCGGCCACGCGCTGCACCCACGCCCGCGGCGCGATGGCGTCGTGCTCGCCGCGCAGCACCAGCACCGGCACGGGCACCTGCGCGATCCGCTCCTCGGTGCGGTAGCGGATCATGCTCGGCAGCACGCGGGCGTACCAGGTGGGCCCCGACAGCAGGTAGTCGAGCGCGATCGTGTGGCGCGTGCGCCGCGACTCGTGGACCGACGTGCGCAGCAGCCGCAGCCCCTGGCGCACCGCCGACCGCGCCGACGGGTCTGTCGTCGGTCCGACGAGGACCGCGTGCCCCGCGAGCTCGGGCGACTTCGCGAGCAGCTCGGTCACGACCTGCGCGCCCATCGAGTGGCCGACGACCGTCGGCCGCACGAGACCCTCGTGGCGCAGCCACCCCGCGACCACGGACGCGAAGTCCTCGATGTCGAGGCGCCGGTCGGGGTGCGGCACGTCGCCGAACCCCGGCAGGTCGATCATGTGGACCACGCCGCGTTCGCCGAGCGCGGAGGCGAGCGGACCGAAGTACCGCGAGCTCACGCCGATGCCGTGCACGAGCACGACGTCGCGCCGCTCCTCGCGCGGCACGCGGTCCATGCCGTCCCGCCACGTCGTCCAGGTCCGCACGGGCGCGCCGTCGAGGCGCAGCCGGTCGATCCGCAGGTTCAAACCGCTCGGCAGCGGGATCACAGGGCCTCCACCACGTGGTCGGCGAGCGGGTCCGGGTTGCCGAACCGGTGCGCGGTCACGCTGACCGCCTGCTCGCGCACGAACGCGAGCAGCTCGACGAGCCCGGACGACGTGACGGGGCCGCCGTAGAGCGTGACGTCGGCGCGTCCCTCGGCCGCGCGGGCCGCGGCGCCGGCGTCCCCGCCGACGAGCCGGACGCGTCCCGCGGGCACGTGCGGGAGGTCGGCGGCCCACGCCTCGTCGTCCTGGACGTGCACGTCGAACCCGGCCGCCGTGACCGCGGCGGCGAGAGCGGCGGGCAGCGCGGCGGGCACGCTGACCTCGCCCGTGGCGCCCGCGACGACCCCCGCCGCGAGCACGCGGAGCAGGTCGCTGACGGGGGCACCCTCGGCGAGGCGGACGTGCACGGGCACCGGCAGGTGCCGCAGGACGTCGCGCTCGGGCGCGAGGCCGGTGACGTCCCGCGCCACCCCCAGGTCGGTCGCCCACACGTGCGCGGCGGCCGTGGCGGCGGCACGGACGGTGCCGAGGGCGTCGGCGTCGAGCCCGCCCACGCCGGCCGCGTCGAGCAGCCGGACGACCGCGCCGGGCAGCGGCACGTCGGGCTCGGCGGCGGTCGCGGGGTCGTCGTGCCACGTGCCGAACCCGAACAGGTAGTGCGGCCCGCCGGCCTTGGTCGTCGGGCCGACGACCGAGCGCTTCCAGCCGCCGAACGGCTGGCGCTGCACGATCGCACCCGTGATGCCGCGGTTCACGTAGACGTTGCCCGCCTGCACGTGCGTGAGCCAGTGCGTGACCTCGTCCGGGTCGAGCGAGTGCAGGCCCGCCGTGAGGCCGTAGTCGACCTCGTTCTGCAGCGCGATCGCGTCGTCGAGGGTGTCGGCCGTCATGACCGCGAGCACCGGCCCGAACCACTCGGTGCGGTGCGCCTGCGACCCGCGCTGCACGCCGACGCGCACGCCGGGAGTCCAGAGGCGTCCCTCGGCGTCGAGGCGGCGCGGCTCGACGGCCCACCGCTCCCCCGGGCCGAGCGACGTCAGGCCGTCGAGGAGCTTGCCCGACGCCGGCTCGACGAGCGGGCCCATCTGCGTGGTCGGGTCCTCGGGCGGCCCGACGCGCAGCGACGTCACCGCGTCGAGCAGCTGGGTGCGGAAGCGGCGGGACCGGGCGACCGACCCGACGAGCACGACGAGCGACGCGGCCGAGCACTTCTGCCCGGCGTGGCCGAACGCGGAGGCGACGACGTCCTTGACGGCGAGGTCGAGGTCCGCCGACGGCGTGACGACGATCGCGTTCTTGCCCGACGTCTCGGCGAGCAGCGGCAGGTCGGGGCGCATCGAGCGGAACAGCTCGGCGGTCTCCCACGAGCCGGTGAGCACGACCCGGTCGACCCGCGCGTCCGCGACGAGCGCCGAGCCGAGCGTGCGCTCGTCGACGTCGACGAGGTGCAGCACGTCGCGCGGCACGCCGGCCGCCCACAGCGTCTCCGCCAGCACCGCGCCGCAGCGCCGCGCCGGCGGCGCCGGCTTGAGCACGACCGCCGAGCCGGCGGCCAGCGCCGCGAGCACCGAGCCCGCCGGGATCGCGACCGGGAAGTTCCACGGCGGCGTGACGACGGTCAGGCGGGCGGCCTCGAAGCGGGCGCCGGGGACGCGCTCGAGCTCCGGCGCCCGGTCCGCGTAGTACCGCGCGAAGTCGACGGCCTCGGACACCTCGGGGTCGCCCTGGTCGAGCGTCTTGCCGGCCTCGGACGCCATGACCTCGAGCAGGTCGGCGCGGCGCGCCTCGAGGGCGTCCGCCGCCGCGCGCAGGACGGCACGACGGCCGTCCCCGCCGCGGGCGCGCCAGGCGTCGGCGGCGTCGACGGCCGTCGCGAGCACGCCGTCGAGCGCCGCGGGGTCGTCGAGGTGCGCGGCGGCCAGCGTCTCGACGCCGAGCGTCGAGGACGGCACGCGCCCGAGGACCGCCCGGCCCCACTCCCGGTTCGCCGGCAGGGCGGGGTCCGTGTCGGGCGCGTTGGCGAACGGCGCGTCGCCGACGGGCTCGGGCGCGACCCGGCGGTCCTGCGTGCGCCGCGGCGTCGGGACGGTGTCGTCGAGGGCGCCCAGCGCGGCGGAGAACCGGGCGCGCTCGCGCTCGAACGCCGTCGCGTCCCGGCCGAGGTCGAACGCCGCGGACATGAAGTTCTCGGGGCTCGCGCCCTCCTCCAGCCGGCGCACGAGGTAGGCGATCGCCACGTCGAACTCGCGCGGGTGCACGACCGGCACGTAGAGCACGAGCCGGCCGACCTCGCGTCGCACGACCTCGGCCTGCGCCTGCGCCATGCCCAGCAGCATCTCGACGTCCATCGCGTCCTCGACGCCGCGCGCGCGGGCCAGCAGCCACGCGAGCGCGAGGTCGAACAGGTTGTGGCCCGCGACGCCGATCCGCACGGCGTCCACGGCGTCCGGCCGCAGCGCCACGTCGAGGACGCGCTTGTACTGCGTGTCGGTCTCCTGCTTCGTCGGCCACGTCGCGACGGGCCAGCCGTGCATCGCCGCCTCGACGCGCTCCATCGGCAGGTTCGCGCCCTTGACGAGCCGCACCTTGACCGGCGCGCCGCCGCGCGCGCGCCGGGCCGCGGCCCACCGCTGCAGGCGCAGCATCGCACCGACCGCGTCCGGCAGGTACGCCTGCAGGACGATGCCGCCCGACCACCCCAGCAGCTCCGGCCGGTCGAGCAGCCGGGTGAACACGGCGACCGTCAGGTCGAGGTCGCGGTACTCCTCCATGTCGAGGTTCACGAACGTGCCCGTGGCGGCCGCCCGGTCGTAGAGCGGCGCGAGCCGTGCCACGACCTCGTCGACCGTCTCGTCGAACGCGTACGGCGCGTGCGGCGCGACGGCCGCCGACACCTTGACCGACACGTAGTCGACGTCGTCGCGCTCGACCAGGGCACGGACGCCCGCCAGGCGCCGGTCCGCCTCCCGCCGGCCCAGCACGGCCTCGCCGAGCAGGTTGAGGTTGAGCTGGACGCCGGGTCGGCGCAGCCGGGCGACCGCGGCACCGAGGCGCGCCTCGGACGCGTCGACGAGCAGGTGGCCGACCATCGCGCGCAGCGCCCGGCGCACGACCGGCACGACGAGGCCCGGTGCGACGCGCGCCGCGAGCGCGCCGGCCCGCACGCCGAGGCGCAGGTGCGGGGGGAGGAACGCCGGCGCCCGCGCGGCCAGGACGGCGAGCTCGCGCGCGGCGACCGCGTCGTCCTCCGGGCGCACCACGCGGTCGACGAAGCCGACCGTGAAGGCGAGCCCGTCGGGGTCGGCGAGCACGTCCGCGAGCTGCTGCGCCGCGGTGTCGACCGGCTCCGCCGCGCTCGCGTCCAGCCAGCGCCGCACCAGCTCCACCGCGTCGTCCTCGAGCCGCCGCAGGTCGTCGGGGCCGTACCGGTCGTCCGCGGTGCCCCGCGGGCGGCCGTGCTCCGGCGGGGTCGGGCGCCGCTCGGCGCCGCGGGGCCCGCCCGGCCCGGTGGGGCGTGCGGCGAGCCTGTTCTCGACGGTCACGTGTTCTCCGGGGTCGGGGTGCGCGGGGGTCACCCGCGGGAGGACCCATCATCCGCCCCCGGGCCGGGCGCGCGCACGTGCGGCGTGACCGCGGGTGCGCCCGGGAGGGTGACGACGGCCCGCAGACCGCCCGCCGGGGCGTCGCCCAGCGCGACGTCGCCGCCGAGGTCGCGCGCGACCTCCCGCGCGATCGCGAGGCCCAGCCCGGACCCGCCTGCGTCCCGGACACGGGCGTCGTCGAGGCGCACGAACCGCTCGAAGACGCGCTCGCGGTCGCCCGGGGCGATGCCGGGGCCGTCGTCGTCGACCGTCACGCAGGCCGGCCCGACCACGACCTCGACGCGGGACGTCGCGTGCCGCGCCGCGTTCGCGACGAGGTTGCGCAGCACCCGTCGCACGCCGTCGTCCGTGCCGAGCGCCGTGCCGTCGCCGCGCACGGCGAGCGTCACCGCGCGCGCCTCGGCCGCGGGCGCGGCGGACGCCGCCGCCTCCGCCGCCGCGGCGGCCAGGTCGACCGTCGCGCGCGCCACGGGCGTCGCGCCGACGCGCGCCAGCACGAGCAGGTCGTCGACCAGCGCCTGCATGCGGGCGACCTCCGGACCGAGGTCGGCGAGCAGCTCGTCGACGGGGTAGGCGTCCGGGTGGGCACGCGCGACCTCGACGGCGGCCCGTGCGGCGGCCACCGGCGAGCGCAGCTCGTGGGCCGCGTCGGCGACGAACGCGCGCTGCCGCGCGGCCGACGCCTCGAGGCGGTCGAGCATCGCGTTGAGGGTGCGCGCGAGCGCCGCGAGCTCGTCGTCCGCCGCCGGGACCGGCAGCGACCCCGGTCCGCCCGCGAGCGCGACGCGGTCCGCCGCCGCCCGCAGGTCCTCGACGGGTGCGAGCGCCCGGCCCAGCAGCGTGCGCACCAGCAGCGCGACGCCGAGCGTCAGCACGGGCACGACGAGCAGCAGGGCGAGGCGCGTGGCGTCGAGCACGCCGCGCACCTCGTCGAGCGGCACGCTCGCCACGACGGTGGCGGGGGCGCCGTCGAGCGTCACGGCGCGCAGCGCGACGCGGGCCTGCGCGTCGTACGCGCTGGCCGCCGTGGTGCGGACGAGGACGTCGCCGCCGGCCTCGCGGCGCCACCGCGCGACGGTCGCGGCGTCGAGCACGGGCAGCGTGCGGCTCGCGGTGGCGGACGACGCGAGCACGCCGCCGCCGGCGTCGAGCACCTGCGCGACCTCGCCCGGCTCGGCGACGGGCAGCGGGTCGGGCACGCGGTCGTCGGCGACGAGGGCCGCGACCGTCGCGGCGCGCGCCCGCACGACGTCGTCGAGGGCGGCGACCCGGCCCGCGCCCACCACGGCGGACAGCGCGAGCGCGCCGGCGACGAGCGCGACGGCGACGACGCCCGTGGCGAGCAGCGTGAGCCGGTCCCGCAGCGACAGCGCCCGGCCGCCGCGGCGACCGCCGCCCGGGACGTCCGCCGGCTCCCGCGCGCTCACGTGGCCGGCGCCACCGGCGCCGCCGCGCCGATCCGGTAGCCCGCGCCGCGCACGGTGGCGACGGCGTCCTTGCCGAGCTTGCGCCGCAGGTAGCCGACGTACACCTCGACGACGTTGGGGTCCTCGCCGCCGGTGTCGAAGACGTGGTCGAGCAGCTCGAGCTTGCCGACGACCCGGTCGCCGTGCCGCAGCAGGTACTCCAGCAGCGCGGTCTCGCGCACGGTGAGGTCGACGGGTGCGCCGTCGCGCGTGACCTCACGCGTCGCCGGGTCGAGCGCCAGCGCGCCGGCACGCAGCACGGCAGGCCGGGGGGCGACCGGGCGACGCACGAGCGCCCGCAGGCGGGCGACGAGGACGACGAACGAGAACGGCTTCGTCAGGTAGTCGTCGGCGCCCACGTCGAGCCCGTCCGCCACGTCGTGCTCGCCGTCCTTGGCGGACAGCATGAGCACGGGCGTCCACACCTCGCGCTCGCGCAGGGTCGTGACGACGTCGTACCCGTGCCGGCGCGGGAGCATCACGTCGACGACGAGCACGTCGTACTCGCCGTCGGTGGCGAGGCGCAGCCCCGTCTCGCCGTCGTGCGCGACGTCGACCGTGAAGCCCTCCGCCGCCAGGCCCCGGCGCAGGGCGCGCGTCAGCCCCACCTCGTCGTCCACCAGCAGCACCCGCACCCCGGCAGCATCCCACCGCGCACGCCGCGGGGCGGGCCGCACGGCGCCGGCGCGGCCGGGCGCCTCTCAGGGTGTGCTCAGTGGTCGGGGACGACAGTGGGCGGCATGGACACCACCGCCCCCGCGCCCGCCGAGCGGGCCGCCGACTCCCCCGCCCCCGTGCGCCGGCACCGCGCGCGGTGGGCGGTCCCCGCCGTCGCCGCCGTCGCGGTCGGCGCCGCCTTCGCGGCCCCGCCGCTGCTCGCCACCGCCGGCACCGCGGGTCTGCCCGAGGTCACGCCCGAGGAGCTGCTCGCCCGTGTCGTCGAGGCCGAGCCGCAGGCGCTCTCGGGCACCGTCGTGCACACCGCACGCCTGGGCCTGCCGGACCTGTCCCTCGTCGAGGTCGGCGGCGCCGACCCGATCGGCCTGCTCGGCGGCTCGTCCACGCTGCGCGTCTGGTCCGACGGCGCCGAGCGCTCCCGCGTGTCGCTGCTCGGCCAGGCCTCGGAGTACTCCGTCGTCGCCGACGGCCCGGAGGCCTGGACGTACTCGTCGTCCGACGACGAGGTCGTGCACTACGCGCTGTCGGACGCCGACCGCGCCCGGCTCGACGCCATGGCCGCCGAGCACGCCGCCGCGCCGCCCGTCGCCGGCGACCTGCCCACGCCGGAGGAGCTCGGCCGCGCCGCGCTCGCCCGCGCCGAGCAGCACGCCACCGTGGGCGTCGACGCGGCGACGACCGTCGCCGGCCGCGACGCCTACCAGGTCGTCGTGACGCCGCGGGGCGCGGACACGCTGGTGGGCCGCGTCGTCGTGGCCGTGGACGCCGCGACGTGGACGCCGCTGCGCGTGCAGGTGTGGAGCAGCGACGACGCGGCGACGCCCGCACTCGAGGTCGGGTTCACCGACGTGACGTTCGCGGCGCCGTCGGACGCCGTGCTGGCCTTCTCCCCGCCGCCCGGGGCGAGCGTGCGCGACGTCGTCGTGCCGCTGCCCGAGCAGCCGGCGGAGCTGCCCGCCGACGCGCCGGGCGCGCAGGCGCTGACCGAGGCGCTCGAGGACCCGACGGCCACCCCGCCGCTCCCCGAGGGCGTCACGGTGACGGGCGACGGCTGGGACGCGGTCGTGCAGGTCGCCGGCGTGGACGTCGCGGGGCTGCTCGCCGCCGACCCCGCCGCGCTCGCCGAGATGGCCGTGCCCGACAAGAACTTCGGCTCGTCCGAGGGCGCGCAGCAGCTGTTCGACCAGTTCGTGCCCGCGGACGGCGAGGGCCCGGTGCCCGACCTCGACCAGCAGGCGCTGTACGACGAGCTGACGACGCCCGTCCCGGGCGGCCGCCTGCTCGAGTCGTCGCTGCTGTCGGTGCTGGTGCTCGACGACGGCCGCGTGCTGGCCGGCGCGGTCCCGGCGCAGACGCTGCTCGACCTCGCCGGCTGAGCCGGCCGTGACCACCACCGGCTCGGCGGGCGCGCGCCCGGCGGCGGCCGCGGGGCAGTCTGGTGCGGTGATGCGCACGCAGGACGCCCCCCGGCCCGCCGACGGGCGCGCGCCCGCGCGCGACCCGCACCGCGACACCGCCGACGCGGTCCGCACGCAGGGCCTGACGAAGCGGTTCGCGACCGGCCAGGTGGCCGTCGACGGGCTCGACCTGCACGTGCCGCGCGGCGCGGTGTTCGGCTTCCTCGGGCCCAACGGGTCGGGCAAGACCACGACGATCCGCATGCTGCTCGGGCTCGTGCGCCCCACCGCCGGCACGGTGCACCTGCTCGGCGCGCCCATGCCCGACGCGGCGGGACGCGTCCTGCCGCGCGTCGGGGCGCTCGTCGAGGGGCCCGCGTTCCACCCGTACCTGTCCGGCCGCGCCAACCTGGCGCGCGTCGACGCCGCCGACGCCACCACGGACCCGCGCACACGTGCCCGGCGCAGCGACGACGCCCTCGAGCGGGTCGGCCTCGCGGCCGCCGCCGACAAGCGCTACCGGCAGTACTCGCTCGGCATGAAGCAGCGCCTCGGTCTCGCCGCGGCGCTGCTGCGCCCCCGCGACCTGCTCGTGCTCGACGAGCCGACGAACGGCCTGGACCCGCAGGGCACGCGCGAGGTGCGCCACCTGGTGCGCGAGCTGGCCGACGGCGGTGCGACCGTGCTGGTCTCGTCGCACCTCCTCACGGAGATCGAGCAGGTGTGCACGCACGTCGGGATCATGGGCCGCGGCCGCCTGCTGCTGCAGGGCCCGCGCGCGGAGCTCACGGCCCGGCGCGGCGTGCACGTCGTCGTCCGCACGACGCCCCGCGGCGCGGAGCCAGGTCTGGCCGAGCTGCGCCGCCTCGGCCTGACCGACGCCCGCGTCGACGGCCGCGCGCCGGCCCCCGCGGACGAGCCGACCCTCGTCGCGGGCCTGCCCGACGGCGCGCCGCCGCCGCAGGACGTCGCGGCCGCGCTGGTGCGGGCCGACGTCGACCTCGTCGCGTTCGAGGTGCGGCGCCCGTCGCTCGAGGAGCTGTTCGTGGAGCTGACCGGGGAGGGCTTCGATGTCGCCCGCTGACGCCACCGCACCCGCCGTCGC
>JAPSIR010000172.1 GCA_031178625.1 Cellulomonas sp.
TCCTCGGCGTCGGCTCCAGCGTGGCGATGGCCCTGTTCTGGCCGCCGGCCGGCCTGGCCCTGGCCGCCTGCCTCGTCCTCGCGGGCGTCGTCGCGCCGTGGGTGACCGCGGTCGGGGCGCGCCGTGCCGAGGAACGCGGTGTGCAGGCGCGCGCCGACATGACGGCCACGGCGCTCGGCGTCCTCGACGACGCCGGCCCGCTCGCGGTCTCCGGCCGCCTCGACGCCGAGCTCGCCGCGCTGCGCGACGCCGACCGCCGGCTGGCCGCCGCGGCCGACGCCGGCGCGCGCCCCGCCGCGCTCGCGGCGGCGCTCGGCCAGCTCGCCGTGGGGCTGGCCGTCGTCGCCGCGCTGGTGACCGGTGTGCCGGCCGTCGGGGCGGGGGTGCTCGCGCCCGTCGAGCTCGCGGTCGTCGTGCTGACGCCCCTCGCGGCGTTCGAGGCGACGTCGGTGCTGCCGGCCGCCGCGGTCCAGGTGCAGCGCTCGCGCGCGGCGGCCGCGCGCGTCCTGGCGCTGCTCGACGACGCGGGGCCGGGTGTGCCGGCGGGGGCGAGGGCCGCGCACGGAGACGTGACGGACGAGCGCGTCGCGGACGCGGACGTGACGGACGGCGCCGCGGCGGTGGACCACGGGGACGGCCCGCGGCCCGCCGGCGGCCCGACCGGCCCCCACCTGCGCGCCGACGCCCTCGTGTGCGGCTGGCCCGGACGCGCACCCGCACCGGTGGACGTCGGTGTCGCGCTCGCCCCTGGCCGCCGGGTCGCGGTCGTCGGCCCCAGCGGCGCGGGCAAGACGACGCTCCTGCTCACCCTCGCGGGCCTGCTGCCGCCGGTCGCCGGCACCGTGCGCCTCGACGGCGCGCACCTCACCGCCGTGCCGCGGGCACGGGCCGTGCGGGCCGTCGTCGCGACCACCGAGGACGCCCACGTCTTCGGCACCACCGTGCTGGAGAACCTCCGCGTGGCGCGCGGCGACGTGACGGAGGCCGAGGCGGCCGAGGCCCTCGCGCGGGCGGGCCTCGCCGGCTGGCTCGCCGCCCTGCCGGCGGGCCTCGGCACCGTCCTCGGCCCCGACGGGCGCACCGTCTCGGGCGGCGAGCGCCGTCGGCTGCTGCTCGCCCGCGCGCTCGTCGCCGACGCCCCGCTGCTCCTCGTCGACGAGCCCGCCGAGCACCTCGACCCCGCGACCGCCGACGCCCTCCTCGACCGTCTGTGGCAGCTGCCACCGACCCGGGCGGGCGTCGCGCGGGGCGTGCTCGTGGTCACGCACCGGCTCGCCACGCTGGCGGCGGCCGACGAGGTGCTGTGGCTCGAGCACGGGCGCGTCGCCGCGCGCGGCCGGCACGCGCGGCTGCTCGCCGACGTGCCGGGCTACCGTGAGGCGGTGGAGTCCGAGCGCAGCGCCGACGCGACCACGGCCGCGGGCGGCCGCCGATGACGGCCGGGCACGCCAGGCCGGTGCGACCCGTGCCGCCGCCGCCCGTGACGCCGCAGGCGCCGTCCGCGCACCCGGCCGGCGACCCGTTCGAGGACGGCGTGCTCACCGAGGTGACGGGCGTCCCGGCGCCCCTGACGGGCGACGCCCTGACGGACCTGCTCGACGCGGTTCTCGCCGTCGCCGGCCAGCTCGAGCTGCCCGCGGTGCTCGACCGGTTCGTGCAGGTGAGCGCCGAGCTGACGCACGCCCGCTACGGCGCGATCAACGTCCTGGACGAGACGGGCACGTCGACGACCTTCGTCTACACGGGCGTCCCCACGTCGGTGGCCCGCATGCTCGACCACCCGCCGCACGCCCAGGGCGTCCTCGGCCAGATCCCCCTCGACGGCGCGCTGCGCCTCGACGACCTCACGCAGCACCCGGCGTTCCGCGGCTGGCCGGCGCACCACCCCCCGATGGGGAGCTTCCTCGGCGCGTCCGTGAAGGTCGGCGAGCACGTGTACGGGCAGCTCTACCTGTCCGAGAAGGAGGGCGGCGGCCCGTTCGACGTGCAGGACGAGGAGCGGGTCGTCGCGCTCGCCGCGGCCGCGGGCGTCGCCGTCGCGAACGCGCGCCTGTGGGCCGGCGCGAGCCGCCGGGAGCACTGGCTGCGCGCGGGCCAGGAGATCACAACGATGCTGCTCGAGGGCGTCGACGAGGAGGACGCGCTCGCGCACATCGCCCGGACGGCGCGGCAGGTCGCGGGCGCGGACACCGCTGCCCTCGCGCTGCCCGGCATGGGCGGCGAGCTGTTCGTGGAGCTCGCCGACGGGTACCTCGCGGACGAGCTGACCGGGCTCGTCATGCCCCGCGACGGGCGGGCGTGGACGGCGCTCGAGGAGGGCATCGGCCTCCTCGTGCCGTCCCTCAGCGCGTCGCGGACCGTCAAGGTCGACCAGATGCGCGCGTTCGGGCCTGCGATGTACGCGCCCCTGCAGTCGTCGGGCCGCGGCGTCGGGGTGCTCGTCCTGCTGCGCCGCATCGGGTCGACGCCGTTCGACGACAGCGACCTCGCGACCGCGCAGTCGTTCGCGTCGCAGGCGGCGCTGGCGTACGTGCTGGCGGAGGCGCGGCACGCGCAGGACGTCGCCGCCCTGCTCGACGAGCGGGAGCGCATCGCGCGGGACCTGCACGACCTGGCCATCCAGCAGCTGTTCGCGACCGGCATGCAGCTCGAGACCGTGCGCCGGCGGGCCGCCCGCGGCGTCGACGCGACGGCGCTGACCGACATCGTCGAGCAGGCGCTCGACAACGTCGACAGCTCCGTGCGCCAGATCCGGCAGATCGTCTACGCCCTGCGCGACCCCGACGCCGCGACCGGCCTGGTGGAGCGGCTGCGGCGCGAGACGTCGCTCGCCCGGACCGGGCTCGGGTTCGCGCCGTCGCTCCTGCTGACGCTCGACGGGGCACCGCTGACCTCCGGTGACGGAGACGCGGAGGACCTGCTCGACGAGCGGCTCGGCGCGGACCTCACCGACGACGTCGTGGCGGTGGTCCGGGAGGGCCTGGCGAACGCGGCGCGGCACGCGCACGCGTCGTCGGTCGTCGTCCGCGTCGCCGTGCGCGGCCGCGGGCACACCGGCTCCGTCGCGGTCGAGGTGGAGGACGACGGAGCGGGTCTGCCCGCGGTGCGCGAGCGCAGCTCCGGCACCGGCAACCTGGCCTCGCGGGCGCGCCAGCACGGCGGCACCTTCACGCTCGGCGCCAGCCCGAGCGGCCGGGGCGCCCTCCTGACGTGGCAGGCGCCCCTCGGCTGAGCGCCGGACCCCGGGGCGGGCCGGTACCGGGCCCGGGACCCGTGCTGGCGCCCAGGCCCCGCACCCGGGCTCAGTGCCCGGGCTCGGACCGCCAGCCGGCGTGCTTGCGCGAGGCGACCCACGCCGCGACCTGGGTGCGGCGCTGCAGGCCCATCTTCGCGAGCAGCGAGGTGATGTGGTTCTTCACCGTCTTCTCTGCGACGCCGAGCCGCTCCGCGATCTCCCGGTTCGACAGGCCCTCGCCGATGAGGTCGAGCACGCGCAGCTCGCTCGGCGTCAGGCCCTCGGTGGGGTCCTCGTGCCCCGCGCGACGGCGCGCGACGGTGCGCTCGTCGAGGAGCGTGCGCCCCGCGGCGACGGCACGGATGACGTCCGTGATCTCGGCGCCCCGCACGCTCTTGAGGAGGTAGGCGGCGGCGCCGGCCTCGAGCGCCGCCGCGAGGGCGTCGTCGTCGTCGAACGACGTCAGCACGATCGCACGGGCCGTCGGCAGCTGCTCGCGCACGGCCGTGAGCAGGTCGATGCCCGTCCCGTCCGGCAGCTGCAGGTCGACCAGCAGGACCTGGGGGCGCACCAGACCCGCGCGGCGGACGCCGTCCGCGACCGACCCGGCCTCGGCGACGACGGTCATGCCGTCGGTCCGCTCCACCACCTCCGCGATGCCGCGTCGCACGACCTCGTGGTCGTCGACGATCATCACGGTCACCGGGCTCTGGCGGGCACCGGCGTCGGACGCCGACGGCGCGTGGCTGGCGGTCGGCTGGCTGGGGGCGGGCACGGTGGCATCGTAGCGAGCCATGACGACGATCCTGCTCCCCACCACGGTCGACGGCGTGCCGCGGCTGCCCGCCGGCGTGCGGGCGGTGCCGTACGACGTGGCCGCTCCCCCGCCGCCCGAGGCCGCCGACGCGGACGCGCTCGTCGTGTGGGGCAACCCCGGGGACCGGCTCGCCGAGCTGGCCGGCACCGCGCGGCGCGTCCGCTGGGTGCAGACCCTCGCCGCCGGCCCCGACGCGGTGCTCGCCGCGGGGTTCGGCGCGGACGTCGTCGTGACCTCCGGCCGCGGCCTGCACGACGCCACGGTGGCCGAGCACGTGCTGGCGCTCGTGCTGGCGTGCGTGCGCCGCGTGCCGGACCTCGTCCGTGCGCACGACGACCACCGGTGGGCCGACGAGCTCGGGGGCCTGCAGCCGCTGCACCCGCCCGGCGAGGTGCGCACGCTGCTCGGCGCGCACGTGACCGTGTGGGGGTTCGGGTCGATCGCGGCCCGGCTGGCGCCGCTGGTGCGCGCCCTCGGTGCCGAGGTCACGGGCGTCGCGCGCACCGCGGGCGAGCGCCACGGGTTCGCGGTGGTCACCCCCGACGACCTCGGGGACCTCCTGCCGACCACCGACGTGCTGGTCGCCCTGCTGCCGGACCTGCCCGCCACGCGCCACGCCGTCGACGCCCGCGTGCTCGGCCTGCTGCCCGCGCGAGCGTGGGTCGTCAACGCCGGCCGCGGCAGCACGCTCGACGAGGACGCGCTGCTCACGGCGGTCCGCGCCGGCCGCCTCGCGGGGGCGGCGCTCGACGTCGTGGCCACCGAGCCCCTGCCCGCGTCGTCCCCGCTGTGGGACGAGCCGCGGGTGCTGGTCAGCCCGCACGCCGCGGGCGGGCGCCCGGTCGGCTGGGCCGGGCTGGTCGAGGACAACGTCGCGCGCTTCGTCGCGGGACGCCCGCTCCGCAACGTGGTCGAGCGGGAGGCCGACGCCTGAGGCGACCGCTACCAGCGGCCGTTGCGGGGGCGCGGCTGGCACCGCGGGCACGTGTACGACGACCGGTTCATGAACTCGTCCCGCCGCACCGGCGTGCCGCACCGCGGGCACGGCCTGCCCTCCTGGCCGTACACGGCCAGGGACCGGTCGAAGTACCCGGAGGCGCCGTTCACGTTGACGTACAACGCGTCGAAGCTCGTGCCGCCCGCCGCGAGCGCCGCCGTCATCACCTCGGCCGCGCCGTCGAGCGCCCGGCCGACCTCGGGACGGCGCAGCGTGTCGGTGGCCCGCGCGTAGTGCAGGCGTGCGCGCCACAGGCCCTCGTCGGCGTAGATGTTGCCGACGCCGCTCACCAGCGTCTGGTCGAGCAGGGCCCGTTTGAGGCCGGTGCGGCGGCGGCGCACCGCGTCGACGAGGGCGGTGCGGTCGAGCGCGGGGTCGAGCAGGTCGCGGGCGATGTGCGCGACCGGTGCCGGGACGACCGGCCGGTCGGAGCCGAGCCCGCCCGGGCGCCCGTCGGCCGTGGGGGCGAGGTCGGGCACCGAGAGGTGGCCGAACGTCCGCTGGTCGACGAAGTCCAGCGCCGACCCATCGTCGAGCGCGAGGCGCACGCGCAGGTGCGGGTGGTCGACCCACCCGGCCGGCCCGGGCACGGCGACGGGGTCCGGCACGTCGCCGGGCACGGACCCCGGCGCCTCGGGGACGGCCCCGTGCGAGCCGGCCGACGCGGCGGATCCCCGCACCAGCAGCTGCCCGCTCATGCCCAGGTGCGCCATCAGGGCGTCGTCGCCCCGCCCGGTGCCCTCGTCGAGGAGCAGCCACAGGAACTTGCCGCGGCGCACCGCGGCGTCGAGCCGCCGTCCCGTGAGCCGGGCCGCGAAGTCGCGCGGCCCGCCGTCGTGGCGACGCACCGAGTAGTCGCGGTGCGTCGCCACGTCGACGACGGTGCGGCCCAGCACGTGCCGCGCGAGACCGTCCCGGACGGTCTCGACCTCGGGCAGCTCGGGCACGGCTCAGGCCCCGGCGGTACCGGTGCCGGTCGCGTCCGGCACGGCGTCGCGCACCAGGGAGGCGTCGCGCACCACGGACAGGGCCGTGTACGCGGCCGCCGCGGCCTCCTGCTCGGCGAGCTTCTTCGCCGTGCCCGTGCCGCTGCCGCGCACCTCGCCGCCGACCACGGCGTGCGCCGTGAACGTGCGGGCGTGGTCGGGGCCCTCGCCGGTGACCTCGTACACCGGCGCCCCCAGCCCGAGCAGCGCGGACAGCTCCTGCAGCGACGTCTTCCAGTCGAGGCCGGCGCCGAGGTCGGCGGCGGCCTGCAGGGTCGGCCGCACGAGCCGGTCGACGAGCTCGCGCGCCGTCTCGAGGCCGTGGGACAGGTAGACGGCGCCGAACAGCGCCTCGAGCGTGTCGGACAGGATCGAGTCCTTGTCCGCACCGCCGGTCGCGAGCTCGCCCTTGCCGAGGAGCAGGTACGCGCCGAGGTCCAGCGTGCGGGCGACGCGCGCGAGCGCGCGCTGGGACACCGTCGCAGCCCGCATCTTCGCGAGGTCGCCCTCGGACAGGTCGGGGTACGCGCGGTACAGGTGCTCGGTGACGACGAGCCCCAGGACGGTGTCGCCGAGGAACTCGAGACGCTCGTTGGTCGGGATACCGCCCGCCTCGTGCGCGAACGACCGGTGCGTCAGCGCGAGCACGAGAAGCTCGGGGTCCAGGCGGACCCCGAGCGACTCCGGG
>JAPSIR010000023.1 GCA_031178625.1 Cellulomonas sp.
GCGATGTTGCCGGCGCCGAGGATTCCCCAGCGGATCGGCGGAGCGGTACGGGGGTCCTCGGTGCGTGCGGCCATGCCGCCAACCTAGCGGGCCACGGCGCGACACGTCCGGGTGACGCCGCCACCCGCCCGACGCGCCCGGCACACCGCCGCGCAGCCGGGCGGGGCGCGCGTCCCGCTGGCTGGGACGGCGGCTCGCCGACCTGCTCCGGACCCCGCTCCCGACGCGCGTGGCGTGGACAACGCACATGTCAGCGCGTCCTCGGTCCGCACGTCGGGACGTCCGGGGACGGGTCGCCAGATCGGCGGGTCAGCCGCGTCACGCCCGGACGTGGCGGCGCACCGCCGCCGCCACCCGACCCGTCCGCACGTCGTGCGCCGTGAACCGCAGCACGAGCGCGCCCGTCGCCACGATCGCGTTCTGCCGCTCGCGGTCGCGGTACAGCGCCTCGAGGCCGCCGTGCGGCCCGGCGCCGTCGATCTCGACGACCAGCAGCCGGCCGTCGTCGAGCACCCACCCGAGGTCGCCGCGTGCGACGACGCGACCCGACGCGTCCCGGACCGCCACCTGCAGGTCGTGCGGCGGGATCCCGGCGTCGCGGCACTGGAGCCGCGCCCAGGTCTCGAGCGGCGACTGCGCCCGACCGTCGACCAGGTCCCACCAGGGTGCGACGGCGGCGGCACCGCGCCGGCCGCGCAGCGCGTCGACCACCAGCGGCAGCTCGTCGTCGTCGACGAGGCGGCGGTGCAGCGCCGAGTCGAGGACCGCCACGGCGTGGGCGCGGTCCAGGTCGGGCAGCGTCTGCGCTAGCGCCGTGACCGCGTCGACGGCGCGCACGCCGTCGACCCACCGCACCGGCCGGCCGGCGGCGAGCACCCGCCGGCGCACGCCGCCGCGGAACGCGTGCGTGCCGGAGGTCGTCGACGCCACCTCCGGCGGGAGGCCCGGCGGGACGCCCTCGACCCCCTGCAGCACCAGCGCGCACCATCCCGTGACGACGGCGTGCTCCTCGCCGGCGGTCAGCACCGCCCGCCAGATCGCCTCGCGACGACGCCGGCGCGCGACCGCGCCCGGATCCGACACCAGCGGTGGGACCGCCGCCGGGACGTGGAGGCGGTGCACCCCGCGGACGACCGTGGTGAGGGCGCCGGCGCGCCGCAGGGCGGCACGGCGGGCGTCCCCGACGCCGGCGCGGTCGCACTGCCGGGTGGAGACCAGCCACTCCTGCCGTCCGGCGAGGTGCAGCAGCGAGGACGGCGGTGGGGCGGGAGTGCGCACGGCCCCATCGGAACGGGCGCGCCGCGCCCGTCGGCGGGGCGGACCGCGAGGCCGTGTGCCAGCCGTCCCGGCGAAGGGCTGTGGTCGGGTGGCCGGACGAGGCCGCGCCACCCGTGCGCCGACCTGCTGCCCGCACCGACCTCGCCGTTCGTGCCCGAGGGACGGACACGGTGCCCGTTGACATGTGCGCCGTCCCCTCAGCCCCCCCGGCTGACGCGGGAGAGCGGACACGTCGTCAGCGCGGCATCTCGATGCGCGGGCGGGTGCTGGATCCGCCGACCTGCCGACGGGTTGCCGCGTCAGGCGGGTGGGAGGGCCATGCCGATGGTGCGGGGGGCCGTGGTGACGAAGCCGTGGCGGGCGTACAGGCGGCGGCCCGGCTCGTCGGCCATGAGGGTGACGTACGGGTCCGGCGGGGCGGACGTGCGGATGCGGTCGAGCAGCCACGTGAGGATCGCGTCACCCAGGCCGCGACGCTGGTGACCGGGGAGGACGGCCATGTCGACGACGTGGAAGTACCACCCGCCGTCGCCGATCACCCGTCCCATGCCGACCGGGCGCCCGCCGCCGTCGACGACGTGCACGGCCGCCCACCCGCCGGGCAGCGCCGCGACCGCCTGCGCTCGCGTGCGCGGCGTCAGGCCGGAGAGCCGGCGCAGGTCGAGGTAGGCGTCGACGTCGGGCGGTCCCTCGACGAGGCGGTACGGCGCGGGCAGCGGCACGACGCCAGGCTAGTGACGACGGCCGGTCGAGCGGTGCACCGCCACCGACGCGCCCGCGGACGGGGCGCGAACCGGCCCTTGCACATCACCGCGGCACGACGATGCTGCACGACCACCGGTTCGCCAACGGCTCCAGCCGCCCGGCCGGCGCGAACCGGTCGTGACGCAGCATCGCGGCAGGCCGGTGCTGCACGACCACCGGTTCGGCCACGGGTCCTGCCGCCCGCCGCCGCGGACAGGCCGCGGACCGGCCGTCGGGACCGTCGTCGGCGAGCGTCGCGAGGCACGCCCTACGCTCGACGGATGACGCTCGACGCCGACGCCCTGCTGGCCGGTCCGCGCGGACGGCGTCTGTGCCTCGCGGTCGCGTGGGCGACCGCCGACCTCGACCCCCGCCAGGACGTGCAGCCGCTGCGCACGGCGCTCCTCCACGCCGCCTACCACCTCGACCCGGGGGCCGGCACGTCCCTCGTGATGGCGTCGACGGGCGGTCCGGTCGACCCGGCCGACCTGCCGCACCCCTCGCCGGCCGAGGTCGCGCGCCTGCTCGACGCGGTCGTCCTGACGGACCTCGACGACCGCACGCTGCGGCTCACGGTCGCGCACGCGGTGGACCACGCGCGTTACTGGCAGGAGCCCGACGGCGAGGACGTGCTCGCCGCCACGCCGCCGGTGCGCGCGGCCCTGCGCCGGGTGGCGGAGCACGTCGCCGCGGCGCCGGCCGCCGACTGGTGGTCCGCACCGCTCGCGCGGGACGACCAGTGGGGCGTCGACCCCCCGGAGGTCACGCCGGCGCCGCCCGTCGACGGCGACGCGCGCACCCGCCTCGCCCGGTGGCGCGCGGGCGAGGTCGCCGACGAGGAGCGGGCGCGCGCCGAGCTGCCGACGGACGTCTGCGCAGCGCGCAGCGGGGCGTGGTGGTCGGTGCCGGCGTTCGCCCGCCTCGTCACCACGACCCGCGGTCTCGGCACCCACGGGCCGGCCGGGCTGTGGTGGGTCGAGGACGGGCTGGGCCGGACGGACGCACAGGTCCGGCCGTTCGCGGTGCCGTCGGGCGCGCGCGTCCACGAGGTCGACGGGCCGGACGCGTGGGCGGACCTGTGCCGCCGGTACCCGCTCGAGGTCACGGCCGGGCGCCGCCACGACTGGTACCGCGTCACCGGCCGCGACGGGCGCTGGTGCCTGCCCGACTGGTCGCGCGTCGCGCAGGACGTCGACGCCGTGCACGTCACCGTCGCGGGGTACCTGGCGACGGCCGGCCGCGCCGTCCCGGTCGATGACGACGTCGCGACCGTGCTCGCCGGCTGGGACCCCGACCGGACGTACTGGCTGACGGACGTCGCCGACGACGGGCCGGCGCAGCGGTGGGAGCAGGGCAGGGACGACGTCGGCGAACCGGTGTGGCACCCGGCGACGGCGTGACGCGGGGCCCGACGCCGGCGGGCGCCACGTCGCACCAGCCGTGACGCCTCCCGGTCGCCTCTCGTCAGCCGCGCACGTCGTCGTCCGGTGACCGGCGGTCTCCTCCTCGAGGTGCCGCGGGGCCGCGCGCCGCCGCCGTGAACCGGCCGGCGACCGCGTCGAGCGTCGCGGCCAGCTCCGGCGGCGAGACCACGGTGAAGTCCGCCCCGAGCAGCCCGAGCGCCGTCGCCGCCCACAGCAGGTCGTCGACGTCGAGGCGGACGCGGCACCGGCCGTCCGGCTCGTCCTGCACCGACAGCCACCACGTGACGCGGCGCCGCACGTCGTCGGCCGGCGCGTCGACCACCGCCTCGACGCGCCACCGCTCCGGGCCGCCGCTGACGCGCTCGCGCACCCAGACGGCGACGTCCTCCGCCGGCAGCGCTCGGGGCGCGAAGGGCCGTCCCGTCGCGGCCGGCCCGCGCACTCGGTCGACCCGGAGCACGCGCCAGTCGCCGCGGTCGACGTCCCACGCGACGAGGTACCAGTGGGACCCCAGCGGCACCAGGCGGTACGGGTCGACGGTGCGGTCGCTGCGGGTCCCGTCGGCCGCGGTGTAGGCGAGGCCGATCCGCTCGCCGTCGCGGCACGCGAGCGCGAGCAGCGTCAGCACGTCGGCGGACGCACCGCCCCCGGGCCCCGCGCCCCACGTCCCCGGCACCGTCACCGCCCGCAGCGCGTCGACGCGCCGCCGCAGCCGCCTCGGCATGACGGGGACGACCTTCGCGAGGGCCCGCACGGACGGCTCGGCGACGCCCGCGACCCCCGTGGACGCCGCCGCGGACAGCGCCACCGCGAGCGCCACCGCCTCGTCGTCGTCGAGCACGAGCGGCGGGAGCACCGCGCCGGGTGCCAGCGCGTACCCGCCGGCGACGCCGGGCTGCGCGTCGACCGGGTAGCCGAGCTCGCGGAGGCGGTCGACGTCGCGCCGCAGCGTGCGCAGCGAGACCCCGAGCCGGTCGGCGAGGTCGGCGCCCGACCAGTGCCGGTGCCGCTGCAGCAGCGACAGCAGACGCAGCGTCCGGGTGCTGGTGACGGCCATGCGCCCACACTGCCGCACATCGCGGTCAGGAACTGGCACCGATCGTCCCTAGCGTCGTCGTTACCCGGACGGCCACGGCCGTCGCCCCGACCGGCGAGGAGCCGACCATGAGCATCACGACGACGACCCACCTGAACTTCCGCGGCGACGCCCGCGCCGCCCTGGAGCTGTACCGGCGCGTGTTCGGGGGCGACGTCGCCGTCGTCACCTACGCCGACGCGCACGCCGTGCAGGACCCCGCCGAGGCCGACCAGGTGATGTGGGGCCAGGTCGTCTCCCCCGACGGCTTCCACGTCATGGCGTACGACGTCCCCGCCCGGCTGCCCTACGAGCGCGGCGCGAACCCGTTCTTCGTCTCCGTGCGCGGCGCCGACGCCGACGAGATCACGCGGTGCTGGACCGGGCTCGCGGACGGCGCGACGGTCGTGCAGGACCTCGCCCCGGCGGGCTGGGCCCCGCTGTACGGGATGCTCGTCGACCGGTTCGGCGTGACCTGGGTGCTCGACGTCGCCGTGGCCCACGAGGGCTGAGCACGGCGCCGCGGCGCGGTGGCGGGGGGGCGTCCACGTCGTCCCCCGCCGCGCGACCCGCGGGTGCCGACGACCGTCAGCCGCCGCCGAGCACCCCGCCCGCCCCGAGCCGTCCCCCGAGGACGATCACCGCGCAGCCGCCGATCGCGAGCACCGCGCCCACCACCGTCGCGGTCAGCCGGAGCCACCGCGTCCGGTCGGGCGCACCCGCCTCGCCCGCCTCCCCCGGCTCGCGCGCCCACGCGCCGGCACGGTTGCGCAGCCCCGCCACGACGACCAGCACCAACCCGGCGAACATCCCGATCGCCGCCCAGGCGTCCACAGCCACGTCGTCCCCCGTCGCCGGCCCGTCCACGGGCCCCGTCGTCCCCGCACCGGGCCGCGACGCGCCGCAGCGGCGCGCCCCCGACGCCCGGGCAGGCTCTCACGCACCGGCACGGGCTGTCACCGGCCGTCCGCCCGCCGCCGGACGCGGGTCCAGCCGGGCCGCGCGCCGTGGCGCCGGGCGCGGGAGCCGCCGGGGACGGCGACGGGCGGGCACCCCGCCGGGGTGCCCGCCCGCAGACGCGCGCGGTAGGCGTCAGCCCTTCGTGGCCGCCTTCTTGCGCGGCGCGGCCGGCTTGCGGGCGGTCGTGCGCTTCTTCGCCGGGCCGGCGGCGCGCTTCTCGGCGAGCAGCTCGACGGCCTGCTCCGGCGTGATCGACTCCGGCGTCAGGTCCTTCGGCAGGGTGCGGTTCGTCTCGCCGTCGGTGACGTAGGCGCCGAACCGGCCGTCCTTGACGACGATCGGCTTGCCGCTGGTCGGGTCGTCGCCGAGCTCGCGCAGCGGCGGCGTGGCGGTCTGCCCGCGGCCGCGCTTGGGCTGCGCGTAGATCGCCAGCGCCTCCTCGAGCGTGACCGTGAAGAGCTGCTCCTCGGACGCGAGCGTCCGGGAGTCGGTGCCCTTCTTCAGGTACGGGCCGTAGCGGCCGTTCTGCGCGGTGATCTCCGCGCCCGACTCGGGGTCGGTGCCCACCACGCGCGGCAGCGACATGAGCCGCAGCGCGTCGTCGAGCGTCACGGTCTGCAGCGACATCGACTTGAACAGCGACGCCGTGCGCGGCTTCGGCAGCGCGGCGAGCGCCTTCTTGCGCGCGGCGGCCGACAGGTTCGGGTCCAGCTCGGGCTCGGGCAGGACCTCCGTGACGTACGGGCCGTAGCGGCCGTTGCGCGCCACGACCTGCGTGCCCGTCGCCGGGTCGGTGCCCAGCACCTTGTCCCCCTCGGGCTGCGTCTCGAGGAGCTCGCGGGCCTTGGCGGGCGTGAGCTCGTCGGGCGCCAGGTCCTCCGGCACGGACGCCCGCCTCGGGTCGTCGTCGGGGCCGTCGCCCGGCGCCTCGAGGTACGGCCCGTAGCGGCCGACGCGCAGCGTGATGCCGTCGCCGATGGCGATCGAGTTCACGTCGCGCGCGTCGATCTCGCCGAGGTTGTCGACGATGCCGCGCAGGCCGCCCGTCTCCGAGGAGTCGGAGCGGTCGCCGAAGTAGAACTGGTTCAGCCAGTCGACCCGGTCGCGCTGACCCGCGGCGATCGCGTCGAGGTCCTCCTCCATGCCGGCCGTGAACCCGTAGTCGACGAGCCGGTCGAAGTTCTCCTCGAGCAGCCGCGTGACCGCGAACGCGAGCCACGTCGGCACGAGCGCCTGCCCGCGGTTCGTCACGTACCCGCGGTCCTGGATGACGCCGATCGTCGCGGCGTACGTCGACGGGCGGCCGATGCCCCGCTCCTCGAGCGCCTTGACCAGCGACGCCTCCGTGAAGCGCGGCGGCGGGGACGTCCGGTGGCCGTCGGCCGCGAGGTCGCTCGCGGTCAGCGGGTCGCCCTCGGCCATCCGCGGCAGGCGCGCGTCCTTCTCGGCGCGCGCGCCGTCCTCGGCCGCCTCCGCGTCGTCGTACCGGCCGACGTCCCGGCCCTCCTCGTACGCGGCGAGGAAGCCGCGGAACGTGATCACGGTGCCGGACGCCGAGAACACGGTCTCGACCGGCTCGGCGCCCGCGGGCGTCGCCGTCGCGGCGAGCCGCACGGACGCGGTCTGCCCGCGCGCGTCCGCCATCTGCGAGGCGACCGTCCGCTTCCAGATCAGCTCGTACAGGCGGAACTGGTCGCCCGACAGCTCCTTGGCGACCTGTGCCGGCGTGCGGAAGTGGTCGCCGGCGGGGCGGATCGCCTCGTGCGCCTCCTGCGCGCCCTTCGCCTTCGACGTGTACACGCGGGGCGCGTCCGGCACGTACTCGGGGCCGTACAGCTCGGCCGCCTGACGGCGCGCGGCGTCGATCGCCTGCGCCGACAGCGTCGGCGAGTCGGTACGCATGTAGGTGATGTAGCCGTTCTCGTACAGCGACTGCGCCGTGCGCATCGTCTGCCGCGAGCTCATGCGCAGCTTGCGGGACGCCTCCTGCTGGAGCGTCGACGTCGTGAACGGCGCCGCGGGGCGACGCGTGTACGGCTTGGTGTCGAGCGAGCGGACCGCGAACGCCGCGTCGTCCAGCCCGGCGACGAGCGCGTGCGCACGCTGCTCGTCGAGCGCGACCGCGTCCCGCGTGCGCAGCTGGCCGCGGTCGTCGAAGTCCCGCCCGCTGGCCACCCGCTGCCCGCCGACGCCCGTCAGCCGCGCGCTGAACCGCGGCTCGCCGGCGTCCTCGACCGCGAACGTGCCCACGACGTCCCAGTACTCGGCGGGCACGAACGCCATGCGCTCGCGCTCGCGCTCCACCACGAGCCGCGTCGCGACGGACTGCACGCGCCCGGCGGACAGGCCCTTGCCGACCTTGCGCCACAGCACCGGGCTGACCTCGTAGCCGTAGAGACGGTCGAGGATGCGGCGGGTCTCCTGCGCGTCGACGAGGCGCTCGTCGAGCTCGCGCGTGTTCTCCAGCGCCCGGGCGATCGCCTCGCGCGTGATCTCGTGGAAGACCATGCGCTTGACCGGCACCTTGGGCTTGAGCTCCGCGAGCAGGTGCCAGGCGATGGCCTCCCCCTCGCGGTCCTCGTCGGTGGCGAGGTAGAGCTCGTCGGACTCCTTGAGGAGCTTCTTGAGCTCGGCGACCTTCTTCTTCTTGTCCGCGTCGACGACGTAGTACGGCTGGAACCCGTGCTCGACGTCGACCGCGAACTTCCCGTACGGCCCCTTCTTCATCTCCGCCGGCAGCTCCGACGGCTGCGGGAGGTCGCGGATGTGGCCGACGGACGCCTCGACGTCGTAGCCGTCGCCGAGGTACCCGGCGATGGTGCGCGCCTTCGCGGGGGACTCCACGATGACGAGCTTGCGCCCTGCTGACATCTGACCGGCCTTCCGTGGCGTACGGGGTGCTGCGCGAGAGTGAGGGGTGGCTGTTACCCCGGGGACTCTACGTGCCCGCGTCAAGCGGGTGCGGCGGCCGTCTCGTCCCGCGACCCGGCGGCGTGCCGCAGGACGAGCATGACCGCGAAGGTCAGGCAGGACGCGGCGACGACGGCCGCGACGCCGCCCGCGTACGCCGCGAGCTCGGCACGTCCGCTGAGCGCCTCCGCGCGTCCCGCCCACGTCCGCGTCAGGAGCACGGCGGCGAACGCGCCGCTGCCGACCGCCGCCACGGCGAGCGCCGCGACGGTCGCGCGCGTGCGCCGCCACCACCGGTCGCCGCCCTCGACGCGGGACAGGGCGGCCGTCGTCGTCGCCGGCGCGGGTGCCACGGCCATCGCGCCGCACACGACCGCCACCCACGCGAGCACGACGAACGTCGCCGCCACCACGTCGGACGGGCGGTGCCACTGGCCGACCAGCGTCGACACGCCCGTCGCGGACGTGTACGCCGCCCCCACGACCGCGGCCAGCGGACGCGCGCGCGGCGGCACCACCAGCAGCAGGGCCGCCGACACCGACGCCGCGACGGTCGTGTGACCGCTCGGGAGCGTGTTGCCGTAGTCGGCGCCGACGCCGTGGTCGGGCCGGTCGAGCAGGCGCTTGACCACCTGCGTCGTCAGGTTCGCGCCGCCGACGAGCACCGCCACCTGCACGGCCAGGGACCACCGCCGGCGCACCACCGCGATGAGCACCGCCGCCAGCAGCACAGCGGCGACGAACCCCACGGAGACGACGTCGAGCACGGGCTCGGCGACGACCCACAGCCGGCCCTGCCCGTACCGGGCGCCGTCGAACGACGCGTCCTCGACCCGCTGGCCGGCCCACGTGACGACGAAGAGACGCCACAGCACCGCGACGGCGGCGGCGGAGGTGATCGCGACCACCGCCGACCACGTCACCACGACGGCGCGGGCGCGGGGCCGGCCGGTGGACGGACGAGGGGTCGGGGCGGGCGCTGCACCCCGGGCAGAGGGGACGGAGGAGCGCTCGTGCACCTGCACACGGTAGGACACCGGGAGGGACCGGGCGCCCGTGCGGGACGCCGCGGGGGCGGCCGGCGGCTGCGGCGGCGGCGCGTCGGCGGCGTGTCCACGGCGTGTCCACGACACGTCGGCCCGGCGCGGCGCGGCAGTAGGGTGCGCGGCATGGAGGACGAGGCGGTCGCACCTCGGCGGCCGGTGCGCCGTCCCCGGCCGTCGACCGCCGAGCGCCGCGCGGAGATCCTGCGCGCCGCGGCGCGCACGTTCGCGGCCAAGGGCTACAAGACGGGGTCGCTCGCGGAGGTCGCCGAGCAGGTCGGCATGACGCACGCCGGCGTGCTGCACCACTTCGGGTCCAAGGAGCAGCTGCTCGTCGCCGTGCTCGAGCACCGCGACCGCGAGGACGTGCGCGACCTCGAGGGGCAGCACATCCCCGGCGGCCTCGAGCTGTTCCGGCACCTCGTGCGGACCGCGCGCGCCAACGCGCGGCGGCCCGGCATCGTGCAGGGGTACTCCGTCCTCGTCGGTGAGTCCGTGACGGCCGACCACCCGGCGCGCGACTGGGTGGCGCACCGGTTCACGGTGCTGCGCGGCGAGATCGCCGACGCCGTCCAGGCGATCGACGCGCGCGTCCCGCGGGACGCCGCCGAGCGCGCCGCCTCCGCCGTCATCGGCGTCATGGACGGCCTGCAGGTGCAGTGGCTCCTCGACGACGACGCGGTCGACCTGCCCGAGGCGACGGCCTTCGCCATCGAGGCGGTGCTGGCCGCGACCCTCGCCGGCGCCGACGCGCCCCGGCCGCTCGGGGACGTGCCGGACGCCTGACCGCGTCAGCGCCGCGCGACCGCCGCGGGCGGGACCGTGTCGGCCGCCGCGCCGTCGTCCGCCCGGTCGTCGACCCCGCCCAGCGCGTCGGCGTGCCACTCCACGAGCCGCCACCGCCCCGGCGCGCCGTCGAGCGTGACCGCTCCCGTGTTCGACAGCCCGTGCCGCGCCGCGTCGAGGACCCCCACCTCCGGGCAGCGCGCCGCGGCCCACGCGCGGATCATCGCGCCGTGGCTGACGACGACCACGACGTCGCCCGCCGTAGACGCCTCCGCGACGACCGCGTCGAACCGGCCGAGGGCGGTCGCGCCGTCCTCGCCGCCCGGGACGCGCGCCGTGAGGTCGCCGGCGCCCCAGCGCAGCACGGTGCCGAGGTACGCCTCGACGGACGCCCGGTCGCACGCCATCTCGAGGTCCCCCGCGAACACCTCGCGCAGGCCGTCACGGACCCGCACCTCGATCCCGAGTGCCGCGGCCGTCGGGGCCGCGGTCTGCTGCGTACGCGCGAGCGTCGAGGCGTACACGGCCGCCACGCCGCGGTCCCGCAGCACCGGGACGAGCGCCTCCGCCTGCCGCACGCCGAGGTCCGTGAGGTCGGCGCCGGGGGCGGCGGTGTCGAGGTGGTGGCCGACGTTCGAGGACGTCTGCCCGTGCCGGACGAGGAGGAGGCGCACCGGCTCATCCTCACCCGGGGAGGGGCGGTCGGCGCGACGTCCGCGGCGTGACGGGGGTCGGCGGGGACGGCGAGCGGGGACGGGCGTCGACGGGAAGCGCGTCAGAGCGGGAAGGCGGCGTACGCGGCGGCGGCGTCGTCGACCGGGACCGTCATGTGCAGGACGGCGGTGCCGTTCTGCCACACGGCCAGCCCCGTGCCGTCCCCGGCGTCGACGACCGTGTACGTGCCGACGACCGCGTCGCCCGCCTCGACCTCGCCCGACTGCGGCAGCTCGGGCGTCTCCGTGCCCTCACCCGGGTCCGAGGTGGCGTCCACGGGCGCCGGTGGCAGGGCCGCCGTGAGGGTGCCCGCGAACGTCGCGGCCTCCTCCGGCGTCTCGAACTGCGCGGCCCGCACCGTGATGAGTCCGTCCGCGCCGTCCGTGTAGGTCTCGGTCCACGCCTCGAGGGCGCCGGCGGCGACCCACTCCTCGTCGGGCGCGGAGCTCGCGAGCGCGTACTCGAGCACCGACGTGGGCAGCGCCGACGCGAAGGCGGTGGTCGCCTCGCGCGGGACGGGCGCGACCGTCGGGGTGGGCGACGGGAGCACGACGGTCGTCGCCGTCGCGGCAGGCGTCTCGGCGCCGTCCCGCGTCAGCAGCACACCGGCCACGACGCCCGCGACGACGAGCACGCCGGCACCGATCGCGACGGGCAGCAGCCACGCGGGGCGCCGGTCGGCGGCGGCGTGCGCGGGCGGGGCGTCGGGCGCGGCGTCGGACGGCCCGGCGGACGCGGCGGCCGTCGCACCAGGTCCGGCGGGGAACGGCGACGGGTCGGCGGACCGCCACGCCGGCGGCGCAAGAGGGCCCGCCGCACGCTGCGGGGCCGGGGCCGGGCGCGGGTTCGGCTGCGCGGGACCCTGTGGGGTCGGCTGCGCGGGACCGTGCGCGGGCGGCTCGGCGGCACCGCGAGCGGGCGGCCGGGCCACGCCCTGCGCCGGCGGCTGCGCCGCGCCGTGCGTGGGCGGCTGCGCCGCGGGCCGGGCGGGCGGCTGCACGCCCCAGCCGGTCGCGGGGCGCAGGGCGGCCGGGTCCGGCGGCGGGGGCGTCGCGGGGCGCGGTGCGGCGTGCGCGGGACCCGCGGCCTCGGGGTCGCGCGGCGCCCGGGCCGGGCGCGCCGACGGGTCCCACGAGCCGGACGGTCGCGGTCGTCCCGAGTCGCTCATCGGACGGGTCCCCCTCGTGTCGCGTCGCCCCGGCACGCGCCGGGCCGCAGGCAGCCTACCGACGCGTGCCCGTGGCACCGGGCAGGCGGTGGCGCCCGGCGCGGTGGGAGGCGCGGTGGGAGGGGCGCGGTGGGAGGGGCGCGGTGGCACGGGACGGGACGCGGTGGCACGGGGCGGGACGCGGTGGCACGGGGCGGCGCGGACCGGGGCGGACCGGGGCGGACGGCGTGCGGCGGGGACGCCCGTGGCGCCGTTGTCGGTGGCCACCCGTAGCGTGCCGACCGTGAGCCCTGCCACCACCCGCCGCGCCGACCGCTCCGCCGACGCCCGCCCCGCCTTCCGCTGCAGCGAGTGCGGCTGGGGCGCGTCCAAGTGGGTGGGCCGCTGCGGGGAGTGCCAGGCGTGGGGCACCGTCGCGGAGGACGTCGGCCCGGGCGGCGGCGCGCCGCGCACGGTGGCGGTGTCGCCGGCGCGCAACCCCGCGCGCCCCATCCACGAGATCGACGTCGAGGCGGCGGCGGCACGTCCCACGGGCGTCGCCGAGCTCGACCGGGTGCTCGGGGGCGGTCTCGTCCCGGGCG
The DNA here is from genome assembly GCA_031178625.1 of Cellulomonas sp. Lineage (GTDB taxonomy): Bacteria > Actinomycetota > Actinomycetes > Actinomycetales > Cellulomonadaceae > Cellulomonas. The sequence goes on from JAPSIR010000023.1 coordinate 12,684, forward strand.
CGGTGGTGCTGCTGGCGGGCGAGCCGGGCGTGGGCAAGTCGACCCTGCTGCTGGACGTCGCCGCCCGGACGGCGCGCTCCGGCCGGCGCGTGCTGTACGTGACGGGCGAGGAGTCGGCGGCGCAGGTGCGCCTGCGCGCGGGGCGCATCCGCGCGCTCGACCCGCACCTGCTGCTCGCGGACGAGACCGACCTCGCGACGGTGCTCGGCCACGTGGAGGCGGTCGACCCCGGGCTGCTCGTGCTCGACTCCGTGCAGACGGTCGCGTCCGCCCAGGTGGAGGGCGCGGCGGGCGGCGTCGCGCAGGTGCGGGAGGTGACCGGAGCGCTCATCGCCGCCGCGAAGTCCCGCGGCATGCCGGTGGTGCTCGTGGGTCACGTCACCAAGGACGGCTCCGTCGCGGGGCCGCGCACGCTCGAGCACCTCGTCGACGTCGTGTGCCAGTTCGAGGGCGACCGGCACGCGCGCCTGCGCCTGCTGCGGGCGACCAAGAACCGGTTCGGCCCGACGGACGAGGTCGGCTGCTTCGACCTGTCCGAGCACGGCATCGTCGGCCTGGCGGACCCGTCGGGCCTGTTCACGTCGCGTCTGGCGTCCGACGTGCCCGGCACCTGCCTCACCGTCACCCTCGAGGGCCGGCGGCCGCTCGCGGCCGAGGTGCAGGCGCTCGTGGCGCCGAGCGTCGTGCCCAACCCGCGGCGCACGACCAGCGGCGTGGACGGCAGCCGGCTCGCGATGGTGCTGGCGGTGCTGCAGCGCCGGCTCGGCGCACGACTGGCCGACCAGGACGTCTACCTCTCGACCGTGGGCGGCGCGCGCGTCGTCGAGCCGGCGGCCGACCTCGCGCTGGCGCTCGCCGCGGTGAGCGCCCGCGAGGACGTGCCGGTGCACCCCGGGCTCGTCGCGGTCGGCGAGGTCGGTCTCGCGGGCGAGATCCGACCCGTGTCCGGCGTGGGTCGCCGGCTCGCCGAGGCCGCGCGGCTGGGGTGCTCCCGGGCGGTCGTCCCGCTCGGCACGATCGGTGAGGTCGCGGTGCCCGACGGGCTCCGGGTGCTCGAGGTCGCGGATCTCGCGGCCGCGGTCCTGGCCGGTCTGGCGCCCACCGACGGCGACGCGTCCGGCCGCGACGCGTGACGACGGTCTCGGCCATCGCGTCACGCCACCGATACGATCAGGCCGTGCCGCACCAGACCCCGCAGGAGGACCTCCTCCGGTCCACGCTCGCCGCCGTCGCGCCCGGACGTGAGCTGCGCGACGGCCTCGAGCGCATCCTGCGCGGCCGCACGGGCGCCTTGATCGTGCTGGGCATGGACGAGACCGTCGAGCAGCTGTGCTCCGGCGGCTTCGTGCTGGACGTCGAGTTCTCCGCCACGCGCCTGCGGGAGCTGGCCAAGATGGACGGCGCGGTCGTCATCGACCCGGAGCGCGGCCGCATCGTGCGCGCCGCCGTCCAGCTGCTGCCCGACCCGGCCATCGAGACCAGCGAGTCCGGCACGCGGCACCGCACCGCGGAGCGCGTCGCCAAGCAGACCGGCCTGCCGGTCATCTCGGTGTCGGCGTCGATGCACATCATCGCGCTGTGGGTGGGCAGCGCCCGGCACGTGCTCGAGGACTCGACGGCCATCCTGTCGCGCGCCAACCAGGCCCTCCAGACGCTGGAGCGCTACAAGGCCCGCCTCGACGAGGTCAGCGGCACGCTGTCGGCCCTCGAGATCGAGGACCTCGTCACGGTCCGCGACGTGTCCGCCGTCGTCCAGCGCCTCGAGATGGTGCGCCGCATCGCGGACGAGATCGCCGGGTACGTCGTCGAGCTGGGCAGCGACGGCCGCCTGCTCACGCTGCAGCTGGACGAGCTCGTCGGCGGCGTCGGCACCGAGCGCGAGCTCGTCATCCGTGACTACGTCGACACGAGCCGCCGCTCGGTCGAGTCCGTCCTCGACGCGCTCGCCGAGCTCGGCTCCACCGAGCTCATCGACATCGGCCTCATCGGACGCGTGCTCGGCCTGCCCGGCGGCGGCGAGGCGCTCGACGCGGCCGTCGGGCCGCGCGGCCACCGCCTGCTGTCCAAGGTGCCGCGGCTGCCGGCCACGGTCGTCGACCGGCTCGTCGCCCACTTCGGCGGCCTGCAGAAGCTGCTCGCCGCGACCGTCGAGGACCTCATGGCCGTCGAGGGCGTCGGCGAGCAGCGCGCCCGCTCGATCCGCGAGGGCCTGTCCCGCCTCGCCGAGTCGAGCATCCTCGAGCGCTACGTCTGACCGACGGCGACGCCCGGCCGTCCGCCTCAGCCCAGGCCGAACACCGCGGCGGGCGCCGTCGCGCCACCGACGCTGAACGTCGCCGAGTAGGTGCCCTCGCCCGGGTCCGGCAGGTCGTCCGGGCAGCCCTCCGCGGACCGGACGCGCGGCCACGTGAACGGACGCTCGTCGACCTGGCCGCCCGCGAGCAGGAGCGTCAGCGGCTCCGCCTCGGCGGGCTGGCAGTCGCGGCTCGACCACACCCGGTCCGAGCCGGACGTGACGACGACCTCGCGGCTGCGCTCGTCGGCGTCGACGAGGCACGGCTCGTCGCCGGCGTTCGTGATGCTGACGGTGAACGTCGGCTCGACGTCGCCGGGGAACGTCTCCGCACCCGGCGTGATCGCGAGCGCGAGCTGCCCCGGCGCGCACGCCGCGGGGCCCGCCCCGTCCGCATCGGCCCCCTCCGCGGATTCCTCGCCGGCCGCGGCGTCACCGGGCGCCTCCGCGGCGGTCGACGGCGAGGCACCGGCCGTCGGCTCCTCACCGCCGCGCCCGGTCAGCCACACCACGAGCAGCACCACGGCGATCAGCGGCAGTCCCAGCACGACGAACCGCCGCACCCAGTACACGCGCGCGGGCAGGCGCTGCGGGACGTGCCGGTCGCTCATGGGGTCCTCCGGTGCGGGTCGGCCGCGGGCCACCGCGGGTCGCCGCGGTGCGGCGCCCACCGTACGAGTCGACGCCGGCCGGCGGCGCACGACGCGCCCGCGTCGCCCGTCCGTGTCCGCGCGTCGCGCGTGTCCGGCTCGTCCCGGTCCACGGACCGGGACGAGCCGGGACCAGGGCGGGCGGGTCGGGACGTGCTCGGACCAGGACGGGCTGCGCCCCCCGCCGGCTGACAGGTCGCGGTTGGCGCTGCCGGCCGCGTGCCGCAGCATGGGCGCGTGCCCGCCCGCGTCCCCTCCCCCGGCACACCTGCTGCCGCCGTCGCCGCGGGCGACCCCGGTCCGCCGCGCCCGGACGCGCTGCGCACACCCGTGCTCGCGTGGTTCGACGCGCACGCGCGCGACCTGCCGTGGCGCGCGCCCGACCGCACGCCGTGGGGCGTCCTCGTCAGCGAGGTGATGCTGCAGCAGACCCCGGTGGTGCGCGTGGAGCCGGCGTGGCGCGCGTGGATGACCCGCTGGCCCGGGCCGGCCGACCTGGCGGCCGCACCGACGGGCGACGTGCTCCGCGCGTGGGACCGGCTCGGCTACCCGCGGCGCGCCCTGCGGCTGCAGGAGTGCGCGCGCACGGTCGTCGAGCGCCACGGCGGGCGGCTGCCGGCGGACGAGGCGCAGCTGCTCGCGCTGCCCGGCGTCGGGGCGTACACCGCCGCCGCCGTGCTGGCGTTCGCGTTCGGCCGCCGGTCGGTCGTGCTCGACACGAACGTGCGGCGCGTGCTCGCCCGCACGGTGGCGGGCGAGGCGCTGCCGGCCCCGGCGCAGACCGTCGCGGAGACGCGGCTGGCGGCGTCGTACGTGCCGGACGACGACGCGACCGCCGCCCGGTGGGCCGCCGCGTCGATGGAGCTCGGCGCACTGGTGTGCACGGCGCGCAGCCCCCGCTGCGACGCGTGCCCGGTGCGGGACGCGTGCCGGTGGGTGGCCGCCGGCCGTCCGGGCGACGTGCACGCGCACCGCCGCCGCGCCCAGGCGTTCACGGGCACCGACCGGCAGGTGCGCGGGCGCGTGATGGCGCTGCTGCGCGAGGCGCTCGGGCCGGTGCCCGCGAGCGCGGTGGACGCGGTGTGGCCGGAGGCGGTGCAGCTCGCCCGGTGCGTGGACGCGCTGGTCGCGGACGGGTTGGTCGTGCGCGTCGACCCGGCGTCGGTGGACGACGCGCCGACGTACCGCCTGCCGCACTGAGCGCGCCGGGGCGGCGTCGCTCAGCGCGTCGGGTCGTCCTCCGCCAGGTCGAGCAGCATCCGCGTGTTGCCCAGCGTGTTGGGCTTCACGCGCGCGAGGTCGAGGAACTCGGCGACGCCGTCGTCGTGCGAGCGGAGCAGCTCGGCGTACACGTCCTGCGGAACGGGCGTCCCGTCGATGACGCGGAACCCGTGCCGCGCGAAGAAGTCGACCTCGAACGTCAGGCAGAACACCCGCCGCAGCCCGAGCAGGTGCGCGCGGGCGACGAGCGCGTCGAGCAGCAGGTGGCCGACGGCGCGCCCGCGCCAGCCGGGGTCGACGGCGAGCGTGCGGATCTCCGCGAGGTCCTCCCACATGACGTGCAGGGCGCCGCACCCGACGACGTCGTCGCCGGCCTGCGCGACGACGAACTCCTGCACGGACTCGTAGTAGCCGACCCACTCCTTCGCGAGCAGGATGCGCTGCGCCGCGTACGGCTCGACGAGCGCGCGGATCGCCCGCACGTCCGCGGGCACCGCAGGGCGGACGACGACCTCGGGGGAGCTCACGCGCCCAACCTAGACACTCCCCGCCGCGCCGCCCCGGACGTCCACGGCCGTCCGGGTCAGACCGCGCGGGGACGCGTGCGGGGGGTGTGGCGGCTGGCGACGGCCTCGACGAGCGCGGTCGCGGTCACCTCGTCGACGACGAGGTCGGTGACGACGTCGGCCCGGAGCGCGGCGAGCAGCGGGGCCACCTTGTTGTCGCCCGCGACGACGCACACGCGCCGCGGGATGCGCTGCAGCTCCTCCGGGCTGGGCCCGGTCGCACGTTCGTTCAGGGAGACGTCCTGCCACGAGCCGTCGGCGCGCAGGAACACGGTGCAGACGTCGCCGACGACGCCCTCGTCGTGCAGGTGCCGCACGTCGGTCTCGTCGAGGTAGCCGGCCGAGTAGACGTGCGACGGCACGGCGCCCGCGACCGCGCCGGCGGAGAACACGGCGATGTCGGCACGTCGTTGCATGTCGAGGACGCGCCGCACGGACCGCTCGCGCCACATCGCGGCCTTCGTGTCGGGGTAGTCGAAGAACGCGGGCACCGAGAAGTGGTGCACGGCCGCGCCGAACGCCGACCCGAACGACGAGATGAGGTCGCTCGCGTACTCCACGCCGGAGGTGCGCATGTTCGCCGCGCCGTTGAGCTGGACCACCGCGGACCCGCGCGTCGGCTTCGGCGCGAGGTACCGCGAGACGGCCGCGAGGGTGGTGCCCCAGGCCACGCCCATGACCATGTCGGAGTCGAACCACGAGCCGAGCAGCCGGGCGGCCGTCATGGCGACCTGGTCGAGCCGCTCGACCGAGCCGGCGGAGTCCGGCACGGGCACGACGTACGTCTCGATGCCGAAGGTCGAGGCGATGGACCGCCCGAGGCCCGGTGCACGGGTGCTCGCGGGCCGCAGCGTGATCTCGACGAGCCCGGTCTCGCGTGCCCGCTTGATGAGCCGCGACACGGTGGACCGCGACGTGCCCAGGTGCCGCGCGATGACCTCCATCTTGAGGTCCTGCAGGTAGTACATCGACGCCGCGCGCAGCACGTCCTGCTCCCGCTCCACGTACATCCAGCCCTGCCCCCCGTACGCGTCATGCCCCGGTCAACCGCTGCACGTTCGTGCAGTCCGGTTGCGCGTCCGTTCTGGACATGATGACGATAGCCGCGACGAAACCGGCGAGCGAGGGGGCCGCTCGCGCATGGAGCCGACGACCGACGACGCCGCGCGACGGCTCCGGGGAGGACCCGCACATGAGAACCGCACCCCTGACGGTGCAGGCACGACAGGACGCCCTCGACGCGCTGCGACGCAGCTCGGAGCGCGACCGCGAGCTCGACGTGCTGGTGATCGGCGGCGGCGTGACCGGTGCGGGCATCGCGCTCGACGCCGTCACGCGCGGCCTGTCGACCGCCGTCGTCGAGGCCCAGGACTGGGCCAGCGGCACGTCTAGCCGCTCCAGCAAGCTCGTGCACGGCGGCCTGCGCTACCTGCAGATGCTGGACTTCCACCTGGTGCGCGAGGCGCTCACCGAGCGCGACCTGCTGATCCAGCGGATCGCACCGCACCTGGTCAAGCCCGTCAGCTTCCTCTACCCGCTCGAGAACCGGGTGTGGGAGCGCGCGTACGTCGGTGCCGGCGTCGCGCTGTACGACACGCTCGCGAGCGTGTCCGGCGGGCGCCGCCGCGCGATGCCGATCCACAAGCACCTGACGCGCAAGGGCATGGAGCGTCTCTTCCCCGACCTGCGGCACGACGCCGCCGTCGGCGCCGTCCGGTACTGGGACGCGAGCGTGGACGACGCGCGCCTCGTCGAGACCCTGGTCCGCACGGCCGTCTCGTACGGCGCGCACGCGGCGTCCCGCACGCAGGTCGTGCAGCTGCACAAGACGAGCGGTGGCGCGGTGACCGGTGCCGAGCTCGTCGACCTCGAGACGGGCGAGCACCTCGACGTCCGGGCGCGCAACGTCATCAACGCGACGGGCGTCTGGACCGAGAAGACCGAGGCGCTGGCCGGGACCGAAGGCGGCCTGCGGGTGCTCGCGTCGAAGGGCATCCACATCGTGGTGCCGCGCCGCCGCATCGAGGGCAACACAGGGCTGATCCTGCAGACCGAGAAGTCGGTGCTCTTCATCATCCCGTGGTCCCGGTACTGGGTGATCGGGACGACCGACACCCCGTACGAGCAGGAGCTCACGCACCCCGTCGCCACGAGCGCCGACATCGACTACGTCATCGAGCACGCGAACCAGGTGCTCGCGCGGCCGCTGACCCGCGAGGACGTGATCGGCACGTGGGCCGGCCTGCGCCCGCTGCTGCAGCCGGGCACCAAGGAGGGCACGTCGTCCGCGAAGGTGTCGCGCGAGCACACCACCGCCTCCCCCACGCCGGGGCTCACGGTCATCGCCGGCGGCAAGCTGACGACGTACCGGGTCATGGCCAAGGACGCGGTCGACTTCGCGATCGGGTCCCGTGCCACCACGCTCCCGTCGATCACCGACGAGGTCCCGCTGGTCGGCGCCGAGGGGCTGCGCGTCGTGCAGCGCCAGGCCCGCGCGATCGCCGCCCGCTACGGCTGGGACCGGCCCCGCATGGACCACCTGCTGCACCGGTACGGCTCCCTGATCCACGAGCTCACCGACATGATCGACGAGCGGCCGGAGCTCGCCGAGCCGCTCGAGCACGCGCCGGCGTACATCGGCGCCGAGGTGCTGTACGCGGTCACGCACGAGGGTGCGCTGCACCTCGACGACGTGCTGATGCACCGCACGCGGCTCAACTACGAGCAGGCGGACAAGGGCGTCGGCGCGCTGGAGGAGATCGCGGACCTCGTCGCCCCGGTGCTCGGCTGGGACGAGGCGACCCGCGCGCGGGAGATCGCCGCGTACCGGGCCCGGGCCGAGGCGGAGGACGCCGCCGCGGCCGAGGACGACGAGGAGGCCGCCGAGCGCGTGCGCCACGCGGCGGAGGACATCACGCCGCTCGTGCCGATCGGCGGCTCCGTGGACGCCGGCACCAAGCCGGGCTCGCCGGCCGGACGCGGCACCGCCGCGCCGTACGGCACCTGACGGACGCCGCGGGCCGCCGGTCGGCGCACCGGCCGGCGGCCCGTCGGCACCCCGCTCGCGCACCACCGCTCCACAGCACCAGCCGCGGCCACGGCCGCACACGCACGACCCGGGCCGTCGGGGACGGACCGGCGCGACAACGACGTCACAGAGAGAGGTCTGCCAGTGGAGACAGTCGAGTACACGATGGGCGAGGCGTTCGTCTCGGAGGTCATGGGGACCGCGATCCTGCTCCTCCTCGGTGCCGGTGTGGTCGCCAACGTGATCCTGCCGAGGACGAAGGGCTTCGGCGGCGGGTGGCTCCTGATCAACTTCGGGTGGGGCCTCGCGGTCTTCGCGGGTGTCTTCGCCGCGTTCAAGTCGGGGGCGCACCTGAACCCGGCCGTGACGATCGGCCTGTGGACCAGTGGCGCGGAGGAGTTCGCGGACGGCGTCCCGGTGACCGTCGTCAACGGGTTCCTCTACGTGGTCGCGCAGATGCTCGGTGCCGTCATCGGCGCCACGCTCGCGTTCATCGCCTACAAGAAGCACTTCGACCAGGACGCGGACCCGGCGGTGAAGCTGGGCGTGTTCTCGACCGGCCCGGAGCTGCGCTCGTACGGCTGGAACTTCGCCACCGAGGTCATCGCGACGTTCGTGCTCGTCTTCATCATCCTCGCGTTCGGCAACACGCCGTCCGAGCTCGGCCCGCTGGCCGTCGCGATGCTCGTCGTCGGCATCGGCGCGAGCCTCGGTGGTCCCACCGGCTACGCCATCAACCCCGCCCGTGACCTGGGCCCCCGCATCGCGCACGCGCTCCTGCCGATCCGCGGCAAGGGCAGCAGCGACTGGTCCTACGCGTGGGTGCCGGTCGCCGGCCCGCTGGTCGGCGGCATCCTCGCGGGCCTGGTCGCGCAGGCCTACATCGGCTGACGCCCACCCCGTTCGACATCCGCAGATCCGCACCAGGAGGGACCCGCATGTCCGAGACGTACGTCATGGCGATCGACCAGGGCACGACCAGCACGCGCGCGATCATCTTCGACCACACCGGCCACATCGTCGCGACCGGTCAGCAGGAGCACGAGCAGATCTTCCCGAAGGCCGGCTGGGTCGAGCACGACGCCAAGGAGATCTGGACGAACACCCGGCAGGTCGTCGGCCAGGCGCTGGGCCGCGCGAGCCTGCAGAACACCGACATCACCGCGGTCGGCATCACGAACCAGCGCGAGACCGCGGTCGTGTGGGACCGGCGCACGGGCGAGCCGGTCTACAACGCGATCGTCTGGCAGGACACCCGGACGCAGAAGATCTGCGACGAGCTGGCGGCGCTCGGCGGCGGCGCGGAGCGCTACAAGGACCGCGTCGGTCTGCCGCTGGCGACGTACTTCTCCGGCCCGAAGGTCCGCTGGATCCTCGACAACGTCGACGGCGCGCGCGAGGCCGCGGAGGCCGGGCACCTGATGTTCGGCAACACCGACGCGTGGCTGTTGTGGAACATGACGGGCGGGCCGGACGGCGGCGTCCACGTCACCGACGTGACGAACGCATCGCGCACCATGCTCATGAACGTCGACTCCCTCACGTGGAACGAGGAGATCGCCGGTGAGATGGGCATCCCGATGTCGATGCTCCCGGAGATCCGCTCCTCGTCCGAGGTGTACGGCGAGGGGCGTGCCCGCGGCCTGCTCGGCGGCGTGCCGATCGCCGGCATTCTCGGCGACCAGCAGGCGGCGACGTTCGGGCAGGCGTGCTTCGAGGTCGGCAACGCGAAGAACACGTACGGCACGGGCAACTTCATGCTCATCAACACCGGCACGTCGCCGGTGCCGAGCAAGAACGGCCTGCTCACCACCGTGGCGTACAAGATCGGCGACCGGGACGCGGTGTACGCGCTCGAGGGCTCGATCGCCGTGACCGGCTCGCTCGTGCAGTGGCTGCGCGACAACCTCGGGATCATCTCGTCGGCGCCCGAGGTGGAGCGGCTGGCGGCGACGGTCGAGGACAACGGGGGCGCGTACTTCGTGCCGGCGTTCTCGGGCCTGTTCGCGCCGTACTGGCGGTCGGACGCGCGCGGCGCGCTCGTCGGCCTGACGCGGTACGTGAACAAGGGCCACATCGCGCGGGCGGCCCTCGAGGCGACGGCGTTCCAGACGCGCGAGGTGCTGGACGCCATGAACGCGGACTCCGGCGTCGACCTCACCGAGCTCAAGGTCGACGGCGGCATGGTCGCCAACGACGCGCTCATGCAGTTCCAGGCCGACATCCTCGGCGTGCCGGTCATCCGGCCGCAGGTCGCGGAGACGACGGCCCTGGGCGCCGCGTACGCCGCGGGCATCGCGGTCGGCTACTGGTCGGGCGAGCAGGACGTCATCGACAACTGGGCCGAGGACAAGCGCTGGGAGCCGTCCATGGACCCCGAGGAGCGCGACCGCCAGTACCGCCTGTGGAAGAAGGCCGTCACGCGCACGTTCGACTGGGTGGACGACGACGTGAGCTGACGCACGAGCAGCAGGACCGCACGAGCGGGAGGACCGAGGGCCGGGCGCGGGGAGGCGCCCGGCCCTCGCCGTGCCCGGCGGTGCGCGGGCCTGGTCGCGACGCCCGGCACCGGACCCTGGTCGCAGAGCCGCCGGGCGTGTCACGCTCGCCCTCGACCGCACCGACCGGAACGACCTCTGGAGGGACGACGTGCGCCGTCCGTCGACACCCGTCGCTCTTGCCTCGTTCTGCCTCTACGTCCTCGGCTTCGCGCTCACGGGATCGGGCCGCTGGTGGCTCGGACTGCTCGTCCTCGTGGCGGCGTCGGTCGTCATGTCCGTCGCGTTCGCCGTCCGTCGACGCGTGCCCGAGGAGCGGCGGGACCCCGGCCACTGAGGCACACCGCCGCACCGGCCGCGCCCCTCCCGCGTTCTCGCGGCAGCACCGCGCATCCCGCCTCCTCCCCCGCTTTATCCGCATCCGCGTCTGTCTCCCCCGAGCTGCCCCCTTCCACGCATGCCGCCGCACCCGTCGTCCCGATTCTCGCCACACTGCCGACCCCGCTCCACGACTCCCGGCGGCGTGACCGCATTCCCGTCGATGCCGACGGCGGCGGCGTGTCGGACGCGCGTGTCGCGCACAGGAAGATGCCTTCTCGGGGGCGTACGCACACCGGGCGCACGGTGTGCGTACGCCCACGAGCGGACGTCCGCTGGGCCGCCGACACGTCAGCCGCGCACGCCACGCGACACGCCGAGAGATCGCAAGACCGCCCGGTGGGTGGGGCGACACCGCGCGGACGTCTCGGGGACCGCGACGGGCCGGTCCCACTACCGGAGTCGCGAGCTCCGAGCACGACGGCGGTCGTCTCCGGCACCGTGTGATCCGCTCCGGTGCGCTGTGCTCCGCAGGGGTGCGCTGTGATCGACAGGGGTGCGCTGTGGTCGGCTCGAGGCGGGCGTGTGGAGGACGCCGGACGGGCCGGCGCGTGGGCTCGTACGGTGCCGGGCATGGTCTGGGGCGAGGTCATCCCGCTGCGCACGGCGCGGCTGCACATGCGGCTCACCGAGGACGGGCTCGCGCTGCTGCGCCGTGCCGCGGCGGTCCAAAAGCAGGACGTGACGTCGTTCGTGCTGGGGCACGCGCTCGAGCGCGCTCGGGACGTCGTGCGTGCGGACCAGGAGCTGCGGGTGCGGATGGCCGCCATCGCGGCGGACCCGCTGCGGTACGTCCGCGACCCGCGCCTGCCCGACGACCCCGACCTCGCGGCGCTCGTGCTCGCCGCCCAGCAGGATCCCGACGGGCTCGCCGAGCTGGATGCCGCGGACGAGCACGGGCGCGACATCCCTGGGCCTGACCGTCCCGGTGCCGGGGCGGTGCCGATCGCGCGCTGCCCCGCCGGCAGGGGCACCGGCCGTCCGGCACGGGCTGCGGGACGGCGCGGCACAGCCACCGGATGGCGGGGTGCGGGTGCGGGCGCGCGGGCACCGACGCAGCATGGAGGCGGCACCGGGCACGCCGGGTGCGACCGTCCGCACGATCGAGCGACGAGGGAGAGCACGCATGGGTATCGACGACCTCAAGGGCAAGGCCTCCGACGCGATGAGTGGCGAGAAGGGCGAGCAGGCCAGCGACGCCGCGCTCGAGAAGGGCTCCGACGCCGCGTCG